>NZ_JBHSMP010000030.1:0-114612 GCF_042655705.1 Paraburkholderia denitrificans | reverse complement strand
GGGCATGCTGCTCGCGGCGCTCGCGCGCATTCCGATCCGCGTGCAGCTGCCGCGGGCGATGCCGGCGGTCAGTGCGGCGCGCAGCCGGCGCTCGCGCGCGGGCGACATCGTGTGGGCCGCGTTCGTGATCGCGCTCACGGTGTACGTGGTGTGGCGCGTGGTGGCCTACGTGCGCACGGGCGTCACGCTCGACGAGGTGGAGCACGTGCTGGTGCTCGGCCTGATCACGCTGCTGCGCGTGCTGGTGCTGATCGTGATCGCCTCGGTGATCTGGGTGCCGATTGGCGTGCTGATCGGCCTGCGCCCGGCGCTCGCGGAGAAGGTGCAGCCGCTCGCGCAGTTTCTCGCGGCGTTCCCGGCGAACCTGCTGTTTCCGGTGTTCGTGATCGTGATCGTGCGCTTTCACCTGAATCCGGACATCTGGCTCTCGCCGCTGATCGTGCTGGGCACGCAGTGGTACATCCTGTTCAATGTGATTGCGGGCGCAAGCGCCTATCCGAACGATTACAAGGAAGCGGCGACGAACTTCCGCATCCGCGGCTGGCAGTGGTGGCGCCAGGCGATGCTGCCGGGCATTTTTCCGTACTACATCACCGGCGCGATCACGGCGTCGGGCGGCGCGTGGAACGCGAGCATCGTCTCGGAGTTCGTGCAGTGGGGCGACACGAAGGTCGCCGCGCACGGGCTGGGCGCGTATATCGCGCAGACGACCGCCGCAGGCGACTTTCCGAAAATCATCCTGGGCATCGCTGTGATGTCCCTGTTCGTCACGCTGTTCAACCGCGTGCTCTGGCGTCCGTTGTACACGTACGCCGAGTCCCGGCTGCGGCTCGATTGAGAGTAGACCGCGATGCTGAATCCTAAATTCGTTTCTCCCGACCTGATCGCACCGACCGCCCCGACGCGTCCCACGAGCGGCGCGGAGGTTCTTTCCGTGCGCAACGTTTCGCGCGGCTTCGCCAAGACCGGAGACGAACGGCTCGTGCTCGAAGACGTGAACCTCTCGCTGCGCGAAGGCGAGATCGTCGGGCTGCTCGGCCGTTCGGGCTCGGGCAAATCGACGCTCCTGCGCATCATCGCCGGTCTCATCAAGGCGGGCAGCGGCGAAGTGGACTGGCTCGGCAAGCCGCTCGACGGCCCGGCCGAAGGCGTGTCGATGGTGTTCCAGACCTTCGCGCTGTTTCCGTGGCTGACCGTGCTGCAAAACGTGGAAGCGGGCCTCGAAGCGCAGGGCGTGGGCGCACGCGAGCGCCGCGAGCGCGCGCTGGCGGCCATCGACCTGATCGGTCTCGACGGCTTCGAGAACGCCTATCCGCGCGAGCTTTCGGGCGGCATGCGCCAGCGCGTGGGTTTTGCGCGCGCGCTCGTTGTCGATCCGATGCTGATGCTGATGGACGAGCCGTTTTCCGCGCTCGACGTGCTGACCGCCGAAACGCTGCGTACCGACCTGCTCGATCTGTGGACACAGGGGCGTCTGCCGATCAAGTCGGTGCTGATCGTCACGCACAACATCGAAGAAGCGGTGTTCATGTGCGACCGCATTCTCGTGCTGTCGTCGAATCCGGGCCGCGTCGTCGCCGAAATCAAGGTGCCGTTCAAGCATCCGCGCAATCGCCTCGATCCGGCGTTCCGCAAGCTCGTCGACGAGATTTACGCGAGGATGACCGCGCGTGAAGCGACTGCCGCGTCGCACGGCGCGCTCGAAGTGGGCAGCCGTTTGCCGAACGTTTCGACCAACCTGATGGCCGGTCTGATCGAAACGCTCGCGGCCGCGCCGTATCACGGCCGCGCCGACATGCCGGAAATCGCGCGCTCGCTGCATCTCGAAGTCGACGATCTGTTCCCGATCGCCGAAATGCTCCAGTTGCTCGGGTTTGCGGACGTGCGCGAAGGCGACCTGCTGCTCACGCCGCCCGCGCGCGTGTTCGTCGAGATGGGCACGCAGGCGCGCAAGATGATGTTCGCGGAGCATCTGCTGCGCAACGTGCCGCTCGCGGCGAACATCAAGAAGGTGCTGAACGAACGTCCCGGACATCGTGCGCCGCGCGTGCGCTTCGAGCAGGAACTCGAAGACTTCCTCTCCGATGTCGCCGCCGAGCAAACGCTCGATACGGTGATCGACTGGGGCCGTTACGGCGAGATTTTTTCGTACAACGACCAGTCGGAAATCTTCAGTCTCGAAGACGTCGAGGCATAAGCGGCAACGTGCCGCCGCCGCTGGTTCGCCAGCGTGTTTTTTCTGAGGCGCCCGCTGGGGCGCCTTTTTATTTGTCGAGCGGCGTTCGACATCGCAGACGCCATGGGTCACGTCGATGAAGGCGCGAAACGGGCTGCGGTGCGTCACGCCGCAAGCTCACGCCCCGGCGCGATGCCAATGGTGAGCTTCTTCGGGAGCGGTCGCGAGGCTTGTGCAGCGCACGGCATTGCTGCGCGTAGGTTGTTGATTGGACGGGAAAGTCCGAAACGCCGAAGGATCGGCGCAGCAGACTTCAGCGGCTTGAGGTGAGTGTTTTCGGGAGTGAAAACGCTCAGCGGAATGCTGCAACAGCGGTTGCAGCGGCAGTCACCGCAGCGGCTTTCACGATGGCTTTCACGACGGCTTGCGGCCCGCACCCGGCGATCCGTGTCCGTCGCCGGAGCGTCCGTTGTGCGGCTTGCTGTCTTGCGCAGTGCGCCGTGTCGTGCGCGCTTCATCGTCGGACGTGCCGTCGTTGTCGGCCTGACCTTCCACATCCGTGGCGCCAGGCAGGCCCACCACGAAATTGCGCTGCGGATTCGCGAGCGCAATGCCGAGCGCCGTGAAGCGCTCGAGCAGCCGCCGGTTGAATTCGCGCTGCACCGGCCAGCGCGATGCATCCGTGCACTGAATCTGCCCGACGAGCGTGACGCTCGCGCCGTCCACCTGATCGATGCCCCAGTACGCGAAATCGCTACGGATGCCGGCCTTGAACTTGTCGTCGGTGCGCAGTTCGGCGCCGATTTCCTTCATCGTATCGATCGCGCGCTGCACATCCGCGCCGTAGGCGATCGCCACTTTCACCGCCGCATTGCCGATGCCGCGATTGGTGTTGTTGACCGTCGTCACCGAACTGAACGGCACCGTATAGAGCGAGCCGTCGCCGCCGCGCAGGCGCACGGTGCGGATCGACAGAAATTCGACCGTGCCCGACACGCCCGCGAGCGTCACCCAGTCGCCCACCTGCATGGCGTTTTCGGTGAGCAGGAAAATTCCAGTAATGAAATCCTGCACGAGCTTTTGCGAGCCGAAGCCGAGCGCCACGCCGAAGATGCTTGCGCCCGCAATGAGCGGCGCCGTGTTGATGCCGAGTTGCGACAGCGCGGTCAGGCCGACGACGACGAAGATCGCGACGGCGAGCGTGGTGCGGAACATCGGCAGCAGCGTGCGCAGGCGTGCTGCGCGCACGTAATCGCCGGCGTTGCTCCAGGCTTCGAGACGCCGTTCGGCGGCTCCGTTTGCGGCCTCCCAGATCGCGACGGCGACGAGGACCGCGACGACGATGGTCGCGAGCGCGGAGCCGAGCAGATGGCCGATCGGCGCGTTCACGAGCATGCGGCCCGGATGCAGGCCCCAGACGTGCAGCAGCACGTCGAGCGTGACGAGCCAGACCGCAGCCGTCGCGACGTGCCGCAGCAACGGGTAGTAGCGGTAGGTGCGGCGCTGCGCGATGGTTGCGTCGTCGCGATTGCCGAGCGGATCGAATACGCGGCCGAGCGCGCCGAGCGCGACGATGGCGACCACACGCGCGAGAAGCAGCACGACGAGCGACACGCCGCCTGCGCGCATCAGCTCACGATAGCCGCCGCGCAGATCGAGTGCCCAGACGAGCCACAGCGCCATTACGGCAAAAATCGCGACACCGGCCCAGATGTCGGCGAACCAGTGCGCGAGGTAAGCAAGCGTGCCGCGGCCGGAGCCCGAGCGGCGCATGGCATCGGCCACCGGACGGCGGCACTGCAGGATCATGACGGCGAGCGCGAGGTGGCCGATCAGCGTGATGACCTTGATGAAGGCGAGATGCGCGTCCTCGGTCATGCCGAGCGGCACCGCCGCGGTCAGCGCGCCGCCTGCGCCGCCGATCGCGACGATGCGCACGGTCCAGCGCTGCGCGAACGCCGCTGCGCCGCCGGAGAGCCGCAGCAGGCGCAGGGCGTCGGCGTCGGGTGCGAAGAGCAGCGCGCCGACAGCGATCACGATGCGGCAGATCACATACGTATCGACAAGCTGGCCGACCGCCGCCGCAAGCGCCGTGTCGTTCGAGCCGAACAGCGAGAGCACGCCCGCGGCGCACAGGCCGAATGCGAGAACCGGCAGGAGTTCGAGCGAGGCGAGCAGCAGCGCGGCGGGCAGGCGTTGCAGCCGCTTCCAGTGGTGCGCGGCGCGCGCGCGCAGGCGTGTCGCGGCACTCGGCGCTTGTTTCGTTGTGGCGGATTCGGCCACGCTCGCTTGCGCGTGGGTGCCGGGTCCGGCATTCGAATTGTCAACAGTAGCGGCGGACGGCTCGGCAGGCTTCATGCCTGCCGCGGCGCGCAGGGCTTCGTCTTGCGCCACGCGCGCGGCGTCGTCTTGCACGGACGGGTTCGCGGCGGGTGTCGTGTCGGCGAGCGTGGCCGTGGCGTACGCAACGATCGCGCGATGCGGCCGGGCGATGAAGCGGCGCGTGAGCGCCTCGGCGATCAGTGCGGGTGCGAGCGTGAGCAGCAGTACACGTAGCAGACCGAGCAGCATCGCATGGCCAGCAGGCGTGTGCAGCCGCTCGGCCCACCAGGCGCGCGCGGACGGCAGATCGAAGAGCGCCGCGCGTGTGTGCAGCAGACGCGCACCGAGGATCCGAGCGCTGTGCGCGGCGTGATCGGCGATCTGCAACACAAGGCCGTTCGAGCGCAATGCCTCCTTGATCGGCGCGGAGGCGGGCGCTGCCGCCGCAGCCTCCGCAGCCGATGCGGCCGCGCTCGCGGCTGAGGGCGTGCTGGCGGGCGTAGAGAGCGCGCCTGCGGCGGCGATGGCGCGCAGCGTGTCTTCGACTCGGCCGCGCTGGACCGGATCGTCGAGCACTTGCAGCGCGGCGTGCGCCTGCGCGGGTGTCAGTACGACCGGAGAGGCGGGATTGGCCGGGGGCGCGGCGTGAGCGCCGACCATGAACAGCGCGCACGCGAAGGCAGTGAGGGTGGCAAGGGCCGCACGGGTTGTGAGATGCGGCGAGCCGTGCGAGCGAAATGCGAAAAAGCGGAAGAACCTTTGCATGAGAACGGGTCGGATATCGATGACTTCAGTGGCGGCGGCATCGGGCGGCATTCGGCGGCATAAGCGCAGCCTGATCCGCGCGGACATTCGGCATGTACTTGCAAATTTCGTGCCCCGTGTTGCGCCTCATTTTGTGCGGACCGGAGCGTAGCTGGTGAAAGACACGCGGGCGGGGACGCAGAACGCGCAGTATGCGCCGCCAGGCACGCAGGCCGTGGTCACGCGGGTTCAGGCAGGTTGGTTGCGGGCGCGCTATCGGGTGCCGGATGAAGCGGCGCGGGCTGCGTCTGCCGCGCGCCATGACAGGCAGTTTTTTCCCGCCTTGTAGAAATGAGGTTCGCCCGTCACTCGCGCCAGCTTGCGGTCATCGCGAGTGCGTTACGCAAATCAGTGGCGCTGAAGATGAATCAAACGCATCACCACAGGATCTAGCCCTTCGTGGCGCGTCGCGCTGCCTCCAGATTCGCGTCGAGCTGACGCGCCATGCCGTAGAGCATGCCGAGCGACGGCGCCGCCACGCCCGTGCGTTGCGCGAGTTCGTAGGGCGCGCCGAGCAGCGCTTCGACTTCGAGCGAGCGTCCTGCTTCCACGTCCTGCAACATCGAGGTCTTGAACGCACCGAGCTTGCGCGTGATGGCGTTGCGCTCTTCGATCGTCATCGCGATGTCGATGCCCAGTGCCTCGCCGATCGCGCGCGCTTCCGCCATGATGGCGGCGACGAGATGCGCCGTGAGCGGATCGTCGAGGATGACGTCGGCGGTCGAGCGCGTGAGCGCGCTGATCGGGTTCATCGTCATGTTGCCCCAGAGCTTTGCCCAGATTTCGCCCTGGATCGATGCGGGCGCAACCACGTCGAAGCCTGCGCGTGCGAGCAGCGCGCGCGCCTCTTCGGCGCGGTCGGCTAGTTGCGGCGCCGATGCGCCGACGATCAGCCGATTGCCGTTTCCCTTGCGGATCTCGCCGGGCGCGGCGATGGATGACGAGAGATGCACGACGCAGCCCGACGCCTGGGCGGGCGGCAGCGCCGCCGAGACGCCGCCGCCAGGATCGACCGCATCGAGGCGTCCATTGGCGTGCGCGCCGCCGAATGCGTTGAGAAACCACCACGGCACGCCGTTCATCGCCGACACGATATGCGTTCGCGGGCCGACGAGCGGCGCGAGCGATGCCGCCGCCTGCACGAGCGCCTGACCCTTCAGGCAGATGAAGAGCAGGTCTTGCGGGCCGAGCGCTGCGGCGTCCGCAGTGGCGTTGACGTGCACCGTGTAGCGCGTGTCGCCTTCGGCGATCGTCAGCCCGTTGCGGCGGATGGCATCGAGCTGCGCGCCGCGTGCGAGCACGTTGACGGGAACGCCAGCGTGCGCAAGTCGCGCCGCGATGAGTCCGCCAATCGCGCCTGCGCCGACGACCGTGATGTCTGGATTCCGGGTAGCCAAGACTTACTCCTGATACAGGGGATCGCGCTGCCCGTCGCCGCGTGCGGGCGAGAGCGGGCGCACGCGATGTATGACGTGCATGTCGTGCATGTCGTGCATGTCGTGCAACGGTGAGGATTTTCGGGAGCCGTGCACGGCGCGTGTCAGCCGAGTGCGGCGAATGCTTCGTCGACTTCGGGCTGCCGCGTTGGCCGCACCACGCGCGCCACTTCCACGCCGTCGCGCAGGAAGATCAGTGTGGGCCACAGCTTGACGCGAAACGACCGGCCGAGCGCGCGGCCGGGGCCATCTTCGACTTTGAAATGCCGCACTTCGGGGTGCCGTGCGAACGCGGCGCCGATCAGCGGTTGCGCGCCCTGGCAATGACTGCACCAGTCGGTGCCGAATTCGAGCACGGCAGGGCCCGTCAACGCGTCGATTTCGTTGCGCGCGGGCGCATTCGTGGCATAGCTCATGGTGTTTTCCGTTGATGGCACGTGCGTACGATACCGCAACGCGCAGCCGTATTCAGGCGAGTGCGCGCGTGGCGATGATCGCCGTCGATTCGATGCGCTCGACGAGCCAGCCGTCGGCGGCGTGCCCGGCGACGAGCGCGTCGATTCCCTCGAGCAGCGTGTCGAGCTTCTCGCCCAGACGCTCGCGCGAAAGGCTCGACATGGAAAGCGGCCGCGCTTTCAGCTGCTCGGCACTCACGCGCCGGTATTCGACGATCGAAACGCGTTCGAGCACCGGAAACGCCGAGCGCGCCAGCACGTCGAGATGGCTTTCCCAGTCGGTCGATTGACGCAGCTTGCGCGTGGGATCGAGGTTCGCGTACTGGTCGAGCAGCCCGCGATACTGCGCGGCCCATGGGCGCAGCGGATCGTCGAGATGCACGGTGTTGAAGAGCGCGAGTGCGCCGCGTTGCGTGAGCAGGGTGTCGAGACGCGCGAGCGTATCGGCGCGATCCATCCAGTGGAAAGCGCGGCCGATCACGGCGAGATCGATCGGGCCGGCACTCGCGTCGAGATCGTACGAACTGCCTTGCCGGTATTCGATGTTCGGCGCGATGCCCGCGCCAAGTTGCGACGCGACGCCGAGCATTGCCGGTTCCGGATCCATCGCGATGGCCTTCGCGACCCAGCTGGCGAACGCGAGCGAAAGCTGGCCGGGGCCGCAGCCGAGGTCGAGCAGGCGCTGCGTGCCGTCGAGCCCGACGATTTGTGCGACACGTCGAATCAGCGCGGGCGAGTACGCGGGGCGGCCAATCAGATAGTGCGGGGCGGCATTGCGGAAACGGTCGGGGACGAAAGGCGTGATTGAACTCATGGCGTATCGGGCTGGCGAATGCGTGTTCGGGAGCATGGCCTGAACAGTCTGGAGATGCCGCGCACTTACGTCAAGGCGCGCCAAGGCACGTCAAGGCACGCCAGGACGCATCAAAACGGCCCGTGCCGGTAAAGGTGAGTCTTTTCGGGAGTGAGCGGGCCGCGCGTGAAAATTGCACCGCTGCGTGCGCAGCAGGCGTTCGGCTACGCACGGCATGCGCAAAAAAGTGCCTTGAAACAAGGACTAAAGCGCGATCGGCTTCGTTTATGGCCGCGCACGGAACGCAAGCGATGCACCGGTTGCGAAGGCGTCAACTAGTCAAAGGTGAGCGTTTGCGGGAGGCGAAGGTGGAGGGCTGCGCAAGACGCCGGTTTGGGCTTGAGAAGGTGTAAGCCGTGTGTCGAAATGTGTGCTTGAGCCTTGTTTTTCAGGGTGATTCGTTGCGCGTGAGCAAGCGCGCGACAAGCGCTCATGCGCATCGCGGTTTCGCGGATGCTCACAAAGGTGAGGAGATTCGGGAGCCGAATGCGTGGCCCGTGGACGGCGACGTGCGATCGGTATATAACAGACACACGAGATTCATTCGATTTCGTGTCATTCAGGAGAAACCGTTCATCATGACGAGCGACGACATGCATAAGCAAGACGCTCAAACGCCAGGCGGCGAACCGGCACAACCCGATCTGGAACATCTGAGCGCGGCGTTCACCCACGTCGACGAGGGCGTGAAGTCCGGCAAGATCGCGGCGGGCGCGGCCAGGGGGCTCGTCTATAGCCTGATCGAAACGCTCGGCGCGCTCGTGGGCGATCCGGATTTGCCCGAGCATGCGCGCTCGGGCTACCAGGGCCTGCTGGAAGCCGCGCGCGAACTGCGCGTCAAGCTGGAACGTTAAGCGCGGCGCGGGCGGCGCGCAGTGCGCCGCCGCCCGCGTTTTCATCGCTCATCGCGAGCCGTGCCGCGTTCAGCCAACAGTGAACCCGCAGTGAACCCGCAGTGAACCCGAAATGCATCTCGCAGTGCACCAGTTCCGCCTCCCCCGCTTCGCCCGTCCAATACACCTTCGCAGTCAATCTCCCGATCGATCGTCGCGGAGTTAAAATTCGCGATCCAAAATAAAAGCTTGCTCGATTTGCGCCGCGCAAACGGCCTTCAATGGCGTTGTCGAAATTAAGCTACGCCGTCGTGCGCACGGGCAGAGCGGCAAGCAGTTGATGGATCTGCGCGACAACCGCCGCCCCCTCGCCCACCGCCGCCGCGACGCGCTTCGTCGATCCTGCGCGCGCATCTCCAATCGCGTACACGCCTTCCACCGAAGTCGCCAGACTGCACGACGCATCGCCGTCGCCGGTCACGACAAAGCCGTGCGCATCGAGCGTCACGCCGCAGGCATGCAGCCATTCGGTGTTGGGGTCCGCGCCGGTGAACAGGAACAGATGGCGCGCGTCGAAATGATCGATGCCGTCCGCGCACGGCGATTTCAGGCCAATCGAAGCGAGCCCGCCATCGTCCTCGTAGAGCGCGCCGATCTCGCTGCCCGGATGCACGTCCACGTTCGGCAGCGACGCGATGCGGTCGATGAGGTAGCGCGACATCGTCGATTCGAAACCGGGCTTGCGAATCAGCACGTCGATGTGATGCGCGTGCGTGGAGAGATAGACGATGGCCTGGCCCGCCGAATTGCCGCCGCCCACGAGCACGACATTCTCGTGCTTGCAGAGCTTTGCCTCGACCGGCGATGCCCAGTAATAGACGCCGTGCCCTTCGAAGCGATCGAGTCCTTCGATGCCGGGCCGCCGGTACACCGCGCCGCTCGCAATCACCACAGTATGCGCGCGCACGTCGCCGCTGCACGTTTCGAGCCGCTTCGGTTGTTCGTCGCAGTGCAGCGTGCGAACTTTCACGGGAATCGCCATGTGCGCGCCGAATTTCTGCGCCTGCACGAACGCGCGCCCGGCCAGCGCCTGGCCCGAAATGCCGGTGGGAAAGCCGAGATAGTTTTCGATGCGTGAACTCGCGCCTGCCTGGCCGCCAGGCGCACGCGCATCGAGCACGATGACCGAGAGCCCTTCGGATGCCGCATAGACAGCCGTTGCGAGCCCCGCGGGACCGGCGCCGACGATTGCCACGTCGTAGACGCGGTTGCCGTCGAGTTCGGGCAACAAGCCGAGGCACGTCGCGAGTTCGGGCGGCGAGGGATGGCGCAGCACCGAGCCGTCGGGGCAAATCACGAGCGGCAGGTCGTCGCTACGCGCCGCGTACTGTTCGATGACGCGCAGCGTGCTCTCGTCGCTTTCATCGAGCAGCTTGTACGGGTGACCGTTGCGCGAGAGGAAGCCCTGCAGCGCGAGCATCGACGGGTCGTTGTGCTT
The DNA here is from genome assembly GCF_042655705.1 of Paraburkholderia denitrificans. Lineage (NCBI taxonomy): Bacteria > Pseudomonadati > Pseudomonadota > Betaproteobacteria > Burkholderiales > Burkholderiaceae > Paraburkholderia > Paraburkholderia denitrificans. Next base: position 104,235 of record NZ_JBHSMP010000030.1, on the reverse strand, counting down.
GCCGACGAGTATTGGACCGCCCGCGCCCTTTTCGATGAGCGCGACGCGGCGCAGGATCAGCGCGCGCACGATCCGCTCGCCGAGTTCGGCTTCGGCGATGATCGCCGCGCGCAGGCGCTCCGGCGGAATCAGCAGCGCCTCGACGGGTTCGAGCGCCATGCCGTCGACGAGCGCCCGCCCGCCCGAGAGCTGGCCGACCTCGGCGAGAAACGAACCCTGATGCTGCTCGACGACATGCATCTCGCGTCCGAGCCCGTCGCGCTGATACACCTTCACGGCGCCGCAAAGCAGCACGAACATGCCTGGGCCGGTTTCGCCCGTGTGGAACAGCAACTCGCCCGGCGCCCAGCGACGCACCTCGCCAAAGCGGCGCAGGCGGTCGATTTCTTCGCCGGTCAGTTCGGGGAACATCTGGTGGCGCCGCGTGGCGAGCGTCGAAAACGGCGCATCGGCCGGTTGCGACTGCGAGTCGGCGTGATGAACCTCGGCTTCGATGAGGGTGCCCATCTGGCGGTTCTCCTCGAACGGTGCGCCCGGGTGAGGCCGGGCTCACGGATGCGCATGTCCTGCGGGTCGCGCGGGACGCGTGTCATGGTGCGGCGGCGCGACCTGGCACCACTGGTCGCGCGCGTCGCCCGGATCAGACGGCTTTCGGTGTGATGTGGGGCGGCACCTCGGTGCTGGGCTTAACCGACAGCGATTCCGTCTGGCGGCCCGAGTCGCGCCACGCGTCGAGGCCGCCGAGCAGCGGCAGCACGTCGATGAAGCCGGCCTCGGCGAGCTGCTTCGCCATCCAGGCTGCGGAAATTTCATTGGGGCACGAGCAATAGATCACGAGCTTCTGATCGTGCGGGTATTTCTCGAGAATGTCGCTGAGCTGCCGCTCGTCGGCAAACAGCGCACCCGGGATGATGAACGGATCGAGCTTGCGCTTTTCGTCCGAGCGGATATCGAACACGACGGGCGGCGGCGTGTTGTTCATCGCGCGATGCAGGTCGTCGACGGTAATGCGCGCCTTGGCGAGCTTCTTGATCAGCTGGCGGCGGCGCTGCCAGCGATAGAGCGCGTAGAGCACCAGCAATGTGGCGACGACGACCGCAGAGAGGCGCCCGAGGCGGTTTGCGCCTGCGAACAGCATGTCGATTTGCGGTGCGAACATCACGCCGATCAACAGACCCGTGCCGGACCACAGCGTTGCGCCGATGCCGTCGAAGCTCAGGAACTGGCGGTACGTCGTGCCCATCGCGCCGGCCATCGGCACGGAGACGATCGAAAGACCCGGGATGAACTTCGCGACGGCAAGCACGCGCACGCCCCAACGCCCGAAGAAGCGTTCGGTCTTCTTTACGCAGGTGTCGCGCGAGAGCGACAGCTTGCACAGCGTCTTGAGCGTATTGCCGCCATAGAGCCGCCCGGCGAGGAACCAGGCGCTGTCGCCGATCAGCGTTGCGAACACCGCGAGCACGAGCACGGGTGCGACCTGCGTGCCGATCGAGCCGGGATGCATGGCGGCCATCGCGCCGAACAGCACGAGCGCCGGCATCGCGGGCACCGGCAGGCCCAGCGAGGCGGCGAGCACGTTCACGAACACAAGAGCAGGCCCGTATTGCTCGACGAGATCATGTAGCATCTGCTTACTTCCGTCGCGGTGAGTAGTACAAACAGCAGATCAACCTAACGATTATGGATGCAATTCCCGGGCGTTCAAGTGGGGCGAATATCGACCCAGGCGTGAGTTTTCCGGAAATACATCGCGCCGATTTTATGTACCGGAGAAGATGGTTTTATTGCGTTGCGGCGCAATCAGGCAATGATTCTCGCAGACTTTCCGCGAATTCGCAGGCGCCTGAACACGGGACTGATCAGCGGCGGCGCACGTTCGCAGCGCACTCACAATTGGGTCTGAATGGCGTGCTGAATCGTGCTCTGAATGGTGCAATTACCTGGTTGTTCTGATCGTATTGTTCGCGCACGATTGGCCGGAACGTACGCGTTCGATGCGGACGAGCTTGTCGCGCGCCGGTCGTTGCGTGCGCAATGGCAAGAGAAGGCAATCGAACTGGCGCGCATGCGCAACCCGGCACCGCGCGATTACGGTGCCGGGTCGTACAACCGGGTGTATTACCGGCTGTGCGATTCCCCTGGCAGCTCAACGCCTTGCGCGCGGATAGCCGCAATCAACTCCGCGGGCGTGATTTCATAACGCACTTCGCGGTGGATGCCCGGCTTGCGCTCGTCGACCTCGATCAGCAGCAGACTCTTGCCGTCGGCCGTCGATTCGAGCCGCAGCGAGCGCAGGTCGCGCCCGCTCTCGACGTCATGCTCGGTGAGCAGGGTCATGGTTCCGGAAGACCCAGTCGTGCGCATTGATATTGTCCTTATGCGTTGGTTGTTCGAGCTATTGTACGGGGTCGGTCGCGCGGTGTGTCGGTGCGAGTGCGCGCGGGCGCACATTGCAACACTGGCGCCCATCCCCGGCGAATCAGTTTAACGCGACTCGCCAGATTTTCGCGCCTTTTTTGCGTGCGCTGCGATGGTGCACGCGGCGAATCAAGCTGTCGAATGTAGTTGTCCAACCAAGCTGTCGATTCAAACTGTCATTAGCCTGACGCAATCCGATCGCGGTGTGAAGCGGCCAGGACGCCCAAATGCGTTACCGTCCGCAAAAGAAAAAAGCTCACCCGGCATAGCCGGGTGAGCTGCTTAAACGCCGTTGTTACTCGGGTCAGCAGATCCACGCAGGAGGTGCTGACGAGTGAGATCGTGAACGGGGCGGGTCGCGGCGTCGAGATGGGACTAACGCCGATCTTTCAGACCAATCGGATCCGGTCTGGCGATTGGTGCGGCGCGGGTTTGGCCGGGGTTGGCTCGGGTTTGCCTGGTTGCGCCTCCGTCGCATGCACAGGGTTGCGCCGTTCACGGTGAAGCGCCGCACCGCTTGCGCTCACCCCGGTAAAAGGCGCGGTTGTGGTGGCGATTCTTGAAGCGCGTAGTCGAGCCGTGTCTTTTGACGATCGTGCCCTGCATGCGAAGCGAAGGCAAATTTCCTTCTGGTTCAAGGCGATGGCGTATATCTCCTGAGGATATTCACAGGCTTCTCCACGTTTTCTGTGGACAACCCGGCGCCTGTTGAGCGGATGTTTCCATACGCGGCCCGATTTGCTGGCGACGTGCGGAGTTCTTTTGCGTTCAAGGACTTGGCGTGTTTCCCCGAAAGATACTCACAGGCTTCTCCACGTTTTCTGTGGGTAACTTGAACCGAGGCGACGCGAGCGGCGTGCGAGCGATGCCCGGATGGTGGAAATGCATGAATCAATTTCCCCGTTTTAGCCTCGATTTAATCAGGACCATGAAGCGTATATCAGCGGCTGACGACGGAACTGCAACGCGTACCTGATGGCCCCCGATTCCCGCGCGGGGCAATTTTCTTCAATACATGCCTCGGCGGTCCCCCTATGCTGCGCCGGTGTTTCATCGCCGCCGGGCGTAACGAGGATAACCGTGAGCATTGCGCTTTCCATGGCCGCATTCGCGCTGGCCACGTCGATCACCCCTGGGCCCGTCAACATCGTCGCGCTGAGCGCGGGCGCGCGCTACGGCCTGCGCGCAAGCCTGCGCCACGTGACCGGCGCGACGGTCGGGTTCGCATTGCTGCTCCTGCTGATTGGCCTCGGGCTGCGCGAACTGCTTGTGCAATGGCCCGTGCTCACGCGTGCGATTCGCTGGGCGGGCGTGGCCTTTCTGCTCTATGTCGCCTGGCGGCTCGCCGCCGACGACGGCCATATCGACGACGCAAACAGCGCACGCGGACCATCGCTCATGATCGGTGCGACGATGCAGTGGCTCAATCCGAAGGCATGGCTCGCTTCGGTGGCGGGGATGGGCGTGTATGCGGTGGCGGGCGAGCCGGTGCTCGTGTGGCAATTCGCGGCCATTTATTTTGTCGTCTGCTATTTGTCCATTGCCTGCTGGGCGTGGGCGGGCGCATCGCTGCGCCATGCGTTACGCGAGCGTGCGCGGGTGCGGTTCGTCAACCGCTGCATGGCTGCGCTGCTCGCCGCTTCGGCGCTCTATCTGCTGATGACGTAACGACGTGGGCCGCACTCACGCGTTGCCGCGATATTGCCCCGGCGTCGCGGCGACGAATTGCCGGAATGCGCGCTGCAAATGCGCCTGATCGGCGAAACCGGCTTCGATCGCGACGTCGGCAATCGCATGGCCGCGCCGCAGTTGCGCGCGGCTGAATTCGATGCGCCGGTTCACGACATACGCGTGCGGCGTCATGCCGTACTGCTGCCTGAACGCGCGGATCAGATACGAGGGAGAAAGATCCGCCGCCGCGCAGATCTCTTCGAGCTTGAGCGTGCGCGTGTAGTTGTCTTCGATGAACTCGGCGGCGCGCGCGAGCCGGTGGTTCGGCTCGCGCTGCGCGACGGGCGCGGGATTAAGCGTCTGCTGTAGCGCCGAAAAGTACGCCGTAATCGCGCTTTCCTTGTGCAGCGCATCTTCGTGCACATCGGTGAGCAGATCGTAGAGCCGGTTCAGACCGGCGAAGAGATCGGGCCGCGCGCTCAAGGTTTGCGCGAACTCGCGAAAGCCCTGATTCGCGCCGAAGCCGAGATCCTGCTGAAGCTGCGTGAGCCAGCTCACGTCGACATAGAACATGCGGTAGGCCCACGGCGCGTGCTCGGCCGGATTGCATGCGTGTACAACTTCCGGATTGACGACCACTACCGCACCTGCGCCGATGCGCTCCATCGTGTTCGCGTTCAGATAGGTGCTGTGCCCGCCCGTTACCGCGCCGATCGAAAAGGTGCGGTGCGCGTGCCGGCCGTAGCGCACCTTGCGGCCATCGGCGATTGCGCGCGCTTCGATGAACGGCAGCGCAGGGTCGCGCCAGAACTGCGGCAGGGCGTCGGCGGGAATCGGCGTTGCGGACACGGGGCGTCTCTCGAACAAAGGTTTGCCGATCATGTTATCGCAATGCCCGTGCGCCTGCGCATACCGCTTTTTGCACCCCGCTGTTGCACAACAATCGACGAACCTTGCGCGATCTCAGCAATCGAACGTGCATCATTATGAACGTCACATGCATGTCACATGCTCGCCGCGATAATCCACGCTCGAATGTTTGGCCGCCGTGTCATGAGTTGCGCAACCATAGCGTGACCGATACGGCAACGCCCGGGGATTTCGACCATGACCATACGTCACCGTATCACCCTGCTTATCGTGCTGATGTTCGTTGCGTTGTCCGCTATCGGCGGCTTCGCGGTCTATCAGACACGTCGCAGCGCCGCCGATGTCCGCCAGGTTACGCAAGGCGTCGTGCCGAGCGCACTGGCTTCCTCCGATCTCGTTTCACTCGTGAAAGACGTCCAGCTCGCGACGATGACGCTTGTCTATGCGCCGGACGCGAACATGGTTACGCAGGCGCAAGACGAGCTTAAAACGAAGGAAGCCGCGCTGCGCACCGCACTCGATGTGCAACGCAAGGCCGCGGCGAGCCACGCCCAGGACGGCCTCGTCGCGCAGGGGCAAGAGAGCCTGACGAATTATTTCGGCGCGATCGACGACACCGCAAAGATGAAGGCCGCGGGCAAGAACGAACTCGCGCAGGCGTATCTCTTCGCGAACGTCGCGGAATACCGCGACGAACTGGAGGGCATCGTCACGACGATGCGCGTCGAGAAGAACCGCCAGAAAGACGACGCCATCCGCGCGCTGAACAGCACGCTCGATACGACGACGAGCGCCATTGCCGGCGTGACGGGCGGCGCCGTGCTGCTCCTCACGGTGATTGGCCTCCTGCTGTATCGCCAGATCACGCGCCCGCTCTCGCGCATGCAGGAGATGATGAGCGAGATCGCGTCGAATCAGGACTTCACGCGGCGCGTGCCGGTGGGCCGCATGGATGAAATCGGTCATTCGATCGTCGCGTTTAACGGCATGATCGAAAAGATCCAGCAGAGTTCCGCGCAGCTCAAGCGCAAGACCGCCGACATTCAGGCGATGCTGCAGAACATGCAGCAGGGCATTCTCACCGTTGTGGAAGGCGCAACCATTCACAACGAGTACTCGGCGTATCTGGAAGCGATTTTCGAAACCGACGAGATCGCCGGGCGCGGGCTCATGGATCTCGTGTTCACGCACACGAGTCTCGATGCCGACACGATCGCGCAAGTCAGTGCCGCCGTCGATGCGTGCCTCGGCGAGGACAGCGTGAACTTCGGGTTCAACCAGCATCTGCTCGTGAACGAAATTACGCGCAGCATGCCCGATGGCCGCGAGAAAGTACTCGACCTGAGCTGGTCGGCGATCACGGACGAGAACGACGTGGTCGTGCGCCTGATGCTGTGCGTGCGCGACGTGACCGAACTGCGCGAACTCGCCGCCGAAGCGGGCGAACAGAAGCGCCGCCTGCAGATGATCGGCGAAATTCTCGCGGTGAGCGAAGAGAAGTTCCATCAGTTCGTGCAAAGCTCGAAGGGCTTCATCCACGAAAACGAGCGCATCATTCGCCAGCACGACTGCGCCGACATGGCCGCCATTGCGGCGCTGTTCCGCAACATGCACACGGTGAAGGGCAATGCGCGCACGTACAGCCTGCAGCATCTCACCGGCGTCGTGCACGAGGTCGAACAGCGCTACGACGCGCTGCGCCGCGAAGACACCGATCATGAGTGGGACCAGCAGGCGCTCATCGACGACCTCGAACGCGTGAAGGCATCGCTCGAACACTACGCGACGATCAATGAAGTGAGCCTTGGCCGCGGCACGCGCATCACGGGGGGCGACGGTAACGTGAGCGTGGCGCGCGGGCAGATCGAAACGGCGCTGCGCACGCTCGACGCCGCCAACGAAGACGATCTCGTTTCGCTGCGCGCAATGCGCGAGACGCTGCGCGGCATGCTCGGCAGCATCGGCACCGAGACAATGGCCGATGCGCTCGCGGGCGTGCTCGGCTCGCTGCCGTCGCTGGCAGCGGAACTCGGCAAGGCTGCACCGGTCGTGCGTGTCGACGACAACGGCTTGCGCCTGCGCAGCGAAATTACCTCGACCGTGAAGGACGTGTTCACGCATCTGCTGCGCAACTCGCTCGACCACGGCATTGAAATACCGGCGCAGCGCCGCGAGCAAGGCAAGACCGACGCAGGTCACATCGCCATCGAAGTCGACGTGACGGGCGGCGCGCTGCAGATGACCCTCGCCGACGATGGCCGCGGTCTTGCGCTCGCGCGCATTCGCGGCATCGCGGTGGAGCGCGGCTGGCTGGCCGATGGCGAAGCCGCGACCGACGAGACGATTGCAGGCTTCATCTTCCGCGTGGGCTTTTCGACTGCCCACAGCGTGACTTCCGTGTCGGGGCGCGGCGTGGGCATGGATGCGGTGCGCGCTTTCCTCGAACGTGCGGGCGGGCGCATCGAGTTGCGCTTCACGGATAGCAACGACGGCGCGGACTATCGGCACTTCGAGACGATCGTGTATGTGCCGCAGGAGTGGGCGGTGGCCGCTGCCGGAGCGGATCGGGCAGTGCGCGCGCAGGCGCTGGCGGACTAGCGCATTTCGGGGGTTGCAGTGGTTCTGCCGATTCTGATGGGAGGCGCGGCGCTCGCCGTGCTCATGGCGCTCGCCGTCCTCGGCGTGCACTGGCGCGCGCGCGCACGCTGGCGGCGCGAGGGCGAGGCGCAGGACGCCGCGCACGCGGCCGCGCTCGCCAAGGCCGAGGCGCAAGCGAACGAGCGGCTCGGAGCATGTGCGCACGAAATCGACACGCTTGCGGCGCAGAACGACGCGCTGCGCGCCGAACTGGCGCAGCGCAAGTCGGCGGCAGACGCGCTCGACGCAGCACTTTACGCCGAGCGCGCGCGGTGCGAGGCTGCGCAGCAGCGCGCGGCGGGCATTGCTGACGAAGCCGCGCGTCTGCGGCACATGTCGGCGACATTCGAGCGCTGGCACGAGCAGATGATCTCGCTGATGGCGCAGAACCACGACATGCATCAGAAGAACCAGGAGCTGTCGTCGATCGTGAGCCACGTGCTGATCGTGTCGCTCAACGCATCCATCGAAGCTGCGCGCGCGGGCGCGGCGGGCCGCGGCTTCTCGATCGTCGCGGGCGAGGTGCGCACGCTGGCGACGCGCTCGCAGGAACTCTCCAAGAGCTATCGCGACAGCCTGCACCGCAACGATCTCGTCACGGCCGCGACATTCCAGGACATTCAGGCGGGCGGCAAGATGATCGCGGCGTCGCTCGCGAGCGTCGAATCGCTGTCGACCCAGTTGCGCACGCAACTTGCGCAAGCGCATGCCGAGGCGCTGGCATGATCGGCGAGCGCGCAAAGGACAGCATCGACCGCATTTTTTTCGCGGCGGCGCGCACGCGCCTCGTGGCCGACGCGCAGCACGCCTGCGAGATCGTGCCTCACGCGGGCGAGGCCGTGCGGGGCGAGCAGGTGGTCGCACTGACGATCTCGTCGATGCAGTTTCGTTTGCTGTTGCTGCTGCACTTCAACGACGACGAAGCAACGCGCCGGTACTACGTGGGCGACGCGCAGCGCGCGCTGGCGGAAACGTTCATGGAGTTCGGCAATCTCTGCTGCGGGGCAATGAACCAGCAATTGGTGGAGCATTTTCCGGATCTCGGCATGTCGACGCCCTATGTGCTGAGCGGCGGGTGTCTGCCGTATCTGCAGGAGCTGAAGCCCAACTATCTCTCGTCGCACGCGCTGACGCTCGACGCGAGCGTGCGGCTGGGCGCGACGCTGTGCGTCTGTTCGAAGACGCCGCTCGATTTCGTCGCGGCGGACCAGGAAGCGGCCTGCGAAAGTTCGGGCGAACTCGAAATGTTTTAAAGCCGCGAGCGAATGCGGCCATTACGAAATAGCAACGAAGCAGCAACGAAACGTCATTCAGGCAATCACACGGCAACGGGCAAGGCGCAATACGCAACGCGCAGTTGCAGGACGCGGGAAGAACACGCATGGACTCGAACAAACCGGTCAGCAAGGTGTTGCTGCTGGAAAGCGATACGGATTGCGCGGATGCGCTGGGCCGCTTTTGCGAAGACCACAATCTCGTGGGCGTGCGGGTGCGCCGCGACGCGCTGGCTGGTGCGCTGCGCGCCCACAGCGATCTGGGCGGCGTGCTGCTCAGTGAAGACTTCGGCGGGTCGCTCGAAGCGAGCGCGGCCATAGCCGCGAGCCTCGACGCCGCGCGTCCCGAGCTGCCGATCATCGTGCGCCGGGCGTCGCAGCCGACGCTCGACGGCTTGCCCGACGCGTTGCAGCGCGCATCGCGCGCCGCGTGGGCACACAGCGATCCCGCGTCGCTGCGCGCGGCGCTCGATGCATGCGTATTCACGCAGGACTACCCGGATGCGCTCGTGCGCGGCATCACGGAGATGACGGTGGAGCGCCTGCACCATGTGTTCGGCGATGTCGACGTGAGCTGGGACGCGCCGAGCATCGTGCGCGACCGCATCATCTTCGGCGAGGTGTTCAGCCTGATTCCGCTGGAGACGGCGTGGTGCCGCGGCTATTTGCTGATGCAGGCGGAGGAGGCGCCGCTCCTCGGCTTGCTGCCGCCGCGCGCGGGCCGCGAAGCGGTGACGGATTTTCGCGAGATGAACAGCGTGCTCGGCGAATTGACGAACCTGATCTGGGGCGCGTTTCGCAATCGCTATCTGGGCGACGTGCAGGCGCTCGCCGCCGTGGGGACGCAGGTGCAGGTGCCGCTGCTCATCAATCACCGGCGGCGCTACCTGTCGTTCGGTTCGGATAACCCGCAGCTGTGCATCAAGTACCGGCTCGCCGGGCGTAGCACAGGGCAGGAAGTGACGATCGACCAGCGTTTCGTGTTCAGCCTCGGGTGGTCGCCCGAGGCGTTCGACGAGACGCTTCAAAGGGCAGAGATGGCCAGCGCCGATCCGTGCGCACAGGACGCAGGCGAGCTGGAATTGTTTTGATGAAGGAAGCGTCGGGCACGACGCAGAGGAAAACAAAATGGCGAAAATTCTGGTGGTGGACGATTCGAGCACGGTGCGCGACGAAGTGGCAGGTTTTCTGCGCAAGAACGGACTCGACGTGGACACCGCGGTGGACGGCAAGGACGGCCTCGCGAAGGTGCGCGCAAATCCGGGCGTGAAGCTCGTGGTGAGCGACGTGAACATGCCGAACATGGATGGCCTCACGATGGTCGAGAAAATCCGCAGCGAGCTCGCGAACACGGCGGTCAACGTGGTGATGCTCACGACGGAGAGCAGCCCGGCGATGAAGGAGCGCGGCAAGGCGGCAGGCGTGCGCGGCTGGATCGTGAAGCCGTTCAAGGGCGACGCCGTGCTGGAGACGTTCCGCAAGCTCGCGGGCTGATTTGCGGGCTGTTTCGGGCGGCCGCCCGCGCAGTACAGGCGCGTGGGTGGCCGTGCCGATGAGACGGTTGTGCAGGCAAGGGTAGGAGAATGAGGGCGTGGTTCCCGGCGGCGGTCGACGAGGGCTTTCCCTGGCGTGTTCGCCCCAGGACAAGTGGGCCCGGGTGGGGCTAAGCTAGGGCTTGTTCGCATGTGGACGAGACATGCGGGCGCCCGATTCCGGCTCTTTTGGCCGGATTTCCACTTGCCATCACGCCATGGACTATATCGACAGCCTGCGTATTTTCCGCTCCGTCGTCGAGGCGCGCAGCTTTACGCGTGCCGCCGACATGCACGGGGTCACGACGCCGGTCGTGTCGCGTACGATTGCGCGGCTCGAAAAACGCCTCGGCAGCCGCCTCTTTCACCGCACGACCCGGGCCATCTCGCTTACCGAAGCCGCTGAGCGCTTCTACGACGGCTGCTGCCGCGTGCTGGACGACCTCGATGCGCTGGAGGCGGTCGCCTCCGAGCAGACGCGCGAGGCGGAAGGCGTGCTGCGGCTCGTTGCGCACACCACGGCCATGGTGAGCCGGCTCGTGCCGCTCGTCTCCAGCTTCAAGCGCGCGCATCCGAAGGTGAGTCTCGACGTGACGCTGACCGAACGTCCCGTCGATCTCGTCGCGGACGGCTTCGATCTCGGCCTCGTGCTGCCGTTCATGCTTAACAACGATACGACCGTGACGCGCCTGCTCGAACGCATTCCGCTCGCGCTCGTGACGACGCCCGGCTATCTGGCCACGCGCAAAGTCCCCACGCATCCGTCCGATCTTGAGCAGCACATATTCGTGACGATGCCGCCCTCGCTGCGCAAACCGGCGATCACGTTTCGCGCGGGCAACGAGGATGTGGTCGTGCAGCTCAAGCACGAAGTCGCGTCGAACAACCCGGCGTTCAACCGCGAGATGGTGCTGGAGGGGTTCGGCATCGGCGTGCTGCCGCTCGGGCTCGTCAGCGCCGAGCTTGAATCCGGCCGGCTCGTGACGGTGCTCGACGACTTTCCCATCGTCGACGCGCAGATCGAAATTCGCCTCGCCTACACGACGCGCACGCTGCTGCCTGCGAAGGTGCGCGCGTTCATCGACCACGTCACCGCGTTCTTCGACGATGTCGGGCACGCTGAATCCGCGCCAGTCGAGTTGAAAGACAATTGAAGGCTTGAGGGCCATTATTGCCGGCGCGTTCACACTGTGATGCCGCGCCTGGCGATTGTGGCGGCGCGCCGTGCCCGCTAATCTGTGCGTATGCACACTAGCGCATTTCCACGGCTTCCCGAACACGGTGACTGCTTCGCCGAACGCCCGCGCGACCGCCATCGGAGCCATGCAGTTTCATCGCGCGGCAATGTGCAGCCATCGCGTCCGGTCGTCTAGCGGCGTTTTTTTGTCTCCAGTAGTGCATATACACATGTGAGCGTCATGTCGAGTCCTTCCACTTCCGTTGCAGACCAACCGGTCGCCGTGCGCGTCCAGCCGGGCCGGGTGCCCTGGATGGCGCTGGCGCTCGGCGCGGTTGCGCTGGTGCTCGCGGCAGCGCTTGGCTACTGGTTGTTCGTGCTGCGTTTCGTGCAGACGACCGACGACGCCTACGTCGGCGGCAACGTCACGGTGATGGCGCCGCGCGTGAGCGGCTTCGTGAATGAAATCCTCGTACAGGACAACGAGCGCGTGCACGCGGGCCAGGTGCTGATCCGCCTCGATTCGCGCGACTACGACGCGAAGCTCGCGCAGGCGAACGCAGAAGTGGACAGCGCCCACGCGGCCGTCGCCGAACTGGAGGCGCGCCGCACGCTGCAGGAAGCTGTCATCAACCAGCAGCAGGCGCAAGTGCGCGCATCGAATGCGGAGCTTACGCGCAGTGCGCAGGATGAGACGCGCTATCGCGAACTCGTGAAGGACGACGCCGTGTCGAATCAGCTGGTCGAGCGGGCTAATGCCGATTACGCGAAGGCGCAGGCCTCGGTGGCGAGCAGCGGGGCGGCTGTGCAGGCCGCGCAGCGCCAACTCGATGTGCTGGCCGCGCAGATCACCGACGCGAAGGCGCGCGTCGCGACCGCCGTCGCGGCCCAGCGGCTGGCGGCGCTGAACGTCGGTTACACGACGATTTACGCCCCCGTCGATGGCTATATCGGCAATCGCACGGCGCGCACGGGCATGCTCGCGAACGTCGGCGCGCCGCTCCTGACCGTCGTGCCCGCCGCCGATCTGTGGGTGGACGCGAACTTCAAGGAAGACCAGTTGAAAAAGATGCAGGTGGGCGACCGCGCCGACGTCGAACTCGACGCGGCCAGCGGCACGCTGCACGGCCACGTTGAAAGCCTCGCGCCCGCGACCGGTGCGACCTTCAGCGTGCTGCCGCCGGAGAACGCCACGGGCAACTTCACGAAGATCGTGCAACGCGTTCCCGTGCGTATCCGCCTCGATGTGCCGAAGGGCACGGAACGCGTGCTGCGTCCCGGTCTCTCGGCGACGGTGAAGGTGCATCTGGGCCACGCTGCCCAGAGTGCGTTGGCGCAATGACACGGGCCGCAGACATTACCACGACGCAGACAGCGACCTCGCATGCGGCACCGCTCGCACCGCATCTTCAGCCGCTCGGGCAGCGCGCATTCGCCTTCGCGCTGATGTGCATCGGCTTCTTCATGGCGACACTCGATATCCAGATCGTCGCGTCCTCGCTGCGCGACATCGGCGGCGGGCTTTCCGCGAGCCAGGACGAGCTCTCGTGGGTGCAGACCGCGTATCTGATCGCCGAAATCATGGTGATTCCGATGTCGGGCTGGCTCTCGCGGGTGTTTTCCACGCGCTGGCTGTTTGTCGGCTCGGCGGTGGGTTTCACCATTACGAGCATGCTGTGCGGGCTCGCATGGGATATCGACTCGATGATTCTCTTTCGCGGCCTGCAAGGCGCGCTGGGCGCGGCGATGATTCCGACTGTGTTTACGACCGCATTCATGCTGTTTCCGGGCAAGCAGCGACTCGTTGCGTCCACGACGATCAGCGCGCTCGCCTCGCTTGCGCCGACCATCGGCCCCGTGATCGGCGGCTGGATAACCGGCCAGTGGTCGTGGCACTGGCTCTTCTATCTGAACCTCGTGCCGGGCGTCGCCGTGGCAATGCTGGTGCCGCGCTACGTGCACGTCGACGAACCCGATCTCTCGCTGCTCAAGCGCGGCGATTATGTTGGCATTCTGCTGTTGTGCGGCTTTCTCGGCTGCCTCGAATACATGCTCGAAGAAGGTCCGCGCAAGAACTGGTTCGGCGACGACACGATCATTGCGTGCGCATGGATCGCGGCGATCTGCGGGTTCCTGTTCATCGTGCATGGGCTCACGGCCAAAGACCCCATCGTCGACTTGCGCGCGCTCGCCGTGCGCAATTTCGGCATCGGCAGTCTGCTGTCGTTCGTGACCGGCATCGGCATCTTCGTGGCCGTGTTTCTCACGCCGCTCTTTCTCGCCGAAGTGCGCGGTTTCAGTTCGCTGCAGATCGGCTTCGCGCTGCTCTCGGTCGGTATCTTCCAGTTGCTCGCACTCGGCGTGTATGCGGTCGCCACGCGCTTTTTCAGCATGCGCACGCTCATGGTGTTCGGTCTGCTGCTGTTCGGACTCGGCTGCTATTTCTACGTGCCGCTTACGCACGACTGGGGCTGCGAGCAGTTGCTGCTGCCGCAGGCGTTGCGCGGCATCGGCCAGCAATTTGCGATTCCGCCCATCGTGACGATGGCGCTCGGCTCGCTGCCGCCCGCGCGGCTCAAGTCGGCGAGCGGACTGTTCAACCTGATGCGCAACCTCGGCGGCGCCATCGGTATCGCTGTGAGCGCAACGATGCTCAATGACCGCCTCAATTTCCACTATCTGCGCCTGAACGAGAGCGTGACGCACGGCCAGCCGCAGGTGGAATCGCTGCTCGCGGGGCAGGCGTCGTACTGGTCGTCCGTCGCGGGCAATGTGCTCGACGCGGGCACGGCCGGACTCCTGCGATTGCACGCGCTCGTCATGCGCGAAGCGCTTGTGCTCACGTTCTCAGACACCTTCTTCGTGCTGTCGCTGTGCTTCGTCGTGGCACTGGCGAGCGTGCTGTTTTCGCGGCCGATCACGCCAGGCGGCCCGCCCACCGATGCTCACTGAGCCACCGAGGTCCATCATGCAAGCCTCTTCGCATTTCACGCCGCTGCGCGTTGCGCGCACGTTCGTTGCGTCAGTCGTGACCGCCGTGCTCGCGGCGTGCGCCGTGCAGCCCGCCCAGCACGCCGATTTACCGGCAACGGTTCACGAAACCGCGCCCGCCGCCTGGCGCATCGACGCGCCGCAGGACGCCGTCGATGCGCAAACCTGGTGGGCGCAGTTCGGCGACGCGACGTTGAACGCGCTGCTCGCTACCGTGCTGCAAGGCAATCTCGATCTTCAGGCCGCGGCCGAACGCGTGAAGCAGGCGCAGTCGATCACGACGCAAAAGCACGCGGCGCTGCTGCCGCAACTCGATTTCACGGCGCACGGCGCGTATGCGCGGCAGAACACGCCGCCGCCGCTCGGCTACGTGAAGCAGGCGCGCGCGGGCTTCACGCTGGGCTGGTCGCCGGATGTGTTCGGCGGCGAGCGGCTCGATCTGCTTGCCGCGCAGGCGAATCTCGTTGGCCAGAAGCACGCGCTTGACGCGCTACGGCTCGCGCTGGCGGCCGATACGGCATCGGCCTACGTCGATTTGCGCTGGGCACAGGCCGAACTGAATATTCTCCAGGACAACGTTTCGATCCGGCAGCGCGCGCTCACGCTCACGCAGGACCGGCTGAAATACGGCCTGTCGACACAGCTCGACGTGACGCGCGCACAGTCGCAGTTGAGCGAACTGCAGGCGCGCATTCCACGCGCGCGGGCGAGCGTCGAACATCAATTGAACCTGATCGCGATCTACACGGGCCGCACGCCGGAATCCGTCGCGCAGCTTGCACTGGCGGCGCCCGCGCCTATTCCGGCTGCGCCCGTGGGTGCGCCGCAACTGCTGCCCTCGGAAGCGCTGCTGCGTCGACCGGATGTGCAGGCGGCCTACGCGAGCGTGGAGCAGCGTGCGGCCGAAGTGGGCGTTGCGCGCGCCGAGCGCTATCCGAAGTTTTCGCTGAATCTCACGGACGGCGTGCTGGCTGCGTCGTATCTCGGCCTGCCGACGCTGACCGACAATCTCTTTAGCGCGGCAATTGGCGCGACGAGCCCGATCTTCAACGCGGGCCGCATCACGGCGGAAATCGACCAGAGCGAGAGCCGCATGCGCGAGTCGCAACTGAACCTTCGGCAGACGATGCTGCAGGCGCTGCGCGAAGTGGAGGACAGCCGCACGGACCTCGTGAGCACGGCGGATCAGGCACAGCAGTTGAACGACGCTGTGGCGGCGTCGTCGCAGGCGCTCAAGCTCGCAAATCAGCTTTACAAGGGCGGCGCGGCGGACTTCCTCGACGTGCTCACGGCGCAGCAGAGCTATCTCGCCGATGCCGACTTGTTCAACGAGGCGCAACGGGATCGCGCGCTCGCGGCGGTTGCACTGTACCGTTCGCTCGGCGGCGGCTGGAGCCAGGGCGGCGAGGTGATCGCGCAGGCCGTCGATTTACCTCGCACCGAAACGACGCTCGACGTGCGCGTGAAATAGTGTCGAACGTTGGTCCGTGACGTTTTGCGGCGGCGGTGTCCGGGTATCGCGCTCGTGCCGGGGAAAGTATGATGACCGTGCGCCGTGTGGCGCGGGACTGAAGAGGTGAAGGTCATGACGAAGCAGGTAACTCGCGACGAATGCAACTGTTTTGCGCTGCGGCAGGCCGCGCGTTTCGTCACGCAACTCTACGAGCGTCATCTTTCGCAGGCGGGTGTTACGGCTGCGCAGTTCACGATCCTTTCGCGCCTCGCGAGGCATCCCGACACGACCGCCGCCGAACTATCCGACGACCTCGTCATGGACCGCACGACGCTCGTGCGCGCGCTCAAGCCGTTGCAGCGCGATGCGCTCGTGGTCGCGTCGGCGTCGCAGCAGGATACGCGCATGCTCGTCTATCGCCTTTCGACTGGCGGCCGGCGGCGCTACGAGCGCGCGCGCGTGCTGTGGCAGGACGCGCAGACCGAGTTCGAGCAGCATATGAAGCGCGATCGTGCGAAGGCATTACGCGCCGAACTTTTTGCGCTGACAAAGGCGAGCACCTGAATCGCCGCCCGCGCGCGGCCCCATCAGTGAAGCGCACGCTTCGCGCCGGTAACGATCCGATCTGGCGCGAAAATGGCATCATGAGGTTTCCAGGAGTCTGACGCGTTGCCGCCGGGTTCTCATGAAACGATATCGACCGCCGCTACATTTTCTGCGCGAACACGCTCAGCCCGACTGGCGCGATCTCGCGCTATCCGCGTTGCCCGTTGCAATCATTTGCGGTGTTATCGTCGCGCTCATGGTGTGGCTCGTCGATCCCGCGCCGCCGCGCAGCATCACGATCAGCGCCGGTCCGAAGGACAGCTCGTTCATGCTGTTGGCCGAGTCGTACCGTACGATCCTCGCGCGCAATGGCGTGACGCTCAACGTGCTCGAATCGGATGGCTCGGTGCAGAACCTGGACCGGCTGCTCGACCCGAAATTGCACGTCGATGTCGCGCTCGTGCAGGGCGGCGTGGCCGGCGACCGGGATGTGAGTTCGCTGATGTCGCTCGGCAGCGTCGCGTATCTGCCGATGGTGGTGTTCTATCGCGGCTCGGGTCTCACGCAGCTTTCGCAGCTTGAAGGCAAACGCATTGCCATCGGCCGCGAAGGCAGCGGCACGCGGAAGCTGTCGCTCAAGCTGCTCGACGCGAACGGTATCGATCCTGGCGGCGATACCGCGCTGCTGCCGCTCGACGGCTTGCAGGCCGCCACGCAACTCGTGTCCGGAAACGTCGATGCCGCCATGTTGAGCGGCGACTCCACGACGCGCGAACTGATGCTGCGCGTGCTGACGATTCCAGGCATCTCCGTGATGAGCCTCGACGAAACGGGCGCTTACACGCGGCTCTTTCCGTACCTCGAAAACATCGATTTGCCGCCGGGCGTGCTCGATCTGCGCCACCGCGTTCCGCCCGATACCGTGCACCTGATTGGCCCGACCGTTGAAATCGTCGCGCGCAGCACGCTGCATCCTGCGATTTCCGATCTGCTGATCGAAGCCGCAAGCGAGGTGAACAGCGCACCGGGCCTGTTACAACGCGCGGGCGAGTTTCCCAACACGTCGGTGCACGACTTCCGGATCAGCGAAGACGCGACGCGCTATTACCGCTCGGGCAAGAGCTTTCTCTATCGCACGCTGCCGTTCTGGCTCGCGAGCGTGGCAGACCGGCTCATCGTTCTGCTGCTGCCGCTTGCCGTACTCGTATTCCCGGCCCTGCGCGCCATTCCCGCACTGTATAGCTGGCGCGTGCGCTCGCGCATCTATCGCCATTACGGCGCGCTCATCGCAATCGAGCGCGATGCGCTCAAGCATACGAGCGAAGAAGAGCGGCGCCAGTTGATCGGCGAACTCAACGAAATCGAGCGGTCGCTCAACACGCTGCGCATGCCGCTTGCTTATGCCGATGCGTTTTACGTGCTGCGGGAGCATATCGGCTTCGTGCGCTCGCATCTGGCTGCGAACGAGCCTGTCACACACTGATACACACCAGTAAGCACTGATCTGGCCATGCCGTGTGAGTTGTGCGAACCCTTCGGATCGGCGTACGCCGTTTAAAAATTACCTGGATTCCAGGGCATGTTCCAGGATGCATGGTGAAAAGGGCGCGTGCCCGCAATGGCACAAGATCCGGAAAGAAGCGCGCAACCGGCATGCATCGAAGCGGCAACCGCGCGGCAACCAGGCCATAACGCGGGGCAATTGCGGAGTGATCACTGCGCGGACACCTCTCATCGTTTTCGTGCAAACTGGGGTGGGAACGTGGCTTGCGCTCACGTTTCCACATTCCCATTCGTGTGGAGATAACGATGCAACGACGAAACTTCATCCTCACGGCCGCCGCCGCGCTCGCCTCGGGCGCATTTGCGCTCGAGGGCTGTACCACCACGCCGGGCACGAATCCGAGCGCGGCGGATAACGCCTCGCGGCGCCAGTCGATTGACGCAGGTATCGACGGCGCCTTGAACAAGCTCTTTACGACCGTGCCGGGCTCGCACGAACTCGTCGCGAAGGCACGTGGCGTGCTCGTGTTCCCATCCGTGCTGCAGGCCGGTTTCATCGTCGGCGGGCAGTATGGCGAAGGCGCGCTGCGCGTGGGCGGTGCAACGGTGGGCTACTACAGCACCGTGTCGGGATCGTTTGGCCTGCAGGCGGGCGCGCAGTCGAAGGCGGTCATCTTCTGCTTCATGACCCAGGATTCGCTCAACCGCTTCCGCGCGTCGGAGGGCTGGTCGGCGGGGGCGGATGCGTCGGTGGCGCTCGTGAAGATGGGCGCGAACGGTGCGGTCGATACGACCACCGCGACGGCGCCGGTTCAGGTGTTCATCGTGACGAACGCGGGCCTGATGGGCGATGTGTCGCTCGCGGGCACGAAGGTCACGCGGTTGAAGATCTAGACGCGCAGGAAACAAGGCAAGGCGCAATCGCCTTGCCTTGCTTTCCCTCGATAGCGGACGTGCGGCGCGACGCCGTGGCGTCCGCACAATATGCTTTGGATAACTACGTATCCATGCCGTGGCGCAAACGATCTGCGGTTCAGGCAGCCCGTCGATAAAACGGTTGTGAAGATACGACCCCGGGCGAGATACGAAAGGGAAAAACCAACAGCCTGAAATTAACAGCCAAAAACGAAAATGACGCATTCCCGCGAGGGACTGCGTCATTGCCGGGTGTTGCAACAAGGTACTGCAATATTCGTTGGTAGGCTCGATTGGACTCGAACCAACGACCCCCACCATGTCAAGGTGGTGCTCTAACCAGCTGAGCTACGAGCCTGTCGAGGCGCGAATTATAGAGAGACTCGTGCACGCTTGCAAGCGCTTTTGTTGCGGTTTCTCTTTCCTGATGCGAGATCGTCGCTGCCGCCTACGTGGTCACCGACGTGGTCACCGACGCGGTCACCGACGCGGTCACCGACGCGGTCACCTACCGGCTACTTCTGGACTGCTTGCCGGAATGTATTGGGCGCGGCGCCGAATGCATCGCGGAAGCGATGGCTGAAGTGGCTCGCGTTCGCATAGCCGCACTCGGCTGCAATCTGCACGAGCGGTTGCGCGGTCGAGCGCAACAGGGCGCGGGCCCGTTCAAGACGCTGGGCCGCGATCCATGCGTGCGGCGGCTGACCGAACGACGTGCGGAACATGCGCGCGAGATGGTATTCGGACAGGCACGCGATTTCGGCGAGTGCGCCGAGCGTCAGCGGCTCGCCCAGATGGGCGTCGATATAGTCGCGCAGGCGCCGCCGCGTCGCCACCGAAAGGCCGCCCTTGAGCACCGCGCCCGGGCGGCGCACGCTCTGGCTGCGCAGCAGCAGGCTCAGCGCTTCGTGGGCCGTTTCGTTGCTGCGCAAAAGCCCTTGCGGATCGGTCCAGTCTTCGTGGGCAAGCGTCTGGCAAAGCATCGCGATCCGCTCGTCTTCGAAATACGTGCGGTCTGCCAGCGTGAGTTCGCGCGGCTCCAGATCGAGTTCGCTGACGGCACGTTGCGTAAAGTGCTCCGGCAGGAAATAAAGGTGCATGAAATGCATGTGGCCCCGTACCCACCAGCGCGATTCGTGATCGCCCGGCAGCGCGCAGAGCCGGCTCGGCGCGCCGTAGATCCCCGGCAGCTTTTGCCGCTCCGTCCGGTAGCCGCCGTCGATGTAGCACGACAGCGTGTGATGGCCGGGCCGCTCGTAGACGGTCTCTGTCTCGCGCGTCTCGCGCACCCAGACGGCTGCCGCAAGCCGGTCGCCGAGCCAGGCAAACCGCTCGAGCGTCGCGTCGGCTTCGCTCAGCGTGCGGCACACCGAATGCAGCCCGAATGGGGTGTCGGCGAGATCGGGCACGGAGGGAGTCGGCTGGGCGTTCATGGTTCGCAACAGGCCGCTGCGCGACCGGTGGAGGGATCGTGAAAGTATACGCGCGCCCGGCCCGGAGCAGGCCGCTGCCAAAAAAAGCGCAATCCTGGACAAGTGCGGCTCGCGGCTGCGCGCGATAGTGAGGACTTTCAGTATCGAACTGGTTCCGGCAATGAATCTCTTGCTCTATGCGCTTACCGTCGTGATCTGGGGAACCACCTGGATCGCCATCAAATGGCAGCTTGGCGTCGTGCCGGCGCCGGTTTCCATCGCCTGGCGCTTCGGGCTCGCGGCGCTCGTGATGTTTGCGCTGCTGCGCGTGATGCGCCGCCCGATCTGGCCGCCGCGCGCGGCGTGGCGATATCTGGTGGGCCAGGGGCTGGCGCTCTTCTGCCTTAACTTCCTGTGCTTCTACTATGCCGAGGGCATCGTGCCGAGCGGTCTCGTCGCCGTGGTGTTCTCGACCGCACCGCTGCTCAATTCCATCAACGGCCGTCTGTTCATGGGGCGGCCGCTGCAGCCTTCTGCGGTCGGTGGGGCCGTGCTCGGCCTGATCGGGATTGTTTGCCTGTTCATGCAACAGATGGCGGGCCATATCGACGATCACACCGCCTGGCTCGGGCTCGCCGTCGCGTTTCTCGGCACGCAATGTTTTTCGGCGGGCAATCTCTTGTCGAGCCGCATGCAATCCATGGGGCTGGATCCGTTTGTCACGAACGGTTGGGCCATGCTGATCGGCACCGCGGTGCTGGTGACCGGCAGTGCGTTCGCCGGTTTGCCGTTCCGGCCCGAACTGGATGCGCGCTACCTCGGTGCGCTTGCCTATCTCGTGATTGCAGGGTCGGTGATTGGATTTACCGCGTATCTGACGCTGGTTGGACGGATCGGGCCCGAGCGCGCAGCCTATTGCACGGTTTTGTTTCCGATCGTCGCGCTCGCGATTTCGACCGTATTCGAAGGCTACCGTTGGTCATTGCTGGCCGTGGTTGGACTGATGCTGATTCTGGCCGGCAATCTCGTCGCATTCGATCTGACCCGCCGTATCTTCGCCCGGCGCGCGCCAGCCTGACTGGCGCGGTTGCCCGCATTGCATGGGTGTAATAGGATTCGGGCCGCCGCAACGATTTTGTTGCGGCAACTTTTCTTCAGGTGCCCGCAAGGGAGAATCGGGAAGGCGGTGCGATTCCGCCACGTGCCCAACGCTGTATGGAGGACGGGTAGAGCAACATGCCACTGGCGCGAGCCGGGAAGGCGCTCTGCACGGATGAATCCAAGTCAGAAGACCGGCCTGAAGAGCGAAAAAAAGCTGCCAGGCCCGGCAGCCGAATCTTTTCCAAAAGGGGAATCCATGGAAAACCAAGCTGTCCGGCCCGATCACCAGTTTTCCGAAGCGGAGCGCGCCGCCGTCTACCGGACCATTTTCAGCCGCCGTGACGTGCGCGGACAATTCCTGCCCGACGCTATCCCCGACGAGGTGTTAAGCCGGGTGCTGATGGCCGCGCACCATGCGCCTTCGGTGGGCTTCATGCAGCCCTGGAATTTTCTGGTGGTTCGCTCGCAGGACGTCAAGCAGCGCGTCCATGACCTGTTCAAAAAGGCCAACGCAGAAGCTGCGCAGATGTTCGATGGCGAAAAGCGCGAAGTCTACAGCCGCCTCAAACTCGAAGGCATCCTGGAGTCGCCCGTCAACCTGTGCATTACCTGCGATCGCAAACGTACCGGACCAGTCGTTGTGGGGCGCACCCATATTCGGACGATGGATCTCTATAGCAGCGTCTGCGCGGTGCAAAATCTGTGGCTGGCTGCACGCGCCGAAGGACTCGGAGTGGGTTGGGTGAGCATCTTCAATCAGGGCGATGTGCAGGACGCCCTCCAGATCCCCCGCAATATCGTGCCGGTGGCCTACCTTTGTCTGGGATACGTCAGCCACTTCTACGACAAGCCGGAGCTGGAAAGCGCAGGCTGGTTGCCCAGGCTGCCGATCGACCAGCTGGTGTATATCGACCAGTGGGAACAACAGCCTAAAGCGGACGATCCGCTCGTCGACTGCTTGCGTCAGCAACAGACAACCATTCAGGAGAATGGTCTGAACGGGGCGCTGTTTAGATAACTTTCCCATGCGGGCCACTCGCGCAAAACGGGTGGCCGCTTTCAGGATTGGCCATTGACTATTCCAGGCCGGTCGTTCGACATACCGGCGCCAATCTCCAAACTCGATCCAGCGCCTGCCGAAACGCGCTCGAAACACCTTCGTGCACGAGATAAAACGCAGAACTATCAGGTGCTTGCCTCTCGGCGGGATTGCGCGCATACAAAATAAGACAAGACCGGAAACGTGAAATACTGAGCTTCGCGCAGGGTGCAGGATCTGCCTGCTGGCCTGCTCCTTCGCTCATGGAGGCGCCCGATGAAACGCCGTGAAGTGTTGGCAGTGCTGGCCGCAAGCGCGATGACCGAGGTTGCCGGGTGCGAGGCGCAGGAAAGCCCGGCCAGGTACGTGAAGGACATCGCGCTGCCCAAGCCCAATGTCACCGGCTCGGTCTCTTTCGAGGAAGCCATCACGCGGCGCAGATCGGTGCGCACCTTCGGGGCAGCCCAGTTGCCGATCGAGACCATCGGCCAGTTGCTGTGGGCGGGGCAGGGCATCACCAGCCAGGATGGCAAGCGCGCGGCTCCGTCGGCAGGCGCCTTGTACGCGCTGGAGCTCTACGCCGTGACGCCCACGGAGGTGATCCACTACCTGCCTCACGGCCACCGCGCCGAGACGCGGGCCACGCCCGACCTGCGCCCCGAGCTGAGAGAACTTGCACTCGGGCAAGCGTCAGTCGGCGGCGCTCCGCTCGTGATCGCCGTGGCCGCTGACCCCAGCCGGCTCGCCCCGAGGTACGGCGCGCGAGCCAACAGATATACCGACCTCGAGGTCGGGCACGCCGCCCAGAACATGCTGCTCCAGGCCGCCGTGCTCGGGCTTGTCGCCGTGCCGGTCGGCTCTTTCGACGCGGCTCGCGCGGCGCGGACACTCGCCCTGCCTCCCGGCCAGACCCCCGGCTATCTCATCCCGGTCGGCTTTCCGGCCTGATTTGCGAGCTGATTCCGGCAACGCTTTCGCAGGCGGAGCAAGGGATCGCCGAGCAGCGCGCCGTGTGGGAAGCACGGTCCGACCGCAAGGCTAATTTTGTCGAACGACTTCATCAAGAGGAGCAAACCCATGACACAGCCCGCAGCCGAAAACGCTGATTCCCGCGACCTCGTCATCACCCGCGTGCTGCGCGCGCCCCGGGCCGCGCTGTGGCGCGCCTGGTCGGAGCCGGACCTGCTCAGGCAGTGGTGGTGCCCCAAGCCGTGGACGACCGAAGTGAGCGCCTTCGATCTGCAACCGGGCGGGGCTTTCCATACCGTCATGCGGGGGCCGGATGGCGGCACCAGCGATAACCCCGGCAGCTTCCTCGAGGTCGTGCCGCAATCGCGCATCGTGTTCACGTCGATGCTCACGGCGGGCTGGCGTCCGGCCAAGCCGTGGCTCGGCTTCACGGCAATCATCACGATGGCCGACGAAGGCGAAGGAAGCCGCTACGTTGCCCGGGTCATGCATCAGGACGATGCGGCGCGCGAGCAGCACGAAAAGCTGGGTTTTTTCGACGGCTGGAATACCGTGATCACTCAGCTCGACGAGTTCGCGAGCGCGCTGCGTTAGCCTGCCTGACTCATCGGCGGATTGCTCCGCCGCATGCTCAAGAGGCTATCCACGACGTCATTTACTTGCGAGCGCACTGATTCGCTCGACGCGTTCGTAGAAGGTGGGCTCGTCGCGCTGGCGGAGGTCTGCGAGGTCGGCTAGCACCTTGTCGAAGCGCGCGGCCTGAGCCTTGTCCTTGATCTCGTCGATTTGCGCCTTCATGCCGAGAAACGCCTCGATGGCCTTGTTCTTCTTTTCGTGTTCGGCAAGCGTGTCGATCAGGCACGCGAGCGCGTCGGAGATGCGTCCCAGTTGACGGCCATAACTGTCCTTGCCGACGACGGCGTGTTCGGTGGCCGGATCGCTCGAATTGTTCTCGTTGACCACAAGACCCGCGAAGGTCCACGGCAGGATCGACTGATCGAGCGATCCTGGTGCGGCGTACAGCGCAAAGAACGGCCGCAGCGCCGCGTACCAGTAATTCATGGGCTGCGCGAGCCAGGTGCCGGTATCGGAGGGTAAGGGCATCGCATTCTCCTGGAAAACCAGATGAAAACGTCATTGACCGCGATAAATCGAGTCTTGCGGCGCTGCCTGCGGCGCGGCTTGCGGCATCTTCGGAGCCGCGAAACGCGCGAGTATCTTCTGCATGACGCTGCGCGCAATGGCTCCGGCTGCTCCGGCGGTCGTCGGCACGGCCGGTGTCTGGGCATTGGCTGCGCCAGCCGGGGCATTCTTCGACTGGATGAGGTCCTGAATGTGCTGGGCGACGGTCGTGCTGCCGCCCAGTGGCGCGAGGCTCTTTGCGACCAGCGCGAACAGACCCTGCATGTGCGTCACGTCGCGCCCGTTCGCGGCCTGTAGTGTGGCGTCGTCGACGATGGGTGCGGGCACATCGATCGATAGCGGCCCGCGATTCGCGTCGAAGGGCGCATTGAGCGCGGCGGACAGATCGGGTGCGGCGGCCTCGCGCGCGGAGAGCGGCCCGGCAATGCCGAAGCAGTTGCGCACGGTCTTGAGGATCGACGTGTGGTCGTACGGCACGGGACCGTCCGCGCGCAACACGGTGCCCGCGGTGGTGTACGGCGAGACGACGATGGCCGGTACGCGCACGCCGAAGCGGTCGAACGTGAAGCGCTGCATCGGCCGTGGCGGTTCGGGCTGCGTCGCGGCGGGTGGGGGAACGTGATCGAAACAGCCGCCGTGTTCGTCGAACGTGACGATCAGCAGCGTGTTATCCCAGTTGGGCGACGCACGCACCGCGTTATAGACGCGAGCGACGAGCGCATCGGCGAACGGCACGTGATGCGGCGGATGCATATCGTTCGGCAATTGCACTACATCCGGGTAATACCGCGGCTCGATGAAGGCGTAGGCCGGCAACTGGCCTGCCGCAGCGTCGCTGATGAATTCGTCGATCAGCCGGAAATTCGCGAAATACGGCCACAGGCGCGAGAGCAGCGCGGTCTGCGGAAAATCGTGGAAATAGATCTTCCAGGGCACGACGCCTTGCAGTTCGTTGAAGATCGTCTGCATCGGAAACGGGAAGCCGTCGAGTGTGTTGTTCTCATACCCGTTGGCGGTGCCCGCATGCACGAAAAACCGGTTGGGCCAGGTCTGGCACGGCGCCGACGCGAACCAGCGATCCGAGACGGCGAAGCTGCTCGCCAGTTCGCTCAGGACAGGCAGATCGTTGCGCGTGAAGCAGTGCATGACCTCGGCGCCGTTGCCGCCGAGGTGCTTGTAATTGGCGACGAAGCCGCTCATCGACGGCACGCCGGTGATCGGCCCGTTGAAGAGTTGCGCGTTGATGTCGTCGAACGTTTCGCCCGGATCGGGGTTGGGGACCGTCGAACAGTCGGTGCCCTCGGGCGTGGGCCACGGTGCGATGCCGTCGTTGCCCGCGCAACCGGCTCCGTCGAGCCCGTCGAAATCGGGGCCTGCCGGGCGCAAGAAACCGAAGATGTTATCGAACGAACGGTTCTCCAGCATCAGGACAACGACATGCCGTATGGCGGACCAGTCAGTCATCTTGCCTCCTGCGGATTGCACGAGTCTTGCGATGCTGCGGCCCCGCTCATTGGCTCACGCCCGCGAAGCAGCTTCACGGATTATCCGCGCGAAGCCGTGTGCCGCCAATCGGCGTGTTGCCCGGCTGGAAAATCAGGTGCTATTGCGCGCGGGTTGGGCTGCATTGTGCCCGGATGCGGCGCTGCCCGGCGCGTGGCCGGGCAGCGTCGGGCATGCGTCGGAAAAGCGCGCGCCTTCAGCGCCGCCGCTGCATGAACGGTCGAGCGTTCATGCGGTCGAGCGGTCGAGTGCGGTCAAACTCCGCCAAACGCGCTCAAACGAGTCCGGTCGCGTAGTACACGGCGATCACGAAGAACACCGCGAGCGTTTTGATAACCGTGACCGCGAAGATATCGCGATACGACTCGCGGTGCGTGAGGCCCGTCACGGCGAGCAGCGTGATGACGGCGCCGTTGTGCGGAAGCGTGTCCATGCCGCCGCTCGCCATCGCGACCACGCGGTGCAGCACTTCCATCGGAATGTGCGCGGCCTGCGCGCTCTTGATGAACTGATCGGACATGGCCGCGAGCGCGATGCTCATGCCGCCCGATGCCGAGCCCGTGATACCCGCGAGCGAACTCACGGAAACCGCCGCATTGACGAGCGGATTCGGAATGCTCTTGAGCGCGTCGCTCACGACGATGAAACCTGGCAGCGCGGCGATCACGCCGCCGAAGCCGTATTCGGATGCGGTATTCATCGAAGCGAGCAGGGCGCCCGCCACGGCGGCCTTCGTGCCGGTCGCGAAGCGCGATTGCACGCGGCGCAATGCCGTGACGAGCACGAGTGCGATGCCGAGCAGCAGCGCGCCTTCGACGGACCAGATGCCGACGACCTGCTTGATGGTGGTCGTGACGGGCGCGTGAATGCCGGGCAGCACGTCGGGCGCGACGGTGAAGCTTTCGCCGTACCACACCGGAATCCAGCGCGTGAGCAGGAAATTCGCGACGCCGACAAGCACGAGCGGCGCGATGGCGAGCAACGGATTCGGCAGGCTCTTCGTTTCCATGCGATCGGGTTCGTTCACGAGCGACGTGCCGTAGCCTTCGCCCTTCGCCATCGCGGTGCGGCGGCGCCATTCGAGGTACGTGAGACCCACGACGATGATAAAGAGCGAGCCGATGATGCCGAGCACGGGCGCGGCCCACGTGGTCGTCTTGAAGAAGCTCGTCGGAATGATGTTCTGGATCTGCGGCGTGCCGGGCAGCGAGTCCATCGTGAACGAGAACGCGCCGAGCGCGATGGCGCCGGGCATCAACCGCTTCGGAATGTTGCTCTGGCGATAGAGTTCGGCGGCGAACGGATACACGGCGAACACCACGACGAAGAGCGACACGCCGCCATACGTGAGCAGCGCGCATACCGCGACGATCACGGCATTCGCGCGCGAGCGGCCAATGTAGCGAATGGCGGCGTGGACGATCGACTCGGAAAAGCCCGCAAGTTCGATAACCTTACCGAATACGGCGCCGAGCAGGAACACCGGAAAGTACAGCTTCACGAAGCCGACCATCTTGTCCATGAAAATGCCGGAGAACACAGGCGCGACGGCGGACGGATCGGTGAGCAGGACGGCCGCGAGCGCGGCGATGGGGGCGAAGAGGATCACGCTGTAGCCGCGATAGGCAGCGAGCATGAGGAACGCCAGGGCGGCGAGAACGATGACAAACGACATTGAGTCTCCTTCAATGGTGATCGTGGTTCGGCAATCCTTGAGGCGTCGCGGCAATTCTACAGAATCGTCTGATGATTGCCGCGCTGCTTGAGCGGCGCTATCGTTGCCGGTGCTGGGGCGTGCCAGGGCGTGCTGGCGGTGGGGAGGGCGGCGGCGATGAAGTGGTTCGAATCGATTCAGGCGTTGCGTCGGGTGAAGCCACCGCGCATGACATGGATTGCGCGTGGCGCACGCGCGGCCGGTCTTGTGGCTGTTTACGTGGCTGGTTTTGCGACGTGCGCCGCCGTGCATGCGCAGACGGCAGCCGACGCGCAGACGCAGTTCAAGAACTGGTACAACGATCCGTTTTTCGCGCTGTCGAGCGCGGTGAGCGCATGTCCGGTGCCGCTCGGGCCGTTGATGACCCGGGCCGAGGCCGAAGACGATGCGCATTATCGTGTTGAGCGCGGCACGACGTGCTGGCTTGCGCACAAGTGCTTGAAGCCGAACTCATACCTTTACGACGCGGACATCGCGGCGGCGGTTCGCCGGCAGTTCCAGGGCGACGCGTCGCTCGCGAACACGAGCCTCTGGATCACCGTGCAGCGGCGTTTTGTCTATGCGGAAGGATGTGCGCCCGCCTCATTCGATCGGGCCGCGCTGCAGCGCCGCCTCGAAGCGATCCCGGATGTCGAGCAGGTGTTTGTGCGCGTGGTCGCCGATCCGCACGGCGCGCTGCCTTACAAGACGCTGCCGCCGCCGAACTGAGCGCACCCGCGCGCGCAGGGCGCATGCCGTGCCGCGGGTGCGCGGCATGGCACAATCGCACATCGAAGAATGAGAAAGTCCATTGGGGTGCTACATGAATCGTCCAGGTTTGTCGCTGTCTTTCCGCTTGTGCAGGCTGCCGTTCGCGGCGCTCGCCTGCGCGCTGCTTGCCGCCTTGTCCGCGTGCAGCAGCAGCCCGCCGCTGTTTCTCTCCGATGGCCGCCCAACGGTCCAGGTGCAATGCCCGTCCGCCGGTGATCGCGACTCCTGCTCGCAGCAGGCGCACGCGCAGTGCGGCGGCGCCTACGACACCATCGATACGTCCACGAGCGGCCCCACCTTCAACCTCGTGTTCGCCTGCCGGGCCAAATAAGCTCGCGTCCCCGGCGGCTAGCCTGCGTGTGTCCGGTGCATCTGCTGCGTCTGGTGTACCGGCAGATTCAGCAGCAGGCGCAGCAGATCGGGCTGGCGGCGCGTCGCAGTCTTCTGGAACACCGACTGTAGTTGCTTGCGCACGGTATCGTGCTGCACGCCGACACGCGCCGCGATTTCCTTTTGTGTGAGCCCTTCCGCGAGCAGATGGGCAATGCGGCATTCCGCGGGCGATAGATCGAATGCGTCGGCAAGGACCTGCTCGTCAACCGGCGGCGCGGAACGCGGATGGTAGAACGTGAGCGCGGCAACGGCGCACAGTTCGGCCACCGCCGCGTCGCCGGATGTCTGCACGTTATAGAACGCGTAGAGCACGTCCGGGCCGTTCGTATCGCTGGGCGCGACGATGCGCAGTGCGCGAAACCGTGCGGCTGCCTCCCGGGCACCGTTTGTCTCGCTGCGCAGCCGCGCTTCGGCGATGGCGATGTCTTCCAGCAAGCGCGCCTGCCAGGGGGCTGGGAGGCGCAGCTGGTGCGCGCGCACGCGCACGAGCGACGTCGTGTTCAGAAGCTGCTGCGCGCGTTCGTTGCTGTACAGCACTTCACCATGCGCATCGACGAGCATCGCGGGCGGACTCGCGCGATGCACGAACGCGGATGCGCCCAGCGTGCTGCGTTGCGCGTGAAGACGCAGCGCGCGTATGAGGTGGGGCGTGAGCCGATCGAGCAGCGCACGCGCGGCATCGGACAGCGGACCTTGTGCCGCAGCGCACCGGCAGGCGAGCATGACGGTCAGCGATGAGCTGTCGATCAGCTTGCAAAGCGAAACATGCCGATGTTCCGCGGCGAGAATGCGCGGCTCGAATACGGGAAGTCCGGTGGCGCGATCGCTTTCGGCGGTGTCGCTGTAATGCAGCCATTTGCCGGGCGCAAATGCGCGCAGCCATTCAAGCCGCGGATCGTCGCGATAGAGCGGCCGGATCAGTTCGAGCGGCTCGCTCCGGGCGACATCGAAACCGTCACCATACGAAAAAATATTGCGGTGCCGGTCGAATGCAAACAAATGAACCGATGCGGTTTCGGTTGATTTCAATAATCTTGTGCAAAATTCCTTCCAGAACGCAGAGTTGTCGATTGTTTCATAAATGGCGTTCAGCAAACTGTCATATTGTGATTCGTTCGATTCCACTGCGGACTCATCGCTGAATATCGGCACCGCCTGATGCCCGCAAAAATGCGCGGAGCATATTCTTCCACAAATGAGGAATGTACAGGCTCAATAGCCGTCGTTACTCTCGATTGCGTTTGTTGTCGATGCATCGTCAGGCTCGCAGACGTGGCGCCCCGCTTCAGTGCGGTAGCCAACGGACAACCACGGCCGGTCAGCGGATAAGCAGAATCACGGGATTATTTTTCTCAGGCATGCGCGACAGATTTTTGCCATGCGTGCGTGCCATTATCCGTGACGAATCCGGCATAAACACCAATCGGGAAAAATGCCCGAACATCGCTTAAAAGAAGCAGCGCAAACCGAAAATACGCCGATGCGCCCGCAGGCGTGTCATTAAATGGCTTGTCATAACCCGGGGGCAACAGTGAACCACCATCAACTGGAAAGGGATATCGAGCATCTGGAACATATCATTGCACGACTTTCAGGGCAGGACCGCATTCCGCTTTCGTATTGGCGCGGGCGGCTCGAATCGGTGCTGTGCGCGAATCTGACGCCTTCGCAGACGGAGCGTGTGAAGCGGCTGCGCGATGCGCTCCACGCGCTTGAGAATCGCGTGCGCGAAAGCATGCGCCGCCAGACGCTGCGATAGCGCAATGGATTGCCATACGGAGGAAAAAAAGACGCAATTCGGCACTCTTTGACGCCAGAATGGTCACAATGCTGTCGTGTGACCACTCTGGAGATCACTTCTCATGCCGAGCTACAAGCAATTGACCGCCCAACTGGAAAAGCTCCACAAGGAAGTTGCGGTGGCACGCGAAAAAGAAATTGCGCAGGCAATCGCCGAGATCAAGGAAAAAATTGCCGAGTACGACATCACGGCCGAAGAACTCGGCTTCTCGAGTCGTGCGGCTGCGCCGCGCAAAAAGCCGCTGCCGGCCCGTTACCGGAATCCGAAAACCGGCGAAACGTGGAGCGGCCGCGGCCGCGCGCCGGGCTGGCTCGCAGGCAAGAACCGCAACCGCTTCCTGATCCAGGATTAACCGGCAGACCGCCACGAACGATTGCGGGCCGGCAGCGGCTTTTTGCGCGGCACGGGCCGCACGCTCCCGCAAAAGCTCACCACGGGTCGCGCACGCCGCGTCACACGGCGTTGGCGTGCACGCGTCGCATGCAGGATGCCGCCTTGGCGCCCATACACGCGTATCGAACTCTTCATCGCGCGCCGTAATGCCGTGTATCATTCGTCCGCGGCGCCGCTTTGCGCCGGTGTGAGCCATGATTCCCTGACCGTTCGTGCTATTCGTCGCGGCGCTGGATCCCACGCCGGCCCTGCGATGCCGTCCGGTAACCGGACCCGGGTGGCCGCCCACGCCGCCACCTTTGCAGCAACCCATGCCCGCGCGGCCCGGTTGCCCGAATTTCATCTGTGATACCCAGCTCGATGTCAGTTTCCGAACTCAAACGCCGCCGCACGTTCGCGGTCATTTCTCACCCGGACGCGGGTAAAACCACGCTCACCGAAAAGCTGCTGCTGTTTTCGGGCGCGATTCAGATCGCGGGCACGGTGAAAGGCCGCAAGAGCAATCGCTATGCGACGTCCGACTGGATGGAGATCGAAAAGCAACGCGGCATTTCGGTCGCGAGTTCGGTCATGCAGTTCGAGTACGGCGATGCCGTCATCAATCTGCTCGACACGCCGGGCCACGAGGACTTTTCGGAAGACACGTACCGCGTGCTGACCGCGGTGGACGCCGCCGTGATGGTGATCGACGGCGCGAACGGCGTGGAAGCGCAGACGCTCAAGCTGCTCGAAGTCTGCCGCAGCCGCAAGACGCCGATTCTCACGTTCATCAACAAACTCGACCGCGAAGTGCGCGAGCCGCTCGACCTGCTCGACGAAATCGAGCAGCACCTCGGCGTGGCCGCCGTGCCGTTCACCTGGCCCATCGGTATGGGCAAGGAGTTCCAGGGCGTCTACGACATTCAGCGCGACCAGGTGCGCGTGTTCCGCGCGGGCGAGGAAACGCTCGGCGGTGCTGTCGAAACGCTGCAGGCTCTCGACTTCGAAGAGGGCGAGCGCCGCTTCGGCTATCACTGGAAACGCGCCAAGGAAGAGGTCGAACTGATTACGGGTGCCACGCCCACGTTCGATCGCGACGCGTTCCTCGCAGGCGAGCAGTCGCCGGTGCTGTTCGGTTCGGCGATCAACAACTTCGGCGTGAAAGAGATTCTCGATGCGCTCGTCGATCTCGCACCGCCGCCGTCCGCTCGCATGACCGTGCAGCGCCCGGTCGAACCCGACGAGCCGAAGTTCACGGGCGTCGTGTTCAAGGTGCAGGCAAACATGGACCTTGCGCACCGCGACCGCGTGGCGTTTATCCGCGTGTGCTCGGGCCGCTTCGAGCGCGGCATGCAACTGAAGATCACGCGCAACAACAAGACGTTCCGCGCGAACAACGTCGTGAGCTTCCTGTCGCAGCGCCGCGAAACCGTGGCTGAAGCGTACCCTGGCGACATCATCGGTATTCCTAATCACGGCGCGCTGAGCCTCGGCGATACGCTGACCGAAGGCGAGGATCTTCAGTTCACGGGTCTTCCGTTCTTCGCGCCGGAAATTTTCCAGACCATCGAAGTGGTCGATCCGATGCGTGCAAAGCAATTGGGCGAAGCGCTCAAGCAGCTCGGCGAAGAAGGCGCGATCCAGGTGTTCCGCCCGTTGCATGGGGGCTCGATGATTCTGGGCGCCGTCGGCCAGCTGCAGTTCGAAGTGGTGTCGCACCGCCTGTCCGCCGAATACAAGGTGGACGTGCGCATCATGCCGGCACGCTACCGTCTCTCGCGCTGGGTCACCTGCGACGACTCCGCCGAGCTGCGCCGCTTTACCGATTCCTACGCGGCCCGTATGGCCTACGACGCATCGAATGCGCCGACTTACCTTGCTTCGCACGTTTCCGAAATCGAAGTCGCGCAGAAGGCCTGGCCGAAGATCGTGTTCAACGAGTTGCGCGAGCACTCGGGCGCACCGTTCCGCAAGGGTTTGTGATCGCCCGTTTTCGCCTCACGAATGAGGTTTTCATTCTTGAGGCGAAGTCGTTTTGAATTCGGATCGGGTTGACGCCGCTCGATCCGGATTTACTGAATAGAAATGATGAGCCAGGGGAACCTGGCTTTTTTCTTGCCTGTTCCAGGCATCTGCTGATACTCCGTAGAACTGATTCGGAAGAACGCTGTGAGGTGCACCATGTCCGGCATGACACGCATCATCTGTGCGTGCTCCGTCAATGATCTGTGTGCCGCCAGGTGTCGATTCGCCACGCGACACGGCGGAATACTCCAGGCACAACCGTAGCGGTCAGGACAGTGACCGGCAGCCGCATAGAAGGCCGCCAAGAGCACCGCCAACATCCCGAAGCATCGCGGCACCTGAATCGCGCGCCAAGCCGCACCACGCCTCCGGGATCCGCTCCAGCCAGTCTTCCTGTTGCCGCATACACGCGTGGCCGTCCTGACGCTCGCCGCCGCGATTGGTGTGTTCGCAACCGATCAATTCCAGATGCAGTTCGCCAGTTTCGGGTGGAAGATCCCGGGCAATGGCGGCACTCGACAGTAACGCAATTGAAAGAAAACAGGGCTGTACATTGCAATTTCCAAACAGTCATTGGCCCAAATTCACCGGGCAAACTGTCGCATCCAGGGCGTACGAGAAAACCTCTCAACGGTAAGTCGTGCGTCACCTCATGGGGCTAATACTATTGAAAATATGAAGATTTTGTGGCGTCGGTCCAATATGGCCGGATTGAATAAAAGCGATTCGTGTGAGCGCTTTACGCAGCTTTTTTGAGGCATAAAGCCGCAGGCTAGACCGGGTATGTCGATAACCTGATGGGGAGGCGGATTGAAACCGAACATCCGTGCTTAAGAATCGGCCAAATTGCGTTGGACAGCATTCAGTTGCGCAAGTGGATCAAATAGGAGTAGAGGCTACCCGCGATTATTACTTAAGATTTCTTAAGGCGTATCGAGTGTCTACCGATTTAGCTTAAGGTTTCTTAAGAATTAGCGTGTACTGCGAGAAAACTGACAGCGGCGCCATTTTCGGGCGACCGGGCTTCAAGATGGCAATAGCGTCATTTGCCAGAAACCGGGCTACGCTGAAGTTGCTGTGCGGAAATTACCCCGAGAAGAGCCAGCCGTGTAACGCACCGTAATATTTTGCTCAAACGCTCCATATGTGGAGTTGCCTATGCAACCCCTTTCGTCTTCGTGCGCCTGATTTGGCGTCATTCGTTAGCGCCATCGGAGTGCCATCTGGTTTTCAAATCCGGTGGATATG
Organism: Paraburkholderia denitrificans; assembly: GCF_042655705.1. Lineage (NCBI taxonomy): Bacteria > Pseudomonadati > Pseudomonadota > Betaproteobacteria > Burkholderiales > Burkholderiaceae > Paraburkholderia > Paraburkholderia denitrificans. The sequence goes on along the minus strand of NZ_JBHSMP010000030.1, from coordinate 69,775 downwards.
AAACCTTCTGCCATGCCACGCGATATCCGAAGATTTTTTTCGTTCGGCGCGATCAATTCTCGATGACGGTCAACTCGTGAACGCAATGTACTAGTGGGCGAACCGGCGGCGCGCAGGCAATAAGACGTGCCAGTGTGCCTTGTTCAATCGATATATCCGCCAAAGAATATCGGTCGAGAACGTCCATGTACACGTGCAAAGCCCGCTCCAGCACGCCTCGCAGGCCGCAGGCCGCCGTGATCGCGCATTTGTTGTCGCCCGCGTTGAAGCATTCGACGATGCAGAAATCCGGCTCGGTCGTGCGAACGACGGCGCCAATGGTTATTTCGTTTGCCGGCCGGCCCAGACGCAGTCCGCCCATCCTGCCTCTGGTCGTGCTCAGATAACCGGCGCGCGCAAGCGTGTGAACGATCTTTCCGACGTGCCCTCGTGCAATGGAAAGCGCGTCGGATATCTCTTGAATGGTGGTGAGTTCGTCGTTGCGCTCTGCAACATAGATCAGGACCCGCAGGCTGTAATCGGTAAAATCAGTAAGTCTCATAAGTCACCATATGACTGTGTGATAGCCGCAACCGCTTTTGAATTTTCTAACAAATAGTGAGCTGAATCTACCGTTTTGCCCTCATCTATTTGCCTTGATTGACGTTATACATTACAACGGCTTTCAGGAATCATCGAATCCGCGTGACGAGACGCCACACCCAATTGCGACACGGGTCCACATCGTTCATTCTGTAACAAACATATAGAACCTATATCGACCGAGTCTTAAAGACGGACCTCCCGTTCGCTTAATGTGCCTGTCGCGATGCCCGTCTACAGCAATATAAAAACATGCATCCTGTGAGAGTGTTATTTCTATCACGATTTGATGTTTATTCTCTGCTGATGGGTAATTGGGGAAACCAACAAATGATGACTTTTCGCGATGTCATTTCCAGCCAACACCTCTCCGATTCACCATTGATAGAGCGCAACCAGGAGTGAACTTGGTGTAACGAACGTAAGGATAAATATTGTTAGCTACGTTGCAGGTGTGGATCATTGCAAGCGTTCGTTGAGTTGCGGTTTGCATCGAAACTTACTTCATAAGCGTAAGTTAATTGAAAGGCGTCTTGAGGCGTATTCGCGGGATCAATAAAGACAAACCTGTGGATAGCAACATGACATCAACGAGGGTGTTGGTTCGTATCAATCGAAGGAGCAAGTCGTGAGAGCAATTTCTACCGTTTCAGTCGCTGTCGCCGCACTGGCCGCAGGAATGTTGTTTGTATCGAGTTCGGCATCGGCAGCCGATGCCGACGCCGCCAAGGCACTCGCCCGCCAGAACAACTGCTTCCGTTGCCATGCCATTCAGAAGGACAAGGATGGTCCGGCATGGGCGAAGGTCGCGCAGAAGTACAAGGGCAATCCCGATGCCGAGGCCAAGCTGATTCACCACGTCACGTCCGGTGAAAAGGCGAAGTTCGCCGATGGTCACGAAGAGAACCACAAGATCATCGAAACGGATCCGCCGAAGGACATGGCACAAATCAAGAATCTGATCGACTGGATCCTCTCGCTTCAATAGCGGCTGGAGTACCCGGCGTGTCCGGGTAGCTTCCCTATAAAAATTCTTGAAACTGTCCTCCGCGCTGCATCCGCACTTAGTGGTGCTAAGCGCAGATGAAGCACGGCGGACACGTGGGATGACGTGCAGACATGAAATCAAAAAAATTGTGGAAAGGGGTATTTTGCGGCGTGATGCTGGCCTTGGGGCTGGTGTCCGCTAGCCATGCGGAGGACTCCCCATCGGGGAGTCTCACGCGTCAGCAGCGCGACGCGGTCTGCACGAAATGCCACGACGAATCTGAAAGGAAACCGATCCTCTCGATCTACCAGACGCCCCACGGCGCAATTGGCGATTCGCGGACCCCGGCTTGCCAGGACTGCCACGGCGAAAGCCAGAACCACTTGAGCGGCAAGACCGAAGGCGGTCATCGCCTGCCGCCCGATCGCGTGTTCGGCAGCAAGCACTCGCCTGCCGGCTATACGCCGATCAGCCCGCAGGCGCAGTCCGAAGCGTGCCTCGTCTGCCACAAGGCAGGTCTGCGCATGCATTGGCCGGGCAGCCAGCACCAGGCCAACGACGTCGCCTGTACCAGCTGCCACGTGGTTCACAACCCGACTGACCCTGTGCGCATCAAGGAAGAGCAGCCCACCGTCTGCTTCAAGTGCCACCGTGAAAAGCGTGCTGAAATCAACAAGATTTCCGCGCACCCGATCGCCGTGGGCAAGATGGCCTGTTCCGACTGCCATAACCCGCACGGCTCGTCCGGCCCGCATCTGCTCAAGCAGAACACCGTGAACGAAACCTGCTGGCAATGCCACGCCGACAAGCGCGGTCCGTTCCTGTGGGAACACCAGCCGGCGACCGAGGACTGCACCAACTGCCATAACCCGCACGGTTCGAACATCACGCCGCTGCTCAAGTCGCGTCCGCCGTTCCTGTGCCAGAAGTGCCACGACGGTCCGCACGTCAGCCCGAGCCCGACCGGTTCCGCGGTGGCGGGGATTCAGGGTGGCGGTTTGGCGCCGAATACCGCGCCGAACAACAACGTGGTTGGCCGCGCCTGTATGAACTGTCACGTCATGGTGCACGGGTCGAATTCTCCGGCCGGCGCATTCCTGCACCGCTAACCAAAAAGGCACTGTCGCTAATTCGTGTTGCTGCTGTAGACGCTACCGCCGGAGGTCTTGCCTGACAAGACTTCCGGCGGGAAGGGGCGAGCTTTGTCTGAAAAGCTGCCAAACGCTCGTCAGACCGTGCTCGCCGCGTGTTGGCCGCTCATCTGCCAACGCGATTAGTGACGAAGCCAAACACAAAAGAAATGGTGAATGATGAAAACGCGCAAAACTGATTTGCCTGGGGAAATTCTGGCAAACCCTGTACGGCTGGCTGTGCTTGCACTGTTCATGCTGGCGGTACCGGGCCTGGCTGCCGCACAGGCCGCTGCGAAAGCATCGGCGGACGACATGGATAGCGACGTCAAGGCACTTGTGTGCCCGACCAACTATCTCGAAGCCGGCATCCTGAACGCGTCGGACTCGTCGAACAAGTTCGGCGAGTACAACGGCATCAACAAGTCCGGCCTTTACGGCCTCGGCGCTCTGAACATACAAGGCGGCAGCGGCTTCTGCCAGAAGGGTGGCAACCTGCGCTGGCAGGTCACCGGCAAGGATCTCGGCACCACCTCGCGCTCTGCCGGCGCCAGCATTGAACAACAGGGCAAGTGGTCGTTCGGGGTGAACTTCGACCAGCTGCGCCACTACACCACGACGGGTTACGAAAGCCCGTTCCTGGGTTCGCAGGGCGACAATGTGTTCACGCTCCCGTCGAACTTCGGCATTATCAACAAGACGGCCATCGCGAACCAGCCCGCGGGGCGCCAGGGCGGTACCCAGGGATTGACGGCCACGCAACTGGGGGCTTTCAACGAACATGACGTCTATAACCAGCGCCTGAACACCAGCGTTACCTCCAGCTACCAGATCGACGATAACTGGAGCGTCAAGTTCGATTACAACCATCTGGACATGTCCGGCGCGAAGCTGATCGGCGCGGCTACCGATCCGTTGAACCTGACCGCTCTGGGCGGATTCAATTACGGCGGCGAAGGTGTCGCCATTCTGATGAATCCGACCGAGTCGACCACCGACAACCTCAACGTTGCGTTGAACTGGGTTGGGCAGAAGGCCTACGCGAGCGCGGAGTACTACGTTTCGCTGTATCACGACGACTACAGCGGTGTGTCGTGGACGAATCCGTACGTCAGCACGGGTGTGAACGGCACTGCGCCGCTGCTCGCGACCGGCAAGACCGGTTACCCGGTTAGCACCATGAGCACGCCGCCGAGCAACCAGTTCCAGCAACTGAAGTTCACGGGTGGCTACATCGTCAGCGATAAAACCAAGGTGGTGGGTAGCGCCTCGGTCGCACTGAACACGCAGGACGACAGTTATGCCGGCACGTACTCGCCGAACAGCATTACCGGTGGTAGTGGTGGTCTTGCGACCCTGCCGGGTCTGCCGGTGCAGTCGCTCGACGGCGAGGTCATCATCTGGCACGCCGACGGCCGTGTGACGCATCAGGTCACCAACAAGCTTGGCCTGAACGTGGGCTTCACGTACGACGAGCGCGACAACAATACGTCCTCCAATACGTATTCGTTCTATGACCTCGGCGGCAAGAACCGGATCGTTGTCAACACACCGATGAGCCTGCGCAAGGCGGACGTCGATGCAGGACTCGACTACCGCTTCGACAACGCGCAGCATCTGCACCTGGGCTACGAGTTCGAGGAGATCAACCGCTGGTGCAAGAACGCGCTCGCCAACAATGCGACGGGTTCCTCGGCGCCTGCTGGCTACTACGTCGATTCCTCGTGCGTGCAGTCGCCCGACTCGGCTGAAAACCGGCTCGTCGCGAAGTACAACCTGAATCTTCTTGATTCGGTCAGCTTCAACGCGGGCTACACCTACGCCGATCGCAGGTCGACCATCAATCAGGCGTTCTACAACCCGATTGAAGCGGCCGGTATGGAAGACTTCGGTTTCGTCGCCTTCTATCAGGCATCGCGTCGCGAGAACCTGTTTAAAGCCGGCGTGAACTGGCAGGTGACCAACGCCTTCAGCGTCGGCGTCGACGGCCGGTATACGCGTGACGACTACTACGACCACACGTTCGGCGTGCAGAGCGGCAATTCGAGCAGCATCAACATCGACGCTCAGTACGATATCTCCGATAACTACTCGTTTGGCGCTTACGCGAGCTGGCAGAACAACTCGTACAACATGCTGAACACCAAGGGTGGCACGAATGCCTCTCTGCCGAGCGGTCTCCCGGGGAATCTGGCTGCCGAGTGGGGCAATTCGCTGTCTGACCACGACGTCTCGTTTGGCGTCGACGGCAAGCAGAAGCTGCTCAACGGCAAGCTCCGGTTCAACGAAGACGTTTCTTACTCGCTGGGCCGGTCCACCTACACCACGACGAATGTGAATCTGCCGACGCAGGCGGCGGGTACGTTCGGTTCGCCGCCGGACATCACGAGCAACATGCTTCAGATTCGCTTTGTTGGCGCCTATCAGTTGAACAAGGCCTCGACGATCAGCGCCGGATACATTTATCAGCGTCTCAGTTCGAACGACTACTTCTACAACGCATACGCGCTCGGCTTCACGCCGGTGTCGACCATGCCGTCGAATCAAGTGTCGCCGACCTATACGCAAAATATTGTGTTCGTGACGTACCGGTATTCTTTCCTTTAAGCCCTGGCACTACTCAGGAAGTATCATGAATGAGAAGACTCCAGGATCCGGGAAATCGCCCGGATTCCTGTGCAGGATGTGGCGCGTATTACGGCGCCCATCGGCGAAATGGTCCGCGCTAACACTGCTCCTGGTTGGCGTCGTCGCTGGCATCGTGTTTTGGAATGGGTTTGAAACAGCCCTGGATAAAACCGATCAGCTTGAATTCTGTATCAGCTGTCACGAAATGCGTGACGGTCCGTATCCAGAGTACAAGAAGACGATTCACTACCAGAACAAGTACGGTGTTCGTGCAGCATGTCCGGATTGCCACGTTCCTCATGCGCTTATGCCGTTGCTGTGGCGTAAGGTGCAAGCCAGCCAGGAAGTTTGGGGCAAGCTGACGGGCAAGATCGATACGCACGAGAAGTTCGAAACCAACCGTATGGAACTTGCCACCAAGGAGTGGGCACGCATGAAGGCGAACGGTTCTGCCGAATGCCAACGGTGCCACAACTGGGACGCGATGGACAAGGATGCGCAGGGCCAGACTCGCTACAACAAGCACATGCAGGCGAGGGCATCGGGTCAGACTTGTATCGATTGCCACAAGGGCATTGCGCACCACCTGCCCAAGGAGTATCACGACCCGGACGAGGACGAGTAATACAACCGGGTTTCAAACGCGATCTGGCGGCGATTTGTCGCTCAAACCTGAAGAGCGTTGTGATGATCGACGCACACGTTCTGAATAGCATGATGCGCTGGGGCAGGAAATCGCCGTTAGATTGCATTAGGTGACGATGTATCGCGAGACCGGCAATGCCGGTCTCGTTTGTACAGAATGCGGTATCTCGCGGCCGACACTGCGCAAGTGGCTGCGCCGTTATGACGAAGCCGGCGAGGATGGTCTCAAATCGCAAAACCGTCGCCCTCTCAACAGTCCAAAACGAAAAATTTCTGAAGCCGTTCGCACGGAAATTCTGCGATTGCGTGCCGAGCATAAAGGCGCACGGCGGATCCAGAATGAGCTGCGGTTTCACGATCATCAGAAGTTATCCCTTGCGACCATTCACAAGGTTCTACTTGAAGCGCGCATAAAGCCTTTGGTCCGGCCCCGTCGCCGTGCAAGGCCAAAGCGCTATAGCCGTCCATTTCCGGTCCGGTGCATACAAACCGGCCACGGTGCGGAATTCTTCGTTGAAACGGTGCTGCTCGCAAATGATATGGATAAAGCGTACGACCGGTTCAAAACACGAATTGGACGCGGCGAGGGCGACGCGAATGGTGCGTCGAAAAGACCATGCAAAACATTACTTTTTCGCACCTAAAATAGCATCGTTTACCTGAGCCGCGATTTCGAACCTGTCGTGCAAATGGCTCTTGAAAAAGCGAAGCGATGTGTGTGAATCGTGTGAATCAAGCACTCGTGAGCAGGATCAATTCTGCGGTATGGAGTGCCATCAAATGCATGGTAAGCTTTAAACGAATAGATAGCGCTTAATGATTGATGTCGAGTTAAATAACCTGCTGTATATGTCTGAATATTTTCTGGCAATTGATAGAGCAGGCTCGCATCAAGAAACTTTCGTGGCTGTCGGCACGATGTTCGAAGCAAATACGAAGACGGCGAAAGTTGTGGGGCGCGAAGTGAGTTTGTTCGACAATCCGGCGAAATCTGCTCAGGCCATTACCGTGATCGGTGCGGTGCCTTGCAATGTGGCAGACGCTCGAGTGCGTCGATATCACGCTGACCGGCACGCTGCTGGCGCTGCGGGTATTAGCAGACGTGGTGTGCTTCGAAGCGGGTCGCGCGCGTGCGCGACATTTGTACGCGCCTTGCACTTCAGACTTCCTGAAAGCCCGCGCGTCTTTCACGTTTTTCAGCCCCATTCAACACAGCGTTACCCGTCCACATGCCGTGCATTTAACTCGTGCATCGCAAGTGCCGGACACCGCGCGAAACAGGCCTCGGCGCAAGGCTGGCAAGGGTCTGGAAGCTGGGGGCAATTCACGCTTTTTGCACCTTGTTTTACAGGCATTTTGAAATGATGTGTCTAAATCGCGCACCCCTCTGCGGCACCCCTGATGAGGTCTCGAATTTGATCGTAATCATGGTAAGCTTCGGCCCAATCTCAATAAAACCGCGTGTTTAACGATGCCTGCAGGTTGCCATTACAACGGTGCGGCAGACATGCATCACATGGAAGGTCGGTGATGTCTGAATTTTTCCATCTGTGGTGGAGCGACTGGGCGTCGTTCCTCCGAATGGGACGCTACGGCGTTCATGTGTGGGGCAGCGTGGCGTCGGTGGTCGTTGCGCTCGCAGCAGAGCAACTGGCGTTGAAGCTTCGCGCGCGGCGCGCACAGCTCGGGGCGCACAACGCGGCCCTGGCCGCAACACAAGGAGAGTCGCCATGAGCGCGACCGTACTGACCCCGCGTCGCAAGCGCCTGCTGCTGATCCTGGTGGCCGCGGCGCTGCTGGTGGCCGCGGGCGTGTTCGTCAAGCAGGCCTTCCGCAGCAACCTCATGTTTTACGTGACGCCGAGCGACATCGCCTCGGGCAGCGCACACGCGAGCGAAACGCTGCGCGTGGGCGGCATGGTGCAGAAGGGCTCGCTGCAGCGCTCGTCGGGCGACGCGCTGGATGTGCGCTTCACGCTCATGGACGGCAAGAACAGCGTGCCGGTGATCTATCACGGCGTGCTGCCCGACCTGTTCGCCGAGGGCAAGGGCGCAATCGCGCAGGGCCGTCTCGACGGCAAGGGCGCGCTGGTGGCCACCGAGGTGCTGGCCAAGCACGACGAGAACTACACGCCGCCGAAGACGCACGTGGCGATGCAGGCCGCGCAGTCTACGCAGTCAGCAACGGGAGCCGCGCAATGACCGGTGAACTTGGACAGCTGCTGCTGATCCTCGCGGTGGTCGCGGCGGCGGTGCAGGCGTGGGGCGGTCTCGGCCCGCAGGCGCAGCCGCGGCTCGCGACGGTGGCCGCGCTGTGGCAGATCGGCGGCATTCTCGGCGCGATCGTGCTGCTCGCGGTGGCGTTCGTGAACGACGATTTCTCGATTCTCTATGTGGCGCAGAACAGCCACACCAGCCTGCCGGTGATCTACCGCATCGCGGCGGTGTGGGGCGGGCACGAGGGCTCGATGCTGCTGTGGATGGCGGCGCTCTCGCTCTGGAGCCTGGCGTCCATGTGGGGCCTGCGCCGGCATGACGCCAGCTACGCGTCGCGCGTGCTGGGCATGCTCGGGCTGGTGAGCCTGTGCATCGGCGCGTTCGTGCTGTTCACCTCGAACCCGTTCACCCGCCTGCTGCCCGCGCCCGATGAGGGCCAGAGTCTGAACCCGCTGCTGCAGGATCCGGGCATGGCGATGCATCCGCCGCTGCTGTACCTGGGCTATGTGGGCACCACCGTGCCGTTCGCGATGACGATGGCCGCGCTCTGGCGCGGCGCGCCCGCACTCTGGGTGCGCTGGGCACGTCCCTACACGGCGGCGGCGCTGGTGTTCCTGTCGCTGGGCATCGCGCTCGGTTCGTGGTGGGCGTACTACGTGCTGGGCTGGGGCGGCTGGTGGTTCTGGGATCCGGTGGAGAACGCCTCGCTGATGCCCTGGCTCGTGCTCGCGGCGCTGCTGCACGTGCAGGTCGCACGCGACCAGCACGGCCACTTCGCGTACTGGACGGCGGCGCTGGCCATCGGCGCGTTCGTGCTCTCGCTGCTGGGCACCTTCCTCGTGCGCTCGGGCGTGCTGATCTCGGTGCACGCGTTCACGACCGATCCGCGCCGCGGCATCGCGATGCTCGCGCTGATCGCGTTCGCGCTGCTGGGCAGCCTGGCGCTCGTGGCGCGCTACCGCGAGCGGCTGCAGCCGGTGCGCGTGCCGCGTGCGCCGGGCCTCGCCTCGCGCGAGACGGCGCTGGCGCTCAATAACCTGCTGCTGGTGGTGGCATGCGGGGTGGTGCTGCTGGGCACGCTGTATCCGCTGGTCATGGATGCGCTGCAGCTGGGCAAGATCTCGGTGGGCGTGCCGTATTTCGACGCGGTCATGATGCCGGTGCTGATGCCCGCGCTGCTGCTGCTGATCGTGTCGATCTGGCTGCGCTGGGGCAGGAATTCGGGCGGCGAGCTGCTGCGCCGGATGATGCCCACGCTGGTGGCGCTCGTGACTGGCGCGGTGGTGCTGCCGCTGCTGCTCGCGCGTGCGTACGGCATGGTGCACGTGCTGGTGGTGGTAGCGCTGCTGGGCGCGCTCGGCGTGGCGGTGAGCACGCTGCAGTGGGCGGTGCAGCGCGTGCGCGGCGGCGGCCTCGGGGCGTCGGGCCTGGGCATGGTGGTGTCGCACCTGGGCGTGGCGATCTTCGTGGTGGGCGTGGCGATGGTCAAGGGCTACGGCGTGGAGCACGACGTGAGCATGGCGCCGGGCGACACGCGCGCGCTGGCCGGCTGCACGGTGAGCTTCGACGGCATGGGCCAGGGACGCGGCCCGGACTACGACGCGCAGGTGGGACGCTTTACGCTGCGCTGTCCGTCGCAGGCGCCGCGCGCGCTCGTGAGCGAGAAGCGCACCTACATCGGCTCGCAGATGCCGCTGAGCCACAGCGCGATCGACTGGACCCTGACGCGCGACGTGTACGTGGCGCTGAGCACGCCGGTGGATGAGACCAGCGGCGCGTGGAGCGTGCGCGTGCAGTACAAGCCGTTCATGCGCTGGGTGTGGCTCGGTGTGCTGTGCATGGGCGCGGGTGCGCTCAGTGCGGCGCTGGCGCGCCGGCTACGCCGCACGGCGCCGCAGGGTGCGGCTGCTACCGCCGCTGCTGCTGCCCCGGTGCCGGAAACCCTTTCTTCTCTGTGAAGTTGCACGCATGAATATCCTGACCTCGCTGCGCCGCCACTGGATCCTGACGCTATCGGCGGTGGCGGCACTCGCGCTGCTGCTGCTGCTGGCCGTGGGGATGACGCGCGATCCGCGCGAACTGCCCTCGATGCTGATCGGCAAGCCGTGGCCGGACATGGCGCTGCCGCAGCTGGGCAGCACGGCCGCCGGTGGCGGCGCGATCGGCCCGGCGCAGCTGCGCGGCAAGCCGCGGCTGGTGAACCTGTGGGCGTCGTGGTGCAACGTGTGCGCCGACGAGCAGCCGGTGGTCATGGCGCTGGGCGACACGCTGCGCGCGCAGGGCCGCGGCGATCAGCTGATCGGGCTGAACTACAAGGACAGCGCGAAGGACGCGACGGCGTGGCTGCAGCAGCAGGGCAACCCGTTCGGGATGACGCTGGTGGATGCGGACGGGCGCATGGGCATCGAGCTGGGCGTGTACGGCGCGCCGGAGACGTTCCTGATCGACGCGAAGGGCGTGATCGTGTGGAAGCACGTGGGTGCGCTGACGCCGGACGTGATCGCCAACGAGGTGCTGCCGCGCCTGGGAGCGCACTCATGAAGCGCGCCGCCTGGATCCTGACTCTGGCGCTGCTCGCGCCGCTGGCGCAGGGCGCGCAGGCGCAGACTGCACAGACTGTTGCGCCTGCAACGGCCACGCAGACTGTTGCGCCTGCACAGGTCACGCAGGCTGCACCGGCCACGCAAACTGCACGGGCATTGCAGCCGGTAGATCCGGACCGCCTGTACCGGCTGACCAGCCAGTTGCGCTGCCTGGTGTGCCAGAACGAGTCGCTGGCCGATTCGGACGCCTCGCTGGCGGTGGACCTGAGGAATCTCGTGCGCGACCACATGGCCGCGGGCGAGAGCGATGCACAGATCAAGCAGTTTCTGGTGGCGCGCTACGGCAATTTCGTCATCTACCGTCCGCCCGTGACCGGCAGCACGCTGCTGCTGTGGCTGGGGCCGCTGCTGCTCGTGGGCATCGGCATCCTCGCGCTGTGGCGGGGCATGCGCGGCGGTGCGGTGGGTAGTGAGGCAGGCAGTGAAGCGGGTGAAGTGGATGACGCGGGGCAAAACAAACATAAGGAGTCAAGACAATGAACGGCAGCACCGGTATGTGGATCTTTGTGGTCCTGGCAGTGGTGATCGTGGGTGCGTTCGGTGCGAGCCTGTACTGGGCGGGCGGACGTCGTGGCGCGTCGCGCCGCCAGTCGGTGGTGCTGGCGATGTCGGTGCCGCTGGTGGTGGGCGGACTGTATGCGGTGCGTGGCGAGACGGCTGCGCTGGAGCAGGCCTCGCCGCATTCGCAGATGGGCGCGTCGGGGGCTTCGCAGCAGATGCATGACGGTGTCGACATGAACGCGGAGATCCAGCATCTGGCCGACCACCTGAAGCAGCATCCCGAAGACATGGACGGCTGGGTGCTGCTGGCGCGCTCGTACACGATGCTGGGCCGCTACCCGGATGCGGCAGCAGCCTACGAGCATGCGCAGCCGCGCGTGATGAAGGACAGCTCGCTGCTGACCGGCTGGATCGAGGCGCGCCTGATGAGCAACGACCACAGGTTCGATGCGCACACGCTCGATCTGGTCGACAGCGCAGCGAAGCTCGCGCCGGATGACACCAACGTGTTGCTGCTGCGCGCGCTGGCTGCAAACGAGCGGGGCGACAGGGCGGGCGCGAACAAGCTGGTGGACGAACTGCACAAGCGCTATCCGGCCGGCTCGCCGGACCGCCAGGACCTGGATGCGGCGCTCGCGAGGTGGATGCCGCAGGGCGCGGCCAAACAGTAATCACCTTCAAACCAAACCATCTTCAGACAGCAATCATGTTCAGCGTGACGGGCCTGGTAGGCGAGCGTAACGGCCTGCGGCTGTGGGGGCCGCTGGAGTTTGCGGTGGGCGCGGGCGAAGCGGTGCATCTGCGCGGCCCCAACGGCTGCGGCAAGACCACGCTGCTGCGCACGCTCGCGGGGCTGCGCCCGCCGCTGGCGGGGCGGGTGGAGCGCGGCGGGCGGGCGTGCTCGTTTCTGGGTCATCAGGACGGGCTGGCCGAGAACCTGCCGGCGCGCACCAACCTGGAGATGTTCGCGCAGCTGCATGGCGGCGGGGCCGAGGCGGTGCGCCGGGTGCCGGCGCTGATGGCGGAGCTGGGGGTGCCCGAGCGGGCGGTGCGGCATCTGTCGGCGGGCCAGCGGCGCAAGCTCGCGCTGGCGCGGCTGCGACTCACGGCACACCCGCTGCTGCTGCTCGACGAGCCGTTCGACGCGCTCGACGCGCAGGGCTGCGCGTGGCTCACGGCGCTGGCGCACGCGCATCTGCGCGGGGGCGGCGCGATCGTGCTGACCTCGCACCAGGCGCTGCCGGCGGAGTTCCCGGCGTGCCGGGTGCTGGATCTGAAGGGTGGTGCGAAGGGTGGTATGCAGGGCGGCGCCGTGCTGAGGGAGGTGGTGTGAGTGCACGACCGGAAACCGTGGCGGCCAGCCGGCCTGCCGCAGTGAGAGACGAAGTGGGCAGCAAGCACGACAGCGCCGCGCTGGGCGCAGAAAACGTACCGTGGAGCCGCGCGATCTATGCGGTGCTGCGGCGCGAATGGGCGCTGGTGATGGCGCGTCCGGTGGACCTGCTGGTGCAGGCGCTGTTCTTCATCACGGTGGCGAGCCTGCCTGCGCTGGGGGTGTCGCCCACGCCCGAGACGCTGGCGCTGCTGGCGCCGGGGGTGCTGTGGGTGGCGGTGCTGCTGTGCGTGCTGGTGGCGAGCTGGCGCTGCTTCCATGACGATCTGCGCAGCGGCTGGCTGGACCAGTGGGCGCTGTGCGGGGTGCCGCTGGTGCTGCTGGTGGCGGCGCGTCTCGCCGCGCAGTGGGTGGCGACGGTGGTGCCGGTGCTGCTGCTCGCGCCGGTGGCCGCGCTGCAGTACGGCCTGAGCGGCGCGGCGCTGGGGGTGCTGATGCTGGCGCTGCTGCCGGGCGTCGCGGTGCTGGTGATGCTGGTGGGGGTGGTGGCGGCGCTCTCGGCGGGGCTGCGCCAGGGCGGCATGCTGGTGATCGGACTGGTGCTGCCGCTGGCCGCGCCAGTGCTGGTGTTCGGAAGCCTGGCGGTGCATGCCGCGCAGCTGGGCGAACCTGCCGGGGCACATCTGGCTTTGCTGGCCGGTACGGCCTGCGCGATGCTGGCGTGCTGTCCGTGGCTTGCGGCCAGTGCGGTGCGCATTGGCATAGAGAGTTGAAGTCATGAACCTGTCGAGATACGTATTCTGGTTTGCGGCGCCGGCGCGGTTCCTGCCGCTGGCGCGCGCGCTGGTGGGTCCGCTGAGGGTCGTGGCGCTGGTGACGGCGGCCATCGGCCTGTACCTGGGCTTCGGGGTGGCGCCGGCCGACGCGGTGCAGGGCGACGCGTACCGCATCATCTACCTGCACGTGCCGGCGTCGTGGGTGGCGATGTTCGCCTACGCGCTGATGGCGTTCTGGAGCTTCGTGGGGCTGGTGTGGCGCACGCGCATGTCGCATCTGCTGGCGCACGCGCTCGCGCCGACGGGAGCGGTGTTCGCGGCGCTGTCGCTGGTGACGGGGATGCTGTGGGGCCAGCCGATGTGGGGCACGTGGTGGGCGTGGGATGCGCGGCTGACGTCCTCGTTGCTGCTGCTGCTGCTGTTCCTGGGGTACCTGGCGCTGCAGGGGGCGATTGACGATCCGCAGCGCGCGGACCGTGCGTGCGCGGTGCTGGCGCTGCTGGGGGCGCTGAACCTGCCGGTGATGTACTTCTCGGTGAGGTGGTGGAACACGCTGCACCAGGGAGCGACGATCCGCGCGAGCGGTGCGAGCATGGCGCCGGTGATGCTGTGGGCGATGCTGCTGTGCAGTGTGGCGGCGTGGGCGTGGGCGGCGACGACGACGCTGCGGCGCGCGCAGCTGCTGATCGCGGAGCGCGAGGCGCATACGCGCTGGCTGCGCGCGCTGCAGGACGAGGCGCCGGTCAGCGCGCCGACTGCGCTGCCGGTCGATCCCATTTGATGAAAATTTCCGGACCTGCGCGGCGATCGGCACGATCGGCACAATCCGCAGGTCTGGAACGACGCGATCGAGCCATTCGGTTTCGGTCGCGGTGAACACCGCGCGTTGCAGCGCCGGACAACCGCTCTGCTTGCCGATGGACCGCGAGACAGTCATCGACTGCTAGCGACGCTCCACGGTCATCGGACGCAGCTTCGCGTCACGAATCCCATCACAAATCGCGCCACAAATAACGACGCGATAGAGTCCTCTCTACCTCGCCTGGTCCCGCAAGCGCGCGTCATCGCCGCGCACACGATTGCGCGTCTTTCATACCCGCCACACCCTTGCGCGAAATCTGCGCGCCGTCGGGGCGATTAGCCTATCCTGACTCCGTATGCCATCCATCCGATGATTCAGGAGAATCTGTGACAGTACGCAACCTCGACGCGGTCTTCCAGCCGAAATCCGTCGCCGTGATCGGCGCTTCGCGGCGTCCCGACAGCATCGGCGAGATGGTGTGGCGGCGCGTGATCGAAGGCGGTTTCACCGGCCCGCTGTGGGCCGTCAATCCGCGCCACGCGAACGATTCGGAAAGCTTCGACGGCCGCCCCGTCCTGGCCGATGCAGGCGATCTGCCCACTGCGCCCACGGTCGCCGTGATCTGCACGCGGCCCTCCACATGGCCCGGGCTCGTGCATCGTCTTGGCGGCATGGGCACGCGCGCGGCGATCCTCATCGGCGAGGTGCGCAACGACGAAGACCGCGCCGACCTGCGCCACGCATTGGCCGCCGCGCGCCCGCATCTGTTGCGTATCGTCGGGCCGGGCAGCGTCGGCGTACTCACGCCCGCGCTCAACGCTCAACTCGGCGCGGCGGCGTCGCTCGCGCGGCCAGGCGGCGTGGCGTGGGTCTCGCAGTCGAATGCGCTCACCAACGCCGTGCTGCGCTGGGCCGATGCGCGAGGGCTCGGCTTTTCACATGTGATCACGCTCGGCGACGAAGCCGACGTCGATGCGGGCGACGTGCTCGACTACCTCGCAAGCGATCCTTCGACGCGCGCAATCCTGCTCGAACTCGATACCGTGCGTTCGGCGCGCAAGTTCATGTCGGCGGCACGTGCGGCTGCGCGCAACAAGCCGGTGCTCGTGTTGCGCAGTGGCCGCGACGATCCGGGCGATGCGCTCTATTCCGCCGCGTTCCGGCGCGCCGGCATGGTGCGCGTGGATACGCTCGACGACCTGCTCGACGAAATCGAAACGCTCGGCGTGGGCCGCGTCGCTGCGAGCGACACGGCGACGCTCATCACGAGCGACCGCGGTGTTGCGATACTCGCGCGCGACTCGTTCAACGCGGCGGGCGACACGCTCGCGGCCTGGACCGATGAGGCGTACGCGGCGATGCAGAAGGCGCTGCCGCAGGTGCAGGCGGGTAATCCGCTGGTGCTCGGCGAAACGGCGAAGCCCGAGCATTTCGGGCTCGCGCTCGACACGCTCGGGCCGCATCCGAAGACGGGCACGGTGTTCGTTGTGCACGCACCGACGCACAGCGCGCCGGTCGAGGCCGTGGCGCGCACGCTCATCGAGCATCACCGCGTGGCGTATCGCGGGGTGCTCGCGTGCTTCTTCGGCGGCGTCGACGCCGCCACGCGCGACGCGCTGCACGCGCACGGCATCCCTGTGCATACGACGCCACGACGGCTCGCGCGCGCATTCGCGCGTCTGGTTGACTACCGGCTTGCCCGCGAACTGCTGATGCAGACGCCCGAAGGCACGCCCGCGCAGCGCGCGGACGCGATCGAGGCGGCGCAGGCGCAGGCGCGCGCGGCGCTGGCCGCGGGGCAGTCTGAACTCGATGGCGAGGCGGCGGCGAGTTTGTTGGGGCTGTTCGGCTTGCGGACCTGGACGCCGGGACAAAGCGGCACGCTGGATTCGCTGCCGCCCGTGGTCGACGTGAAGGTGGAGTTTCGCGACGACGAAAACTTCGGCCCGGTTTTTTACTTCGTTGCGCCGTCAATGGACGGCATTTCGCCGCCGTTGCGCGTCTACGGGCTGCCGCCGCTCAATCCGGTCCTGGGGCGCGACATCGTCACGCAGTCGCCGCACGCGCAGCGCGTGAACTCGCCCGAGCCGACGCTCACCGCGCTCACCGAGCTGTCGCAGGTGACGTGCGACGTTCGCGAGATCGTCGGCATGGACTTGACGCTGCGGGTGTTGCCTGCGGAAACACTGGTCGTGGCGCCGCGCCTGCGGCTTGCCGCGACGCGCAGCCGCTTCGCGATCATGCCGTATCCGCGCCGCCTGGAAGAGACGCTGGACTGGTGCGGCGAGCGTCTCACGATCCGGCCGATCCGCCCCGAAGACGAGGAGCAGCACCGCGCGCTGATCGAATCGATGACACCCGACGATTTGCGTCTGCGATTCTTTTCGGCGGTCCGCAGTTTCGACCATTCACAGCTTGCGCGCATGACGCAGATCGACTACGACCGCGAGATGGCGCTTATTGCGACCGTCAAAGACGAGCACGGCAAGCCGCGCACGCTCGGCGTGGTGCGTGCCGTTTCCGATCCGGACAACGAAACCGCGGAATTCGCGGTGACGGTGCTCTCGAACATCAAGGGCCACGGTTTGGGACGCATGTTGATGGAGCGGATCATCGCGTACGCACGCTCGCGCGGCACGCACTGGCTCCTCGGCGAGGCGCTGCGCGAGAACACGCCGATGATCGGCCTTGCGCGCGCCTGCGGCTTCACGGTGACGCCGACCGAAGATCCCGGTGTAGTAGGCTTTCGCATGCCGCTGGATTGATGCAATGCGCCGCGCCTGCGGCCTGGTTCGAAGGGATGAAACCAGGCGGCAGGCGGCGTGCGTGCGTCAGGCGGCGAGCTTCGCGAGTGCGTCGTCCACCTGGCCGCGCGTGAGCGAGAGTTCTTCGAGCCAGACCTGCGCGTATTGCACGCCGGTTTCCTTTTCGAGCCGTGCGATGGTCGCCGCGCAGCGCGTGGCGTCCTTCGGCGTCGCGATGAAGGCCTTGACCGATTGCCCGCCCTGGAACGCCTCGAACAGCGGCTCGCGGATTTCCACGGGCAGCGCGCGCGTCCACTGATGCGTCTTGCCGTTGAACGTGAGCGAGGGCGGCAGCACGCGCTCTTTTTTCGTGGCCGGAATCAGGCCGAAATTGCGTGCGGCTTCGGCGATCTGCTCCGGCGAGAACAGTTCGTCTGGCGTGATTTCGAATTGCGTGATCGCCTCTTCGGCTGTCTTCATCGCGCTCGCGCGGTCGTCGCGCTTCTTCTGCGCGCGCGCAACGATGTCACGCAGTTCGTCGGCCTCGTCGTTCGTGATCGTGAAGCTCGCCTGCTTTTGTTGCAGCTCGGAAAAACGCTGGAATTCCTGGTCGTTCAGAAGTTTCGCCATGAGGTGTACGTGCGCGGCTGCCGCTTGTCCCTAGAAGTCCCGAGAATTGGACACGGCGCGCCGGAAATTTGGAGGGACGCCATTCTATCGTTTTGTGCGTGCACGTTCCAGTCAAAAAAACCGCAACGCGACGAGGTTGAAGCGGCTCGTGTGGGGCCTGAACACGGATGCGGCGCTGCCTGTCTCGACCGGATGAGATGACATGTTCTGGACTCCAATCGACTTCAAACCATTGGTCGAGATTGCCCCGCATTGACGCGCGCCGTACATGGCGTAATCTGTCGCGAACACTCACCGGGAGACACGCGCATGGTGCAGGAGCGACATCCGCAGGTGGCGCACAGGCGGCGCATCGGACGCACGGCGCTTGAAGCGACCGCACTCGGCCTCGGCACCGCGCCGCTCGGCGGCCTGTATCGCGATCTCTCCGAAGACGAGGCGCAGGCCACCGTCGATGCCGCCTGGGAAGCCGGCATGCGCTTCTTCGATACTGCACCGCACTATGGCCATACGAAAGCGGAGCATCGTCTCGGCGCGGCGCTCAGGCGCTATCCGCGCAACGAGTACGTGCTTTCGACCAAAGTGGGCCGCCGCTTCGTGCCGCGCGTGCATGCCTACGACGGCAGCGAAGGCTGGCAGAACCCCCTGCCGTTCGAGGCCATCTACGACTACACCTATGGCGGCATCCTGCGCTCGTTCGAGGACAGCCAGCAGCGCCTTGGCATCGTGGACATCGACATTGCGCTCGTGCACGACATCGGCCGCTATACGCACGGCGAGCGTCACGCGCACTACTGGCAGCAATTGACCGATGGCGGCGGATTCCTTGCGCTCGATGAATTGCGCGCGGCGGGCGTTATTAAAGCCGTGGGCCTCGGCGTGAACGAGCGCGAAGTGATTCTCGACGCGATGCGCGAATTCGACATCGACTGCGCGTTGCTCGCGGGCCGCTATACGTTGCTTGAGCAAGCACCGCTCGACGATTTGCTGCCCGCCTGCGTCGAGCGTAACGTGAGCATTCTGCTCGGCGGTGCGTTCAATTCGGGGATTCTCGCGCACGGATTGCAGGGCGAGCGCAAGTTCAACTACGCCGATGCACCGGCTGAGGTAATCGAACGCGTCGCACGGCTCGATGCCGTGTGCGCGACGTTCGGCGTGTCGCTCGCCGCCGCCGCGCTGCAGTTTCCGTATGCGCATCCCGCGCTCGCAACGGTGCTCAACGGCGCGCGCAGCGTGGCCGAAGTACGCGAGAACGTCGCGTCGTTCGAAACGCCTATCCCCGCCGATCTGTGGATCGCGCTGCGCGAACAGGGCCTCATCGATTCGCGCGCACCGCTGCCCGCGTGCTGACATGACGACATCTGGCACGCGCGCCACGGCGGTGCAAATTGACGCGCACCAGCACTACTGGGATCCGTCGCGCGGCGACTACGGCTGGCTCACCCCCGCCATGCCCGCTCTGTACCGCACCTTCGCTCCCGCCGATCTGGCGCCGTTGCGCGCGCGTTGCGGCGTGACGCGCACGGTAGTCGTGCAGGCTGCGCCGACGGTCGAGGAGACTCGCTATCTGCTTGCTCTCGCACGCAACGATGCCTCGATTGCGGGTGTGGTGGGCTGGGTGCCGCTCGACGATCGGGACGCACCGGATCTCATCGCCGATCTCGCACGCGAGCCGAAATTCCGCGGCGTGCGCCCGATGCTGCAGGACCTGCCCGACGACGACTGGATCGCCACTGCCGACACGTCGCGCGCAATTGAGGCGCTGATCGCGCACGACCTCGCATTCGACGCGCTGATTTTCACGCGCCACGCTCCTGCACTCGAAATGTTTCTCGCGCA
The DNA here is from genome assembly GCF_042655705.1 of Paraburkholderia denitrificans. Classification (NCBI taxonomy): domain Bacteria; kingdom Pseudomonadati; phylum Pseudomonadota; class Betaproteobacteria; order Burkholderiales; family Burkholderiaceae; genus Paraburkholderia; species Paraburkholderia denitrificans. The sequence continues at coordinate 50,358 of NZ_JBHSMP010000030.1, read as the reverse complement.
ACATCCCGCACTGCGCGTGGTTATCGACCACAGCGCGAAGCCGCCGCTCCGCGACGGCAACGCGGGCTGGTCCGCATGGTCGGATGCGCTCGCGCGCCTCGCGCGCTATCCGCAGGTGTGCTGCAAGCTCTCGGGCCTCGCGACCGAAGCCGCGCCGGGCTGGGGCGACGCCACGCTGCGCCCGTGGATCGCACAGGTGCTGGCCGCTTTCGGCCCGCAGCGTGTGATGTGGGGCAGCGACTGGCCGGTGTTGAACCTCAACGGCGACTATGACCGCTGGCATGCGTGCGCGCAGCGTCTGCTCGCGCCGCTCACGGACGCCGAGCGCGATGCGGTGTTCGGTGGGAACGCGGCGGCGTTTTATCGATTGTGAGTGCGTGCGGCCAGCGACACGAAGCATTCATCCCCTGAACGCGGCCGCTTGAGACTGCTTGAGGCTGCTTGAGGTGGCGATTCCAACCGGAGTGACAGATGGCACCAAGACTGGCGGGCAAGACGGCTTTGATTACGGCGGCGGGGCAGGGCATCGGCTTTGCGACCGCCGAACTGTTCGCACGCGAAGGTGCGCGCGTGATTGCCACCGATATCCGGCTCGATGCGCTCGCGTCGCTGCCCGTTGAAGCGCGGCGTCTCGACGTGCGCGACCCGCAGGCCATCGCTGCGCTCGCGCGCGAACTCGGCGCCGTCGACGTGCTGTTCAACTGTGCGGGCTTCGTGCACGCAGGCTCGATTCTCGAAGCGAGCGAAGAGGACTGGGACTTTGCGTTCGACCTGAACGCGAAGGCCATGTACCGGATGATCCGCGCGTTCCTGCCCGCGATGCTCGAAGCGGGGCGCGGCTCGATCATCAATATGTCGTCGGCGGCGTCGAGCGTGAAGGGCGTGCCCAACCGCTGCGTGTACGGTGCGTCGAAAGCGGCTGTGATAGGGTTGACGAAGTCGGTCGCCGCCGATTTCGTCACGGGCGGCATCCGCTGCAATGCGATCTGTCCGGGCACGGTGGCGTCGCCCTCGCTTGAAGAACGCATCGCCGCGCAAGCTTCCGAACAGGGCACGAGCGCCGACGCGACGCGCGCCGCTTTTGTCGCGCGCCAGCCGATGGGGCGCATCGGCAAGCCGGAGGAGATTGCCGCGCTCGCACTTTATCTCGCCTCGGACGAATCGTCGTTCACGACCGGCCAGGCCCATGTGATAGACGGCGGCTGGGCGAACTGAGCATAGGGGCGGCGCAGCGCCTCGCATCGCCTGGACAGCACGGAAGAGCACCGAAGAGAACCGGAGGAAAGACACGCAATGAAACTGCTTCGCTACGGGCCGAAAGGCCATGAGAAACCCGGCATGCTCGACGCCGAAGGCCGCATTCGCTCGCTCGTGGGCGCGGTGTCCGATATCGCGGGTGACGTGCTGTCCGACGCGGGCCTCGCGCAATTGCGCTCGATCGATCCCGGGACGCTGCACATCGTTGGCGACAATCCGCGTATCGGCGCGTGCGTGGGCCATGTCGGCAAGATGGTGTGCATCGGCCTGAACTATGCGGATCACGCCGCCGAAGCAGGCATGCCCGTGCCGCCCGAGCCGGTGGTGTTCAACAAGTGGACCAGCGCGATCGTCGGCCCGAACGACGACATTGAAATTCCGCGCGGCTCGAAGAAGACCGACTGGGAGGTCGAGCTGGGCGTGGTGATCGGCAGGCACGCGAAGTACGTGGATGAGGCGTACGCGCTCGATTACGTGGCGGGCTACTGCATCGTCAACGACGTTTCAGAGCGCGAATGGCAGATCGAGCGCGCCGGGCAGTGGGACAAGGGCAAGGGCTTCGATACCTTCGGCCCGACCGGCCCGTGGCTCGTCACGCGCGACGAAGTGCCCGATCCGCAGAACCTCGGCTTGTGGCTCGAAGTGGACGGCCATCGTTATCAGAACGGCAACACGCGCACGATGATCTTCCCGGTGGCGAAGCTCGTGTCGTATCTGTCGCAGTGCATGAGCCTGCAGCCGGGCGACGTGATCTCCACCGGCACGCCGCCGGGCGTCGGCATGGGCATCAAGCCGTCGCCGGTGTTCCTGAAGCCTGGGCAGACCGTGCGTCTCGGCATCGAGGGGCTCGGCGAGCAAACCCAGCGCACGCGCGCCGCCGAATAAGCGTGCATCGCAAACGCCGCGATTCGTCATCACTCGCGGGGCCGCTCACCACGAGAACCCCGCGAACCCTGCGTTTTCCACGTTTCCCGCACGGCGTTTGAGCGGCTCAGCCGGCGGGCTCCGGCTCGCCGCGCGTGGCCGGCTCGGACAGCCGGTTCACCGTCCCCTGCGCGAGCGCGACGAGGCGCTCGTCTCCGTTCTCGATCACGAACACGCTGCATTGGCAGGTGGCCTGCTGGCGTCCCGCGTAGACCACCTTCGCGCGAGCCAGCAACGTGCCGTTCAGCGCCGGGCGCAAATAATTGATCTTGTATTCGCCCGTCACGACGCGCGGCCCGAGTGCGAGCGCGCCCGCGAAAGTCAGCGCGTTGTCGGCGAGGTAGCTGATCACGCCGCCATGAACGAAGCCATGCTGCTGCCTCAGCTCGTCGCGTACCGGCAGCCGCAGCGTCAGGTCGTCTGCCCCGATGTGCGTCAGTTCGGTGCCGAGCAGCACGCTGAACGGCTGTGCGTGCAACGCACCGCGCGCACGATCCACAAGATCAGTCATCGTCGGATTCCTCGGCGGGGCCCACGCCCGCATGGTTTCCTAACCACTCTAGGAAGTGCTTCGCTGCGGCGCAAGGTGAATCGAACGGCGCGGTTATGCGCTGCCGATGAAAATCGCCGGAAGGTTGGGTACACCGTTTCCGCGACGGCCTGGTGCGCTGGTTTGGTGCATCGCGGCCTGTGCTTCAGACCGCGCTTTGGGCCGTTTTGTCGCTCAAGAAAACGTTTGCGCAGCCGTAACACAGATTGGCTGCGAGCGGTCACACGCTTCGCTCCACACGATTTCCCGTTCTCCGTCCCGAGGTGTTCAAAGATGTCCGGCAAGCTCAAGGCCGCAGCCAGCCTGTTGTGTGCGCTCTTCCTGTTCTGTGTGCCGCCGCTCGTGGCACAAGGACCGGCTTTCTGCGCATGCGCACACACGCGCGACGACGTGGACGATCTTGCGCGCGTCGCGCAGCACCAGGCCAGCGCGGCTGACGAAACTACCCGGCACCTCGAAGATGCACGCAGCAATCTGGCGCGCGCAGGCACGCGCATGGCCGGTGGCGACGCCGCCCCGCGCGATGTCATCGAGCACGCCCGCGAGGAACTCGCGGCTGCCGACCGCTCATTCGCCGCGCTGGTGGACGTGCCGCCCGCCGATGAGGCCGACCGCGCCCACGTCGCGGCGCTTGCGCGGCGCTATCAGGTCTTGCGCCGTGCGCTGGGCGCACTGGTTCAGGATCTGGACGCGCATGATCTCCGGGCATTTTTCGATCAGCCGACGCAGTCGTACCTGGACGCCTGGGTCGCCGAATTGCGGGGGTTCGCGCAGTTCAGCGCGGCGGCGAGCCGCGATGCGTCCGGGTTGAACGGTTGGCGAGATTGGCGCGACTGGCGCACTGCGATTCACGCGCGCATGACGTTCCTGCGCACGGCGGGCACGTTTTTCCTCATGGCGTTAGTCACGCTCGCGGGCTTCGCGATGAGCCTCACGCCGCGCGCAAGGGCGCCGTACTGCGCATGCCGCGTCCGCGGTTCAGACCGGCAACGCGAGATAAGCCGATAGCAGGTGATAAGGCGTCGTCGACGGCATGTCGGCGCGCGCGACGTCGCCGGACGCGCTCCGGCATTCCACCCACCCTTGCGGCGTGAGGAAGCGTTCTGCGAAGCGGCCGATCTGCGCGGGTAACGTGGCGTTCACATCGGCATCGCCGTGCGTCGCGATGGCGCGCAGATACTCGGTTTGCGCCCAGATGCGCTGCGTCGCGTCGATAACCCGGCCCTGTTCGTCGAGCGCTGCCGCCACGGCGCCGCTCGCCCTGTCCACGCTGTGCGTGACGGCGAAGCGGAACGCGCGCATGAGCGCCTCGGCGAGCCCCGACGCACCCAGTCGCTCCGACGCGCACGATGCAAGCCAGAACCATTCGAATTGATGGCCGGGTTCGAGCCGGTTGTCTGCCGCGCCGACCGGCAACTCGGCGATACAGCCCGTCGGCTCATGCAGGAAGGTCCGCGCGACGGCCTCGACGAGCCGCGTGAGCGCTGTATCGAAAGCGGCGTCGCCGGTGGCTTCGCGGGCGGCGAGCCAGGCTTCGGTGAGATGCATCAGCGGATTTTGCAGCGGCGTGCCGGTGACAGCGGCAAACGGCGCGTCTAGCGACGCATTGAAGAGACCGTTCCCGGCGTCGAAGCGGTCGACGATCAGCGCGGAGGTCGAGCGGGCAATGTCGAGTGCTGCGTTGACGCCGAAGCGCTGACCGTAGACCGAGCATGCGAACACGACGAAGGCGTGCGTGTAGAGGTCCTTGGTGGTGTCGAGCGGCGCGCCGTGCGGATCGACGCTGTAGAACCAGCCGCCGCGCGCGCGGTCGTGGAAATAGTGTTGCAGCGTTTCGAACAGCGTGTGCGCGTGTGCGGCGTCGCCCGCCTGCGTGAACACGAACAACTGGCGGGCGCATGCCATCGCGCGGTAGCGGACAACCGGCAGCGGCGCGGCGCCCGCTGCGTCGAGCGCTTCGTAGGGCAGGCGCAGTGCGGCGTTGAAGCCCGGGCCGCGCCACTGCGGCAAGACGATGCGTTCGAAGTGATCGCGCAGCCCTGCTGCGCCTGGGAATGCGTTCATGAGTGGGGCGTTCGGCACGCGGGTGCACGGCTTGAAGGCGACGCTCGCGATTGTACGCTGCGCCATGCGCCGCAAGCGGGCGTCTGCAGCACGCGCGCGTGGGATGTACCCGATATCGGCCGTGGATTAAGACGCAATTCGCGGCCAAGGATTTCCGCGAAAATGGCGAGCAGGATTGGCCCACACGCGACGTGTGTACGGCGCTGCCCCCGCTTGCGGCCATGCGACAATGGCGGCTCGAATAAAAAACACGAGGATGTTGCGCGACGGACCGGACCAGCCGTCGCGCGGCGCCAGGCGCCTCGAATCCCTCATGGCAGAAAACGCAGATACCGCATCCCTGAGCTCCGCACGTGAGGCGCGTTGTGCGCCGTCGAAGCGACGTCGGCCATCGTCCATCCCCTCCGATTCCGCGCACCAGCCCGCACGCGAGGCTCAGCCGCCCGCGCAGCCGGGCGAGTCGCAGCGCGACGAGAACACACTCGATCTTTTTTCCGGCGATCCGGCGCATTCGCCCGCTCAGACGGTGGAGACCGGACGCCACCGGGGCAAGTCGAGCCGTGTGAAGCGGTTGCAGCCGGTGCGATCGGTGGACGAGGCGGGCGAGGCCGCGCAGCCTGCCGAGGCGCTCCCTGTGGCTGCTGTCGAAGAGAAGGTTGAGGTGTCACGCACGATTGCGCGGACGGAAGGCGTGGCGGCCGCCGAGGAGCGTTCGCCGTCTGGAGAGGGAGGCGAGGGCGTGCCGGGTGAGCTTGCCGTAGCGTCGCAGTCCGCGGAGTCGTTGCCTGCCGACGGCAAACCTGGCGACGAACGCGCGGCAGAAGTGGTTGCTCCAGCAACGGATGTGGCGCGAGGCGTTGTCACCGTCGAGAGCGATGTTGCCGCTGTGGCGAACGTGCCGGAGGCTGTCCCGGCCCAGGTAGAGGCGCCCGTTGCGGAACCGATGTTGCCGGGCCAGGTACTCGCGCAGATGCGTACGGCCCGTGCCACGGCGGCGCAGCGGCCAAAGGGCGGCTGGACGGCGGCACAAGCGGTGGTTGCCGATGCCGCAACTGCAACCACTACCGCTACCACCAGCGACACGCCCGGCTCCGGCGCGAACGAGGCTGCTGTACCGGGGCACAAGCCGCACGCCGAAACCTCACCGGGCAGCAGTCGTAAAGCATCCGAGACCCGCAACGCCACCGCGACTGTCGCGCGCGTGGCTGCGGCAACCGTACCAGCAACCGCCGACACAGCCCGTGCGGTGCGACCCGAACCGGACCATGCGCGGGCCACGGCATCCCCGAACACCGTCGATGCGCTCGATGGCCTGATCGCCAGCCAGCGCCGTGCGTCTGCGGATCTGTCGCGCCGGATGCGGTGGATGCTCGGCGCGGCGGTGGTCGCGCTGGTGGTCACCGTGGCCGCCGCTATCGCACAGACGGTCATGCTCTCGCGCGTTGCTGCGGACGCCCGCGCCCAGCAGCAGCGCCTCACTCAGATGATGGAGGAGCAGCAAGCGGCGTTCGCTGCCGCGCTGGCGCGACTACCGGCGCAGCCCGCTGAAGCATCCGCCGCGCAGGCCGTCCCGCAAAGCGTCGCCCGTCCCGCTGCGCCCAGTGCCACACACCGCACCCGACGTGCGGCGGCGCACGGCCACCGTGCACACCCCGTGAGCCGATAAACGCATTTCGACCCCAGTTGGAAGACGATGGTGCGCTGCATTGATGCGGCGCACCATGAGCACTTGCGCCCTGTGGCAGGCCGCCGCAGTTTTTTTGCTGCGCCGCACTAGCAGTCTGTCAGGGAAAACCCTATAATGGCCTTGTCTTAGGGAAAACCCTGATCGTTCAACTAACCGGGAGTCGCCATGAGCTTTGTCCTTGCACTGTTTGAAAAGGTGAGCGATCTCTTCGCCTCGCCGTATCTGCCGATGGATTCGGATTATTCGTACGAAGCACGGTCACGCGAAGCAGAGCGCATCCGCCGCTCGCACTACCTGCCGTTCGGCGTACCGCGCGGCTAAGTCGCACGAGCAAGCACAAGCGCGCAAAAGGGCGGTTCGAGGCGGTGCAAGCCACTTGCTTCACAGCACCGGATTCGTCCGCCAAACAAATTTGAAGTCCGCCAAACAGGGCCGGCTCTCGACAGAGAGCCGGCCCTGTTTGCATGGGTGCGCTCGCGCGGCCACGACAAGGACGACGCACAGTTCGCGCGCGTGAAGGCTGCGCGATACCAGCGACCACAAGCGACCGTAAGCGACCGTAAGCGACCGTAAGCGACCGTAAGCGACCGTAAGCGACCACAAGCGGCGCAAGACGCACGGCAAAAGCGCGGCAAAAGCGCCGCACTGCACAAATCTGTCAGTGCCCCAAAAAAGTGTTCTGCATCAGCGGTCTGGCGGGGATGTGCCCAGGTTGTCCACATCCCTGTCCACGAAAATTGTGGATAAGTGCGCTGTGGAAAAGTGCGGTGCACAACGAGGTTTCAGCGCCGCATGCGGGACGCCTGCCAGTTCGACTCCCGCGCGAACTGGACGAACGATCTCAGATAATCGACCGCGCCATCTGCCTCACGCGTACCGAGAAAGATCTGCTTCGCGATGCCTTCCTTGCCGAGTTTCACGATGGCGAGCGGCATGCGGTCGGCGTATTCCTCGGCGAGCCAGCGGGGCAGGGCGGCCACGCCGCGATGGCTGGCCACCATCTGCAACATGATGTCGGTCGTTTCGATCGTCTTGTGACGGCGCGGCACGATGCTCGCCGGGCGCAGAAACTGGTTGTAGATATCGAGCCGGTCCGTTTCCACGGGATACGTGATGAGCGTCTCGTCGACAAGCTGCTCGGGCTTCACGTAGCGCACGTTGGCAAGCCGATGGCCTTCCGCCACGACCAGCACCTGCTCGTAGTCGAACACGGGCTCGAAACGCAGGCCCGGACGATTGAGCGGATCGGGCGTGACGAGCACGTCGACGTCATAGCCGAACAGCGCGCCAATGCCGCCGAACTGAAAGCGCTGCTTCACATCGACGTCGACATCGGGCCAGCGCGCGAGATACGGCGACACCACCTTGAGCAGCCACTGATAGCACGGATGGCATTCCATGCCGATGCGCAGCGTGCCGCGCTCGCCGGCGGCATATTGCTTCATGCGTTCCTCGGCGAGCTCGAACTGCGGCAGGAGCCGTTCGGCCAGCGAGAGCAGATACTGGCCCGCCTGCGTGGGGCGCAGGCTGCGGCCTTCGCGGTCCCAGATGGGCGTGCCGAGCTGCTGCTCGATTTTCTTGACCGTATGGCTCAGCGCGGATTGCGTGAGAAAGAGCGTGCTGGCGGCCGCCGTAAGCGATCCCTGGCGCGCGACTTCGCGGACGATGACGAGATGAATGCGTTCGAGCATGGCAACCGATGATGAACTCTCGAATGAATAAAACTAATGGATAAATGAAATAATGCCATTTTATTTCATTAACCGATACCTCTATCATCGCAGCCACTCCGCTTTGTTTTCAGTACTTTTCCTACGGATGGCAGCGCACATGGTCACTACACATAATCTCGGCTTTCCGCGCATCGGCGCAAAACGCGAACTCAAGTTCGGCCTCGAACGCTACTGGAAGGCCGAATCCTCGCGCGACGAACTGAAGGCGCTCGGCGCCGATCTGCGCGCGCGCAACTGGGCGAGCCAGGCATCGCTCGATCTCGTGCCCGTGGGCGACTTCTCGTTCTACGACCAGGTGCTGGACATGAGCTTCATGCTCGGCAACCTGCCGGAGCGCGTGCAGGGCTTTCACGGCGACAAGCTCGACAATTACTTCCGCGTGGCGCGCGGGCGTTCGGCCCAGGGCGCCGAAGAGCACGCCGCATGCTGCGGCGGCGTGGCAGCGGGCGAAATGACGAAGTGGTTCGACACCAACTACCACTACATCGTCCCCGAATTCACGGCCGATACGCAGTTCAACCTCGATACGTCCCATCTGCTCGAACAACTGCGCGAAGCGCGTGCGCAGGGAGTGAAAGCGAAGCCCGTCATCATCGGGCCGCTGACCTACCTGTGGCTCGGCAAGGCCAAGGACGATTCGGACAAGCTCGCGCTGCTGCCGCGCATCATGCCGGTGTACCGCGCGCTGCTCGACTATTGCCGCGTGATGGATGTCGAGTGGGTGCAGATCGACGAGCCGATTCTCGTGACCGAACTCGATGCTGCGTGGCGCGCGGCGTTCGCGACCGCGTATGAAGGCTTCGAGGAGCGCAGCGTCAAGCTGCTGCTCACGACGTATTTCGGCCCGCTCAAGGAGAATCTCGACCTCGCGTGCGCGTTGCCGGTCGACGGTCTGCATATTGACGGGATCAATGCATGCGAAGAAGTCGCGCTCGCCGCGCGCAAGCTGCCCGAGCAGAGCGTGCTGTCGGTTGGCGCGATCAATGGCCGCAACATCTGGAAGACGGACCTGACGGCGACGCTCGAATGGCTCGAACCGCTCGCGAAGCAGCTCGGCGAGCGGCTCTGGATTGCGCCGTCGTGCTCGCTGCTGCACGTGCCGGTCGACCTCGCGAGCGAAGAGAAACTCGATCCGGAAATCCGCTCGTGGCTCGCGTTCGCGTTGCAAAAGCTCGACGAAGTGAAGCTGCTGGCCACCGCGCTCAATGAAGGCCGCAACAAGATCGCTGCGGAACTCGCCGCAAATGAAGCCGCCATCGCGGCGCGCCGCAACTCGCCGCGCGTGAACAACCCGGCGGTGAAGGCAGCGCTTGCGCGCATCGACGCGAAACTCGGCCATCGTCAGAACGGCTACGCCGAGCGCGCAGCGAAACAAGCCGCGCTCCTCAAGCTGCCCGCATACCCGACCACGACGATCGGCTCGTTCCCGCAGACGGCGGAAATCCGCCAGGCGCGCAGCCAGTTCAAGAGCGGCGCGCTCGATCACGCGGGCTACCAGGTCGCGATGCGTGCCGAAATCGAGCGCAGCGTGCGCGAGCAGGAAAAGCTGGGCCTCGATGTGCTCGTGCACGGTGAAGCCGAGCGTAACGACATGGTCGAATACTTCGGCGAACAACTGGACGGCTACGCGTTCAGCCAGTTCGGCTGGGTGCAGTCGTACGGTTCGCGCTGCGTGAAGCCGCCAATTCTGTTCGGCGACATCAGCCGTCCGAAGGCGATGACGGTCGAGTGGATCACCTACGCGCAGTCGCTCACGAGCCGGCCGATGAAGGGCATGCTGACCGGGCCGGTGACGATCCTGAACTGGTCCTTCGTGCGCGACGACCAGCCGCGTTCGGTGTCGTGCTACCAGCTTGCGCTTGCGATCCGCGAGGAAGTGCTCGACCTCGAAAAGGCCGGCGTGCGCGTGGTTCAGATCGACGAGGCCGCGCTGCGCGAAGGGCTGCCGCTGCGCCGCGCGCAGTGGGCCGAGTATCTGGGCTGGGCCGTGGAATCGTTCCGTATCGCCGCGAACGGCGTGCAGGACGAAACGCAGATCCACACCCACATGTGCTATTCGGAGTTCAACGACATCATCGCCTCGATCGCCGACATGGATGCGGACGTCATCACGATCGAGACCTCGCGCTCCGATATGGAACTGCTCGACGCGTTCGACAATTTCCGCTATCCGAATGAAATCGGGCCGGGCGTGTACGACATCCACTCGCCGAACATCCCGAGCGACGCGCATATCGTGCAACTGATGCAGAAGGCCGCCGAGCGCATTCCGGCGCAGCGTCTGTGGGTGAATCCGGATTGCGGTCTGAAGACGCGTCAGTGGGCCGAGGTGATTCCGGCGCTTACCAATATGGTCGCCGCCGCGAAGACGTTGCGTGCGCAATAAGCGCGGCTAGCTTCCAGGCTGGCATCTGCCGCACACGCGACGGATGCGGCGTATGAGTTATTGATGTCCCGAGCCAGTCTCGGGACATTTGCTTTTAGGGCAACGCAAACGGGCCGCGATGACATCGCGGCCCGCTTAAACTCCGGATAAACATCGGTGCGGTTTTATCCGCGGCGAAGCGTAAAGGTGGGAAACAGCGCTTCAACCTGCGCCACGACGTCGTTGCCAGGGTAGCCCGCCAACGACGCGGCATTCAAGCCGTTGTCATTGCATCCGTTGGTGCGGAAGATCTGGAGCGCGTACTGCTTCACGTTCATCGCCGACAACGTCTGCGCAAGGCGCAATATTTCGTCTTCGGGCAGCAGCTCGGGATGCAACGTGGTGCGGCATTCGTAATCCATCCCGCTCGCCAGCACGGCTTCGAGGCTCGCGCGTGCGCGATTGCCGCTGCCCGGTTTCTTCGTGATGCGCGGGTAGTTGTCGAAGGTTGCCTTGATATCGATGCCGACCCAGTCCAGTAACGGCAAGACCTCTTTGATCCGCTGCGGATGCGTGCCTGCGGTATGCATGCCGACCTTGAACCCGAGCTGCCTGACTTCGCGGATGGCACGGCCAAGCGAAGGATCGGTTGCCGGTTCGCCGCCGCTGAATACGACGCCGTCGATCAAACCCACCCGGCGCTTGAGCAGGTCCATGACGCTGTCCCACTGAACCGCGCCCTGGCGGGTTCGCGGCTGCAAATGCGGGTTATGGCAATAGCCGCAGCGCCAGGGGCAGCCCTGCACGAATACGACTGCGGCAAGCTGGCCGGGGTAGTCGGTCGCGGTGAACGGCACAACCCCGCCCACGCGGAGCGGGCGGGGTTGCTTCGAACCAGGTTCGACGTCTGGCGATGCGAGCTCAGGCTGCAACCGATGCCTCGTGTTCGCTGAAGAACTTGCGCTCGTGGAATTCGCCCTTCTTGCCCGTGTTGAACGACGACACGGGACGGTGATATCCCATGACCCGCGTCCAGATTTCGCACGGTTGACGTTCTTCGTCGGACAGCGTGATAGCGGCGTGACGGGCTTCTGCGGATTGAGCGATTGCGGTCATGGTTCAGACTCCAGCGGGTTCGAGTTGAGAAAGTTTGCGTTGAATGAGTTCTTCATCGCATCGTGGGCAAAACTTGTGGCTGCCGCCCAGGTAGCCGTGCTTCGGGCAAATCGAGAACGTCGGCGTGACCGTGATGTACGGCAGCGAGAAACGGTTGAGCGTGCGCTGGACGAGCGTGCGGCATGCGTCGGCGCTCGAGAGCGGCTCGGTCATGTACAGGTGCAATACCGTGCCGCCCGTGTACTTGCGCTGCAATTCGTCCTGACGCTCCAGGGCTTCGAACGGATCGTCGGTGAAGCCGACCGGCAGTTGCGACGAGTTGGTGTAGTACGGCATGTCCGGCGTGCCGGCCTGCAGGATTTCCGGGAAACGCTTGCGGTCTTCCTTGGCGAAGCGATACGTCGTACCTTCAGCCGGCGTGGCTTCCAGGTTGTACATATGCCCGGTTTCTTCCTGAAACGCGAGCATGCGCGCACGCACGTGATCGAGCAGACGCACCGCGAATGCATGTCCCCAATCGCTGGTGAGATCGTGCGCATTGAACGTGAAGTTGCGCACCATTTCGTTGACGCCGTTGATGCCGAGCGTCGAGAAGTGGTTGCGCAGCGTACCGAGATAACGTCGGGTATAGGGAAACAGCCCGTTGTCCAGATGTTGCTGAATGACCTTGCGCTTGATTTCCAGGCTGACCTTGCCCAGCTCGAGCAGTTCGTCCAGACGCTGGAACAATGCGGCTTCGTCGCCTGCGTACAGGTAACCCAGACGGGCGCAATTGATGGTGACGACGCCAAGCGAACCCGTCTGCTCGGCGGAACCGAACAGCCCATTGCCGCGTTTCAACAACTCCCGCAGATCGAGCTGCAACCGGCAGCACATCGAGCGGATCATGTTGGGTTTGAGTTCCGAATTGATGAAGTTCTGGAAATAAGGCAGCCCGTAGCGGGCGGTCATTTCGAACAGAAGGTTCGCGTTCGGGCTGTGCCAGTCGAAGTCGGGCGTGATGTTGTAGGTGGGGATCGGGAAGGTAAACGCGCGACCCTTCGCATCGCCCGTCATCATGACTTCGATGTACGCGCGATTGATCATGTCCATCTCGGCCTGCAGCTCGCCGTAGGTGAACGACACTTCCTTTCCGCCGATCAGCGGGACCTGCTCACGCAGATCTTCCGGGCACACCCAGTCGAACGTGAGGTTCGTGAACGGCGTTTGTGTACCCCAGCGCGAAGGCACGTTCAGGTTGAAGATCAGTTCCTGGATGTGCTGGCGGACTTCGCCATAGGACAGGTTGTCGTTGCGGACAAACGGCGCCATGTACGTATCGAATGAGCTGAACGCCTGCGCGCCTGCCCATTCGTTTTGCAGCGTGCCGAGAAAATTGACGATCTGGCCGACCGCGCTCGACATGTGCTTCGGCGGCGCGGCTTCCACCTTGCCCGGCACGCCGTTGAAACCTTCTGTCAGTAGCGTGCGCAACGACCATCCGGCGCAGTATCCGGCCAGCATATCCAGATCGTGAATATGCAGATCGGCATCGCGGTGCGCCTGCCCAACAGCCTGCGGATAGATATGGCTGAGCCAGTAGTTCGCGACGACCTTCCCCGACACATTCAGAATCAGGCCGCCGAGCGAATAACCCTGGTTCGCATTGGCGTTGACGCGCCAGTCCTGCTGCTCCAGATACTCGTCGATCGAGGACTGGACTTCGATTTGTGGATTGCGATTGTTGCGATCGTTGCGATCGGGCGTGGCGTTTTGGGCGCTCGCGGGCGTGTCCACGCGGCTGGAAGCGGGTAGAGGGCTTGACACCATGGATTCTCCGGTGGATACGACATATTGTTGATGTCGGCATCGTATACACCACCTATAGTGTCAGTCAATGGGGCTCGGCCGTTATTTTGTTTGCGCTTGGCTTCCGTTGATCCGGGTCGTCCTGGAGCCCCGAGCGCCTCGTTTGTCGGCTTGACGGAACCCGGGCCATGTGTGTGTCTTGGTTCAAGACAGTGCGTGACGCGACGATCCAATGGGCATAGTCGCCGCTGAGCATCCTCGGCTCCGGTGCCCGCCGATATCGACGAATTCGCGCTCGCGGGCCTCACGCCCGCGCCGGGGCGCAACGTGAACGTCCCGCATGTCGCCGAATCGCCGGCCGCGCTCGAATGCAGGCTGATCCGGGTCGTGCGGCTGAACACGATAGACGGCACGCCGATGGACAACTGGCTCGCGCTCGGCCAGGTGGTTGGCGTGCATATTCGTGAGGAGTACCTCAGGGATGGCGTGTTCGACACGCACGCGGCACAGCCCGTCATGCGCGCGGGGTATCGCGCCGATTACGCGGCCATCGGAGAAATGTTCCAGATGATCCGGCCAACGGAATAAGCCTGCCGGGACGGGCTGTCCCGGTCAGGCATCGCGCCGTTAACGCATCTGGCCCACCTCGCAAGGTGGGCCAGAGGACGGGCGCTAAAGCGGCTTGGAAGCGCGCGTGGAAGCGGCCTGGAAGCGGCTTAGAAGCGGCTTAGAAGCGCGTCATGATGCCGGCGGCGCACATCACCTGGTTGGCCGTCGACGAGAAGCCGCCTGCGTTGTACATGACCGCGACGTTCTTGTTGCCCGTCGCGTGCTGGTACATGGCTTCGCCGTAGAGTTCGGTGCGCTTCGTCAGCGAATAGCGTGCAATCGCGTTCACCTGGTTCCACTTCGGATCGGCGCCGAACGTGGTCGGGCCGTTCAGATGCGCGTCGGTGTACGCATACGAGACGCCGAGCTTCAGGGCCTGCGTCGCGGTGTACACGCCGTTGACTTCGTAGTTGTCGAAGCGTGCCGAGCCGCCGTTCAGGCCGAATGCATTCGTGCCCTGGTACTGGCTGTGCGAATAGACGAAGCCCACGGCAGCCGGACCGAACGCATAGTGCACGCCCGCGGCGACCGTGCGTTGCACGTCGGACGTGAGGGGATTGTTGCCGTTGGCGGTGGGCTTGAGTTCGCCCTGGTCGACTGCGCCGCCGGTGTTCGCGAAGTTGCTGCCGGACTTCAGGCCCGAGCCGTTGGTCTGGAGGTAGCCGGCCGCGACACCCAGCGGGCCGTAGTTGTAGCTTGCGGCCGCGCTGTAGGCACGGCTCACGGCGAAGCCGGTGTTGTTGCTGAACGCATACATGCCGCTGAACTTGAAGCCGTTGTAGTCCAGGCTCGTGTACTTGACCGAGTTGTTGAAGCGGACGGTGTGCTGGAGGTTGTCGTTGTCGTACGGGTGGGCGAAGCCCGAGTCGCCGAACGTGCCCGACGTGGCCGAGAGCGGCGAGACGAACTCGACGATGCTGTCATATTGACGGCCCACCGTGACCGAGCCGAACGTGTCGCTCGTCAGGCCGACAAACGCTTGACGGCCGAACATGCGGCTCGCGTTCGACGTGCTCTGGCCCAGCGCGCCGTTGCCGACGTTAAAACCGTTCTCGAGCACGAAGATGGCTTTCAGGCCGCCGCCGAGGTCTTCGCTGCCGCGCAGGCCGAAGCGGCTGCCGCTGATGTTGCCGCTCTGCATGGCGACACGGCCG
Source organism: Paraburkholderia denitrificans (assembly GCF_042655705.1). NCBI lineage: Bacteria > Pseudomonadati > Pseudomonadota > Betaproteobacteria > Burkholderiales > Burkholderiaceae > Paraburkholderia > Paraburkholderia denitrificans. The sequence continues at coordinate 35,111 of NZ_JBHSMP010000030.1, read as the reverse complement.
CTGCCGTTCACGTTGTTCGTGTAGGCGATGCCGGCGTCGATAAGGCCATACAGCGTGACCGAGCTTTGCGCATGGGCAGCGGGTGCGAGAGTGGCGAAGGCGGTACCCACGGCGACGGCCGTCGCGGCGGCCGAAATCTTGTTTTTCACGGATAGACTCCTGATGGTTTCCGTTTTGGTTGAAACAGCGTCAGGAGTGTAAGAATTAAGCGCCGCCAGAAAACTGCCTGTGATTGGACAGGATTATTCCAGAATCTGGAATAAACGTTTCATCGAAATGAAATATTACTGAGGCGCGAGTTGCGGTTCGGCGCCGAACACCGGCTGCGCGGGGCCTGTCGCCGGAAGGCGCGCAGATTTTTGATACGATGCACGCTTTCCAGCCGATCCCTTGCCCGCGTGAAGCGCTTCGTGTCGTTTGTCCGCGATCAACTCGCGAAATGGTCTGCCCGCCTGAGGCCCACTGCGGTTTCCACGAGCGCCCGGTTGCAGCCCTTCGCCGCCCGCGCGCTGCATCATCTGCGGCATCCCACGCGGCGCGGCGTGCTGTACGCGATGGCCGCGGTGCCCGCGCTCGTCGTGCTCTACGTGCTCGTGCTGATCCCGTTTACGCCGAGCATCGGCGATATCCGCAAGGCGCGCGTCGATGAGCCCGCGCAGATTCTCTCCGCCGACGGCAAGCTGCTCGCCGAATTCAAGCCGTCGAATCGCGAATGGGTGTCGCTCAGCGAGATTTCGCCGCACATGGTCGACGCGCTGATCTCGACCGAGGATCACCGCTTCTACGAACACCACGGCATCGACTTCAAGCGCACGGCGGGCGCCGCGCTGCACACGTTCTCGGGCGAGCGCCAGGGCGGCTCGACGATCACCCAGCAACTCGCGCGCAATCTCTATCCCGACGAGATCGGCCGCGCGCCGACGCTCACGCGCAAGATCAAGGAAGCCATCACGGCGCTCAAGATCGAGGCCGTCTACAGCAAGCCGCAGATTCTCGAAACGTACCTGAATACGGTGCCGTTTCTCTACAACGCCTACGGCATCGAGATGGCGGCGCGCACGTATTTCGGCGTGTCGGCGGATCAACTCGACATCCTGCAAAGCGCGACGCTGACCGGCATGCTCAAGGGCAACGCCTATTACAACCCGGTGCTGAACCCCGAGCGCGCGCTCGCGCGGCGCAACACGGTGCTCGGGCAGATGGTGAAGTACGGCAAGCTCACGCCCGCACAAGACGCGACGCTTTCCAGAAAGCCGCTGCGCCTCGACTTCGAGCGCCAGACCGAGCCGCCCGGCCCGGCGCCGCACTTCGCGCAGCAGTTGCGCAAATGGCTGATCGCGTGGGCCGACCGCAACGACTACAACGTGTATTCGGACGGACTCGTTGTGCACACGACGATCGACGCGCGTCTTCAGGCGATGGCGACGGCGGCGCTCGCGCAGCACGCGAACCAGTTGCAGGGCATCGCCAACGGCGCGTGGAGCGGCCGCAACGGCTGCACGCCGGGCAATGAGCTGTTCAGGACGTTCATGCGCGAGACGCCGGACTACAAGACGGCGCGCGATGCGGGCGCGAGCGACGCGGATGCCGTGAAGCACCTTGCGGCCGATCGCGCGTTCATGCACGCGCTGTGCAAGGACAAGACGGAACTGCAGGCGGGCTTCCTCGCCATCGATCCGCGCAACGGCCAGATCAAGGCGTGGGTCGGCAGCCGCGATTTCACGGGCGAGCCCTACGATCACGTCCAGCAGGCGCGGCGTCAGCCGGGCTCCACGTTCAAGCCGTTCGTCTACGGCGCGGCCTTTGCGGGCGGCGCGAAGCCGACCGATACCTTCATCGACCAGCCTGTCGAAATTACGCTCGCGGGCGGCGAGATCTGGCGTCCGGACGACGACGTGCCGCCGAGCAACAAGCCGATGACGCTGCGCGACGGCATTGCCTTCTCGCGTAACCGCATCACGGCGCAGGTCATGCAGGAGGTCGGCCCGGACAAGGTGGCGCGCCTTGCGCGCGCCATGGGCGTGCGCGACAGCCGGCTCGACCCGGTGCCGTCGCTCGCGCTCGGCACGAGCCCGGTGACGCTCAAGGAAATGGTGTCGGCGTACAGCACGATCGCCAACGACGGCGAGTACATCGAGCCGCGCATGGTCACGAGCATCGAGGACAAGCATGGCGAAGTGCTTGCCGAATTCCCGAGCGCGTCGCCGGAGCGCGCGCTCTCTGTGGCCGCCGACCGCACGCTGATCGACGTGATGCGCGACGTGGTGAATCGCGGCACGGGGTCGAGCATACGCTCGCGCTTCGGCATCCACGCGGATGTCGCGGGCAAGACCGGCACCACGCAGGGCAACACGGACGGCTGGTTCATCCTCATGAACCCGCAGCTCGTGGCAGGCGCGTGGGTGGGATTCGACGACGGCCGCGTGACGCTGGACGACTACTGGGGGCAGGGGGCGCGCAGCGCGCTGCCGATCGTCGGCGATTTCTTCCAGCGCGCGTTGCGCGCGCGCATTGTCGATTCGCACGCGCGCTTCGATACCGAAGTGGCGCCGAGCGCGTTCGATACGTTCCGCACGAAGCTCAGCGCCTGGATCGACGTGCTGTTTGCGCCGAAGCCGAAGGTTGCGGCGCCGGTCAAACGCGCGCCGGTTCACGCGCCGCGTACTGAATCGGCATCTGCGCCGGAGACCGCGCCGACACCCGCATCGGCACCGGCGCCAGCGCCGGAAGCGGCGCCTTCGGGGGCCGTGGGTGCTTCGGCGCCGTCCGCTGCACCGCAGCCGTACGAACCGGGCGTGCCGCCGATCATCGGACCGGCGAGCGCGCCGCCTGCGGCGTCGCCGTTCCCGTCACAGGCGCCCGCGCTCGCGCCGACTCCGACGCCTGATGACACCGAGCCCGCTCCGGGCGGCGGTGCGCAGTACACGCCGCCCGTGCAGCAGCAGCCGGGGCACTGAGGCACGGTGCGCGCCGGAATTATCCCCAGTTTTCGTGGAAAGGCTTGTGGGCAAGCTTGGGATAGCGAGCCTAAGTGCCTGATGCGTAAAGGATGACGCGCCGAAGCCGCGCGACAGGCACGGCGTGCCTGGCTACGCGGCACTTTTCCACAGAAATCGTGGAAAGGGTTGTGGGCAAGTTTGGGACATCGGACCTAAGTGTCTGATGCGCAAGGAATGTTGCGTGGGCACTGCGCCGCGAGCACGGCGCAGCCTGAAGCGCAGCATATTTCCCGGCACTGCCGCGCCTGAAGGCGTCGGTTGCGAAGCTCGGCGGGTTGTCCACATTTTTCGTGGAAAGCCCTGTGGACAAGCTGTCCGCATCCCGCACAACACGCTGATCCGCAAAGGATTTACGGCGGCGGGCACGAAATGCGCCCGCCGCCGTCCGTTACAGTCCCGCGCGGCTTCAGCGCTTGTCGCGCCAGGTCCGCAGCAAGAGCGCATTGGTGACGACGCTCACGCTGGAGAACGCCATCGCCGCACCCGCGATCATCGGGTTGAGCAGGCCGAAGGCCGCGAGCGGAATGCCGATCAGGTTGTACACGAACGCCCAGAACAGGTTCTGCTGGATCTTGCGCCACGTGCGCCGCGCAATGTCGATTGCGGCCGCAACGAGTGCCGGGTCGCCGCGCATCAGCGTGATGCCCGCCGCGTGCATGGCGACGTCGGTGCCCGTGGCCATCGCGATGCCGATATCGGCGGCGGCGAGCGCCGGTGCGTCGTTGATGCCGTCGCCCGCCATCGCGACGATGCCGCCCGTGCGGATCTTCAGGTCGCGGATCGTGCGGGCCTTGTCGTCGGGCAGCACCTGCGCATGGACGTCGTCGATGCCGAGCTGCGCCGCGACGGCCGCCGCGCTGCCCGCGTTGTCGCCCGTCACGAGCACGCTGCGGATGCCCATCGTCTTCAGGCGCGCAATCGCTTCCTGCGAGCTCGGCTTGACCGTGTCGCCGAAGGCAAGCAGGGCGAGCACCGCGTCCGGTTCACCGGTTGCGCCCGCACCGATCAGCCAGGAGACGGTGTTGCCCGCCGCTTCGAGTTCCTGGGCGCGCGCCTTGAGTTCGGACGGAACCGCAAGCCCAAGCTCATCCAGCCAGCGGCCGCTGCCGAGTGCGTAGCGCCGCCCGTCGACTTCCGCTTCCACGCCGCGGCCCGGCACGGCGCGTGCATGTAAGGCGGCGGGCAGGGCCGCGCCTTGTGCCTGCGCCTGGAACGCCTTCACCACCGCCTTGGCGAGCGGGTGCTCACTCTGCTGTTGTACGGCGGCTGCGCTTGCGAGCGCAGCGGCGCGGACGACGCCATCGGCGGTCTCGAATGCCGTGAGCGACGGCTGGCCGAGCGTGAGCGTGCCGGTCTTGTCGAAGGCGACCACGCTCACGTTGTGCGCGGTTTCCAGCGCTTCCGCATCCTTGATCAGCACGCCGTGGCGCGCGGCGACGCCGGTGCCCGCCATGATCGCGGCAGGCGTCGCGAGTCCGAGCGCGCAGGGGCACGCGATCACGAGCACCGCGACGGCGTTGAGGATCGCGGTTTCGGCGGACGCGCCCGCGATGAGCCAGCCCACGAGTGTAATGGCCGCGATGATGAGGATCGCGGGTACGAACACGGCGCTCACGCGGTCGACGAGCCGCTGGATCGGCGCCTTCTCCGCCTGCGCGCTCTCGACGAGCCGGATGATGCGCGCGAGCGTCGTTTCCGCGCCGATGGCCGTGGTGCGCACGGCCAATGCGCCTTCGCCGTTGATCGAGCCCGCCGTGACGGGATCGCCGGGCTGTTTGGCCACGGGCAGACTCTCGCCGGTGATCAGCGATTCGTCGATGTGGGTGCGGCCTTCCAGCACGACGCCATCCACCGGCAGCCGCTCGCCCGGACGCACGACGACCACCATGCTCACGCGCACGGCGTTGAGCGGCACTTCGCGCTCGACGCCGTCTTCGCGGATGCGCGCGCGGTCGGGGCGCAGCGCGTTGAGTGCGCGGATCGCATCGGTGGTCTGGCGCTTCGCGCGCGCTTCGAGCCACTTGCCGAAGCGCACGAGCGTGATGACGACCGCCGACGCCTCGAAGTAGAGATGCGCGTCCTCGCCCGGATGCGCGAGCATCGCGTAGACGCTCACGCCCCACGCCGCCGACGTGCCGAGCGCAACGAGCAGATCCATGTTGCCCGCACCCGCGCGCAGGGCCCGCCAGGCGGCGCGGTAGAAGCGCGCGCCGAAGCCGAACTGCACGATCGACGCGAGCACGAGCTGCACGCTGGCAGGCAGCATCCAGTCGATGCCGAACCCGCGGGTGAACATCGGCACCACGAGCGGCGCGGTGAGCACGGCGGAGATCAGCACGGCGCGCCATTCGCGGCGCGTGGCGTCGCGGGCGGCGGCGTTGCGCGCGTCGGCTTCCTGGCTGGCTGCGGCGAAATCTTCGGTTGCGAGCGGCGTCGCTTCGTAGCCTGCCTTCTTCACGGCGGCGACGAGCTGATCGCTCAGGTCGCCCGTGAGCGGCGCGCGCAGGTTGACGGTGGCCTGTTCGGTTGCGAGGTTGACGGTGGCGCCCGCGACGCCGGGCACGCGCGCGAGCGCGCGCTCGACGCGGGTGGCGCACGACGCGCAGGTCATGCCGCCGATGGCGAAGGCGGCGGTTTCGGTGGCGACCGGCACGGCCTCGTAACCGGCCTTTTCGACGGCGCTCACGAGCGCTTCCGGCGCGACGCCGTCTTGCGCTTCGATGGTGGCTTTTTCGGTGGCGAGATTGACGGAGGCGCGCGCGACGCCCGGCACTTTGGCGAGCGCTTTTTCGACGCGGGTGGCGCACGAGGCGCACGTCATGCCGTGAATTTCGAATTCGGCGACGCGTGTGTCGGGGCGCTCTTCAACGAGAGGTTCGTTCATGATGGCTGGCTCTGACGCAATGGTTTACTTCAACGTCACGCAGTATGTACGTTCCAGTGATGGGAAGGTCAAGACTGGTTTTTCGACGCACCCCTCGAATTTTGTTCAATTACGTTTCGTTGTGAAGAATCCAGTGCGTGAAATCAAAAATATCTACGAAGTGCGACTTTTAAGTTGAATTCGCGAATTTTCTCGCCGCTTTTGAATTCAGCTCCGGATCATGTCGCACGCGGGGCGGGCCAGCGCCGTCGCGCGCCTGCTTGTTTCACCCGGTTATTTGCGGCTGGCCGCCACGTCGAGCATCGCCTGGCCGACCGCGCGCTGCGCCTCGCCTTCGCGGGCGAGGAGCGTCGTGGCGGCGCCGTCGACATCGGCCGCGGCCTTGTTCTGGCTGAGTTTCCACTTGCCGACGAGCTTCGTCACCGGGATCTCGATGCCGACGATCGCGCCGAGCATCTGCGTCAGGTAGTCCGCAGGCGCGTCGCCCATCTTCCAGGGCACCGGCTCGCCCGCTTCCATCTTGCGCGTGAGCCGCGCCACCACGCCACGCACGTAATCCTCATCGTCATGGACGACGATGCGACCATGTGCGTGCACAACGATATAGTTCCAGGTCGGCACCTGACGATGCGTCTCGTGCTTGCTCGGATACCACGACGGCGAAACGTAGGCCGACGGGCCCTGGAAGATGACGAGTGCATCCGGCGCGGCGGCGGCTTCCTGCCAGACCGGATTCGCGCGGGCCACATGCGCGCGCAACGTTCCGAACGGACCGTTGGCCGGTTCGAATTCGAAGGGGATATGGTTCGCGTCGAGTCCGGCGGGGCCATGCGTGACGAGCGAGCCGAAAGGCTGTGCGGCGATCAGCGCGCCGAGCACGTCGCGGCGGTTTTCTTCGAAATGGGCGGGTACGTACATGCAATAGGTCTCCTGAGAGCGTCGGCCAGTCGCGATTCGTAGTGCGGCGCGCGGACTTGCACGCAGAAATGCATATAGAACGCTTTTCATGCCGTGGCGCGAGCGATACGATACCACCCGGCGTCATTCTCACAACGCAGCGCAAAAATGCACGGCCCAGGGGGGACGGCGCGCATCGTCGGGGACACGTCGACGTCGGCTGCCGGACCGTCTGCCTCGCACACAAAATCTACAAATGACAAAAAAACGTCAAGCGTATTCATTTTCCCGCACCTGCCTTGCGCTTGCAGGCCTCGCCATCCTTGCCGGATGCGCGACAGCGCCGGGCGTCGCGCCCAAGGACACCGGGTGGGTGAGGGACGAAGTGTCCGATTCCTACGTTTTCGGCTTTCCGCTCGTCCTGATGGACGTGTCGCGCGAAGCGGCAACGGGCAACGCGCCAGGGCAGGCCGCGCCGAACACGCTGCGCCACGCGCAGTCGCTGCCTCCGGTGGGCGCCTCGAAGCCGCCCGAACCCAATCTCGATACGCTCGGCTCGACCGGCTGGCTCGATCTCGACAGCGGGCCCGTGCTCGTGAGTCTGCCGGATTCGCGCGGCCGCTATATGGACGCGCGTGCGCTCGACATGTGGACGAACGTCCTGTGGTCCACGGGGACGCAGGTCGGCGAGCATGGCGGTGGCCTGAAAGCGCAAACGATTGCGTTCGTGCCGGCAGGCTGGAAGGGCACGCTGCCCGCGCGCGCGCAGCGCATCGAGGTGGCCACGCGCTATGTCTGGTTCCTCGCGCGCGTCGAGACGCGTGGCGGCGGCGATCTGGCTGCGGCGCGCAAGCTGCAGCGCGCGATCCGCGTCGCGCCGCTTTCGACCTGGGACGAGCATGGCGGGCACGGCGCCGAACCGGCGTTCACGGGTGCGAGCCAGAGCGGTGATCCGGTCGCGCCGGGTACGCCCGCCTCGCGCGTCGCGTCGCTCGACGCCAACGCCTTTTTCGATCGTCTTTCGCAGTCGCTGAGCGATAACCCGAGCACGCCCGACGATTCGCACGCGCTGAAGATTCTGGCCGATATCGGCGTGCGTCCCGGCGACGCCGTGCAGTTTCCGAGCGACGCGAAAGACGCGGCGGCGGCCGGTTACGCGGACGGCCGCACGCGCGTCGCGACGCCGCCGTCGAATCTGCTGGCGGGCAACGGCTGGCTGTGGGTCGGCGACGAAGCGGGCGACTACGGCCCGGACTACGCGCTGCGCGCCTATGCGGCGTATATGCAGCCGGGTTTGCCGAAGACCTCCGATGAGGTCCGCGCACGCGTGTCGCTCGACAGCGACGGCCATCCGCTCAACGGCGCGAACCGCTACGTGATCCATTTCACGGCGAAGCAACTGCCGCCCGTGCGCGGCTTCTGGTCGATCACGGCGTATACGGCCGACGGTGCACTCGATGCGCACGCGCCCGTGCGCGTGGCATTCGGCGACCGCACCGGCGCGCGGCGCAACCGCGACGGCTCGCTCGACGTGCAGGTTTCCGCGGAGCGCCCGCGCGGCGTCGCGAACTGGGTGAACGCACCGCACGGCGACTTCCGGCTCGTGATGCGCCTGTACGCGCCGAAGCACACGGCCGTCGACGGCAGCTGGCAGCCGCCCGTAGTCGAGCGTCGCTGACGTACGCAGCCGAGGCGCGCAGCCGGCAGTCCGCCGCCTGAATACCCGAACGCCAGCGCGCGCGCCACCTTCAGGCCCTGTCTCATCACGGCGTATTCGTGCACCGCGGCATTCTCCTGACGCGAGTCACCCCATCGGCCTATACTTTCGCCTGTCGGGGTCTTCGATCGTCATTCCAGTCCTATTACATACGGCCGGTTTGCGGCCGCGTCACTGGCAAGCGAGTATGGCAAGTCTCAACAAAGGTCCTCTGAATTCTTCGCTGCAATCGGTCCGCGCCGTCGCGCGAGCACCCCGCACCCGGCACATCCTGACCGGCGTGTTGATCTTCCTCGTTGTATTTGGGCTGCTCGGCTTTTTCGCCGCGCCACCGCTCATCCGTCACATCGCAGCCCAGCAGTTGAGCAAGCAGCTCGACCGTCCGGTCAGCATCGGCCGCATCGCGCTCAATCCGTACACGCTGCGCCTCGAAGCCGACCGCGTGCATATCGGCGAGCGCAGCGGCAACGGCGATTTCGTCGACGTCGAGCGTCTCGTCGTCCAGCCCTCGTGGTCGTCGATATTCCGTGCCGCGCCCATTGTCGACCAGGTGCATCTCGACTCCCCGCGCGTCAACATCGTGCGGTTCGATGCGCAGCGCTTCAACTTCACCGACCTGATCGAGAAGTTCTCGAAGCCCTCGCAACCGGCCAGCAAGCCGACGCCGTTTTCGGTTTCCAATATCCGCATCGAAAACGGCCAGATCACCTTCGATGACCGCCTGCTCAACGAAAAGCACGTCATCGACCGCTTCACGCTCGGCATTCCGTTCATTGCGACGCTGCCGTCGAAGACCGATATCTTCGTCCAGCCGCTGTTGCGCGCGCGTATCGACGGCAACAGCACGCTCGCCCTCGATGGCAAGACCAAGCCGTTCGCGGCGTCGCGCGAGTCGGAGGTGGCGCTGAAGCTTGATTCGCTCGACGTGCCGCGCCTGCTCACCTACTCACCGACGAAGCTGCCGATCCAGGTGAAGAGCGGCAAGCTCTCGACCGATCTCAAACTCAACTTCGTGATGGCGGGCGACAAGCCGGAACTGCGCGTGTCGGGCACCGCCGATCTGAACGACCTCGATACCGCCGACTCGGCCAACGCGCCGTTCTTCGGCGCGCATAGCCTGCACGTCGCGGCGGCGTCGCTTGCGCCGCTCAGCAACGTCTTCCACTTCGACGAGATTCGCCTCGATGCGCCCAACGTCTGGATCGCGCGCGACAAGAGCGGCGCGCTGAGCGTCGAGAAGCTCGCGGGCGGCCCGAATGCAGCCAGCGGCGCAGCGGCTGCAACGCCGCCAGCGGCTTCCGAAGCGGCAGCGAAGCCCGCCGAAGCAAAGGCCGCGCCGCTCGATCTCTCGATCCGCCAGGTCGCGATCAACGGCGGTACGGTGCACCTGCACGACGAAGCGGCATCGCGTCCGGTCGACAACGTGTTTTCGAACCTCGACGTCACGCTCGCGAATTTCTCGACCACGGCAAAGACGCCCGCGCAATACACGTTCGGCATGTCCGGGAACGACGGCGGCACGGTGAAGGCCACGGGCTCGTTCGGCATGGTGGCGAAGACCGCCGACGCGAAAATCGACGTTCAAGGCGTGCAACTCGCGCCGAAGCAGCCGTATCTCGACAGCGTGAGCGGCGCGCAGATCCTCGACGGCAAGCTCGGCCTCGACACGACGATCACCGCCGACTGGTCGAAGTCGCCCGCCGCCGTGGTGGTCGGCGACAGCACGCTGAACCTGGAAACGCTCAAGGTGGCGGCGCGCGGCGAGAAGACGCCAGCCATCGCGCTCGGGCAGGGCGTCGTGAAAGTGAATCAGGTCGATCTCGCGGCGCACACCGCGCAGATCGCGTCGGTGGATGCGACCGGCCTCGTCGTGAACGCCGAGCGCCGCAAGGACGGCAGCATCAATCTCATGCAACTGGCGGGCGGCCACGAAGCCGCGCCGCATCATGCAGCGAATCACACGCAGACTCATGCGGCGAATCATGCAGCGCAGAAGTCCGCGCCGGAGAGTCCGGCCTGGCACTACAAGATCGACGCGCTGAACCTCAACAAAGGCACGGTCAACTTCACGGACAGCACCACGCCGCGCCCGGTGAAGCTCGCCATCACGCCGCTCGACCTGAAGGTGCAGCAGATCAGCGACGACCTCGGCCACGCGCTGCCGGTCGAACTCAAGGCGACGCTGAACCGCAAGGGCACGCTCGCGCTCAATGGCGATGTGAGCCCGACGCCGCTGAAGGCGGCGCTCAAGATCGACGCGAACCGGCTCGACGCCGCCGCGTTCGAGCCGTACTTCGGCAGCCAGCTGAACGCGGTGATCGCGAGCGCGCTGCTGAACATGAAGGGCCAACTGGCGTTCGAGCAGAGCAAGGGGACGCGGGCGAACTATCGCGGCGACGCGGCGCTCGTCGACGTGCGCATGCTCGACAAGGCCACGTCGAGCCGGTTCGCGGGCTGGCGCTCGCTCGCGTTCTCGAACCTCAAGGCGAGCTTCGACGACACGCACGGCGCCGACGTCGATGCGAGCCGCGTGACGTTCGCGGGCTTTTACGGCCGCGTGCTGCTGGATGCGCAGGGCAGGCTGAATCTCAAGGACGTGGTGGCGCACCAGACCGGCGAAGCGCAATCGCTCACGCACGACACGAGCGCCGCGGCGCACGGCGGCCACGAACCGGTGCCGCTCTCGCCGCAGGCGGCGAGCGTTGCGGGCGCACCTGCGCAAGCGTCGGCGCCCGCCGAGGCCACTACCCCGGCCACCGCGCAGGCCACCACCCAGGCCACCACCCAGGCCACCGCAGCGCAGACGGCATCCGCACCGCACGCGGCGTCGGCGCCTGCCATGGTCACCGCAGCCGAGCCGCCGAAGAACCCGGTGCGGCTGCACATCGGCGAGTTGCTGCTGCAAGACGGCAGCATGAATTACACCGATAACTTCATCAAACCGAACTACACCGCCGACCTCGTGCAGATCCGGGGCAGGATAGGCGCGATCGGCACGCAATCGACCACGCCCGCGCCCGTCGACGTCGCCGCGAAGCTCGTCCCGAACGGTCCGATCACGATCAAGGGCACGGTGAATCCGCTCATCGAGAAACCGTCGCTCGACATCACCGCGAGCGCGCACGACATCGAACTCACGAATCTCACGCCGTACTCGGCGAAGTACGCGGGCTATCCGATCACGAAGGGCAAGCTGAACGTCGATCTGCACTACCAGCTCGCGAACGATCAGCTCACGGCGAACAACCACCTGTTTATCGACCAGCTCACGTTCGGCGATCACGTCGACAACACCACGGCCACGAAGCTGCCGGTGCGCTTCGCCATTTCGCTGCTCAAGAACCGGGCGGGCGAGATCGACGTGAACATTCCGGTGTCGGGCTCGCTCGCGAATCCCGACTTCAGCCTTGGCAGCCTGATCTGGACGGCGGTGCTGCACCTGATCGAGAAGGCGGTAACCGCGCCATTCTCGCTGCTGGCGAACGCATTCGGCGGCGGCGGCGAGGATCTCGGCTACGTCGAATTCGCGCCGGGCACGGCCACGCTCAGCGACGCGGACACGAAGAAGCTCGACACGATCGTGAAGGCGCTCGACGACAAGCCGTCGATCAAGCTCGACCTGATCGGCCGCGTCGATCCGGCGATCGATACGCCCGCGCTGCGCGACCGGTACGTCGATCGCCTCGTGCACCTGCAGAAAGTGAAGGACACGGTGGGCAATGGCGAGAGCGTGGACCCATCGGAGGTGAAGGTCGACGACAAGGAATACGAGAAATACCTCACCAAGGCCTACAAGTCGGCGGACTTCAAGAAGCCGCACAACCTGATCGGCTTGACGAAGACGCTGCCCGACGCTGACATGAAACAGGCGCTCGCCGAGCACGCGCCGGTGGACGAAGCGGCCTTGCGCGAGCTCGCGCAAAAACGCGCGCAGGCCGTGCAGCAGTACCTCGAAGGGAAGGTCGATCCGAGCCGCGTGTTCATCGTCGCGCCGAAGCTCGACGCGAAGGGCATTCAGGACAAGGGCGCCACCACGCGCGTCGATTTCGGGCTGAAATAAAGCGTACGGCGGCAGATGCGCACGGCGGCGTACGGCGTGCGAGACGCTTTACGCCGTGCGCCGCAACGCGTGCGGCGCGCGCGTAAATGCGTGTTCCTCGATCACGCGCGCGAGCGTCGCGAAGGCCGGGTCGATCTGCTCGTGCGGCACGCAGGCATAGCCGGTCAAGATGCCCTTGCGCTCCTGTGTGCGGCTGTAATACGACGCGAGCGGACGCACGATCACCCCGTTGTCGAGGGCGTCCGCGGTGACCGCGCGGTCGTCGCAGTGCTCGGGCAGGCCCAGCACGAAATGCAGCCCCGCTTCGTCGCCCATCACGGGCAGCGCATCGCCGAAATGGCGCGTCACCGCGTCGATCAGCAACTGGCGGCGCTCGCCGTAGAGCGTGCGCATCCGGCGCACGTGCGAGGTCAGATAGCCGTCCATGATGAATTCCGCGAGCACGGCCTGCTGCATGAGCTGGCCTTCGCGATACAGCTCGGCGACGCCGGTGCGAAACGTGGCCGCGAGCCGCTCGGGCACGACCATGTAGCCGATGCGCAGGCCCGGAAACAGCATCTTGCCGAGGCTGCCCACGTAGATGACGCGGTCCGCATTGTCGAGGCCCTGCAGCGAGGCGATCGGGCGGCTGCCGTAGCGGAATTCGCTGTCGTAGTCGTCTTCGATGATCCACACCTTGTGTTGGCGTGCGTATTCGAGCAGCATGCGCCGCCGCGCCAGGCTCATCACCATGCCGAGCGGATATTGATGTGACGGCGTGACGAGCGCGATGCGCGGCGGCTCGCACAGGTCCGCTTCGCCCGGATTGAGCCCTTCGTCGTCGATGGGAATCGGCGCGAGCTTGAGCCCCGACGACTGCAGCACGCTGCGCGCGCCCCAGTAGCATGGCTCTTCCACCCACGCGCGGTCGCCGACGTCGGCGAGCAGGCGCACGGCGAGGTCCATGGACTGGTGGATGCCGGTCGTGATGATGATCTGGTCGGGCGAGCAGCGCACCGAACGCGCGACCCGCAGATAGTCCGACAACGCGCGCCGCAGCGGCCGGTAGCCGCCGCCGGGCGCGTAGGTGAGCAGATCGTGGCTGGCCGAGCGCCACAGCCGCGACTGCAGGCGGCTCCAGGTGCGCGACGGAAATTCGGCCACGTCCGGCACGCCCGGCATGAACGCTCCCCATTGCTTCGCCGAAACGCCGGCCTCGTCGATCAACCGTTGCCCGCGCACCGACATGTCGCCGCGCGGGCAGGCCGCGGCCGCTGTCGTGGAACCGGCCTCGGCCGACGCGTTCGCCCCGGCGGGCGGGCGCAGACCCACGGCGGCGGAATCGGGCCGCGTGTCGGCGACATAGGTGCCGCTGCCGGTGCTCGAAATCACATAGCCTTCCGCGCTCAACTGGTCGTAGACATGCAGCACCGTATTGCGCGCGATATCGAGGTCGAGCGCGAGCGTGCGCGAGCTGGGCAGCTTCGTGCCCGGCGCGAGCCGGCCGGTCAGGATGGCCTGCTGCATCAGTTGCAGGAGCTGGCGGTAGGCCGGTTCGGCGCTGTCTTTGTCGAGCTGTGCCGAGAGCCAGTCAGACAAAATGTCCATGGCCAAGTGGTTCCATCAGGAATAATGAAATGGCTCCATGACGTGGAGCCGTGAGCGTCTATAGTAATCCGGACGTCAGATCTGGTTAATGCGCCATGCAGCATTTTTAATCGCGCCGGATCAGCGGGGGTGGCCCGAAAGAGGCTTCAACCCGTGGTGACAGAAAAAGCAAGGAGACAGTGCGATGAAGAATTCTGACGTGATCGTCAGCTTTCGTGGCGTCCGCAAGACCTACGACGGCGAAACGCTGGTGGTCAAGCAACTCGACCTCGACATCTATCAGGGCGAGTTTCTGACGCTGCTTGGGCCGTCCGGTTCGGGCAAGACCACTTGCCTGATGATGCTCGCGGGTTTTGAGTTCCCCACCGGCGGCGAGATCCGGCTCGACGGCAAGCTGCTCAACAACGTGCCGCCGCACAAGCGCGACATCGGCATGGTGTTCCAGAACTACGCGCTCTTCCCGCACATGACGGTCGAGCAGAACGTCGCGTATCCGCTCGGCGTGCGCAAGGTCCCCACGAACGAGCGCGCCCAGCGCGTGAACGACGCGCTCAAGATGGTCCGCATGGAAAGCTTCGCGAAGCGCTATCCGGCGCAGCTTTCGGGCGGCCAGCAGCAGCGCATCGCGCTTGCGCGCGCACTTGTTTTCCAGCCGAAACTCGTGCTCATGGACGAGCCGCTCGGCGCACTCGACAAGCAACTGCGCGAGCATATGCAGTACGAACTGAAGTCGCTGCACGAGAAGCTCGGCGTCACGTTCGTCTACGTCACGCACGACCAGGGCGAGGCGCTCACGATGTCCGACCGCGTCGCGGTATTCGACAAGGGCATCGTCCAGCAGCTCGACACCGTCGACAGTCTCTACGAATCGCCGTGCAATGCATTCGTCGCGAACTTCATCGGCGACAGCAACCGCCTGCGCGGCACCATCGCCGCCGTTGACGGCGAGTTCTGCGAACTCCATCTCGCCGACGGCACGCGCCTCACGGGCCGCAACGTGGCGGGCGCGAAGGCGGGCAGCGGAGCCGTCGCGTGCATCCGGCCCGAGCGCATGAAGCTCGCCGTGAACGGCGCGGCGCGCGCGGGCTTGAATGCGATCGCGGGCGAGGCACGCGGGCTGATCTATTTTGGCGACCACGTGCGCATGCGCTGCGGTCTGCCGCAACAGGACGAGTGCTTCGTGAAAGTGCCGCTCGGCACCGAAGCGCTTGCAGGGTTCGCGCCCGGGCAGCCGGTCGCGCTTGAATTCGCGCCGGAACATCTGCGCGTGTTCGCCTGAGCGGGCGGCCCTGGCGGGCCGGTTCGCTGTCGTCGAGGAGACCGGGCGGAACGTCCGGCATGACAACCACCAAGGAGAAGGGACAAAACCATGAGGAAGATCGGCAACACGCGCGTTGCAGCGATCGCGGCTGCGCTCGCACTGTCATTCGGCGTCGCACACGCCTCGGAACTGACCGTCGTGAACTTCGGCGGCGCGAACGGCGATGCGCAGAAAGCAGCGTTCAATGAGTCGTTCCAGACCAAGACCGGCAACAAGGTCACGGTCGTCGAATACAACGGCGAGCAGGCCAAAGTGAAGGCGATGGTCGAGGCGAAGCACGTCAATTGGGACGTGGTCGAAGTCGAAACCGGCGATATCGCGCGCGGCTGCGACGAAGGTCTCTACGAGAAGCTCGACTGGTCGAAGCTCGGCAACAAGGCCGACATCATGAAGGCGGCGCAGCAACCCTGCGGCGCGGGCATTTTCGTGTGGTCGACGGCGATGGCCTATAACGCCGATACGCTCAAGACCGCGCCGACGAGCTGGGCCGATTTCTGGGACGTGAAGAAATTCCCGGGCAAGCGCGGCATGCGCAAGGGCGCCGAGTACAACCTCGAATTCGCGCTGATGGCCGACGGCGTCGCGCCGAAGGACGTCTACAAGGTGCTCGCGACGAAGGCCGGCCAGGACCGCGCGTTCAAGAAGCTCGACGCACTGAAGCCGTACATCCAGTGGTGGGAAGCGGGCGCGCAGCCGCCGCAGTTCCTCGTCGCGGGTGACGTCGTGATGTCGACGGTCTACAACGGCCGCATCGACGCCGCGCGCCGCGAAGGCAAGAACCTGAAGGTGGTCTGGAACGGCAGCATCTACGATCTGGACTACTGGGCGATTCCGAAGGGCTCGCCGAACAAGGCGCTGGCCGAGCAGTACATCGCGTACACGATCTCGCCGCAGCCGCAAGCGCAATACGCGCAGCACATCGCGTACGGCCCGGTGAACCAGAACGCGATCAAGGGCCTCGACGCGAAGACGCTCGCGGATCTGCCGAACTCGCCTGCCAACGCCAAGAATGCGGTTCAGCAGAACCTCGCGTTCTGGACGGACCACGGCGACGAGCTGGAGCAGCGCTTCGCATCGTGGGCCGCGAAGTAAGCGTGTGAAAGCAGGAGTGGCCGCGCGCGCCTGATTTGCAGAATGTGCGCGCGGCTTGCTGTATCGAGCAGGTGGTGAGGCTGAGGAGACAAGCTGTGACAACGATGACGACCGTGACCAACGCCGCCGACACCGCAGGCGAACCGGCCGCCCGGCTCAAGCGCGAATTGCGCGTGGCGCAGGCGAAGAAGCGCACGATGGCGCTGATGCTGATCGCACCGCTCGCGATTTTTCTGCTGCTGATATTCGTCGTGCCCATCGCGGCACTGCTTACGCGCGCCGTGCAGAACCCCGAAGTGGCCACGGCGCTGCCGCAGACGATCACGGCGCTGCGCGGGTGGGACCGCAAGAGCACGCCGCCCGACGCGGCCTACGTCGCGCTCACGCAGGATCTCGGCGCCATCCAGGACGGCGAGGCGATGGGCGCGCTGGCGCGTCGCCTCAACGTCGAAATTCCGGGCTTTCGCTCGCTCGTGGCGAAGACCGCGCGCGCCATGCCGCTCGCCGACGACGACGGCCATCCGCTCACGCTGACGCCCGCGCAAACGCGCGCGAAGCTCGTCGAGTTCGACGACCGCTGGGGCGACGTGAGCTACTGGCAGGCCATCGCGAAGAACAGCGGGCGCTATTCGCCGTTCTATCTGCTCGCGGCGCTCGACCATCGTCAGGATGCGTTCGGCAGCATCCAGCCCGCCGATGCCGACCACCAGATCTACCTCGATGTATTCGGCCGCACCTTCACCATCAGCGTGTTCGTGACGATCTTCGCGCTGTTGCTCGGCTATCCGCTCGCCTACTGGATTTCGACGCTCTCGGATCGCCGCGCGAACCTCGTGATGATCATGGTGCTGATTCCGTTCTGGACGTCCATCCTCGTGCGCGTGGCCGCGTGGATCGTGATCCTCCAGGGCGAGGGCCTCGTCAACAAGTCACTGATGAGCATGGGACTGATTTCGCATCCGCTCCCGCTGCTGTTCAACCGCGTGGGCGTCTATATCTCGATGACGCACATCCTGCTGCCGTTCATGGTGCTGCCGCTTTACAGCGTGATGAAGTCGATTCCGCCGACCTATCAGCGCGCGGCTGTCTCGCTCGGCAGCCATCCGTTCGCAGCGTTCTGGCGCGTGTATGTGCCGCAGACTTACCCGGGCATCGGCGCGGGTGCGCTGCTCGTGTTCATCCTCTCGATCGGCTACTACATCACGCCTGCGCTGCTCGGCGGCCCCGGCGACCAGATGGTGAGCTATTACGTGGCGTACTTCACAAACGTCTCGATCAACTGGGGTATGGCGTGCGCGCTCGGCGCACTGCTGCTCGCGGCGACGACGGTGCTGTACTTCGTCTATGGGCGCTTCACGCGCTCGCAACTGAGCCTCGGCTGACGCCATCACGGAGACGCAAGCGATGAAATTCGCCAAACCCCTTTTTGCGCCGCACACCTCCGGCATGGAGCGTCTGTGGTACTTCGTGATGCGCGGCCTGTGCGTGCTCACACTGCTGTATCTCGTGCTGCCGGTGCTCGCCATCGTGCCGCTGTCGTTTTCGTCGAGCACCTTCCTGGTCTATCCGATTCCGGGCTGGTCGCTGCGCTGGTATCAGAACCTCGTGATGTCCGACGAGTGGCGCATGGCCGCGAAGAACAGCTTTATCGTCGGGCCGTCGGCCACGATTATCGCGACGGTGCTCGGCACGCTCGCCGCCATCGGCATCACCAAGGCCGATTTCCGCGGCAAGGCGCTGCTCATGGCGATCCTTATTTCGCCGATGATCGTGCCGGTCGTGGTGGTCGGCGTCGGCATGTATCTGTTCTTTGCGCCGCTCGGTCTTGCCAACACGTACACGGGCCTGATCCTCGCGCACGCGGCGCTCGGGGTGCCGTTCGTGGTGACCACCGTGTCGGCGACGCTGCAGGGCTTCAACTACAACCTCGTGCGCGCGAGTCTCTCGCTCGGCGCGAACCCGTTGACGACGTTCTTCCGCATCACGCTGCCCGTGATCGCGCCGGGCGTGATGTCGGGTGCGCTGTTCGCGTTCGCGACGTCGTTCGACGAAGTGGTCGTCACGCTGTTCCTGGCGGGCGCCGACCAGACGACGCTGCCGCGCCAGATGTTCACGGGCATTCGCGAGAACATCAGCCCGACCATCGCTGCGCTCGCAACGATTCTGATCGTGTTCTCGACGTGTCTGCTGCTTTCGCTCGAATGGTTGCGCGGCAGAAGCGCCGCGCGGGCGGTGAAGGCTTGATGGACAAACGGCACCTGCGGGTGCCGTTTTCGTTTGCGTGGTCTGCGCGCAAGGTCACTGCGCCGTTTTATCCGGCAGCGCGGCGCCGCCCAGGGCCTGATAGAGCGCGGCCGTATCGGCGAGCCGGTCGGCTTGCGCACGCGTGCGATCGAGCGAGGTCTGAAGCGCCGCGCGCTGCGCATCGATCAGATTGAACTCGCTGACTCCACCCGCCGAATAGCGCGCGTAGGCCGTCGTCGCGTTCGCCTGCGCTTCGCGCGCGGCGTCGTTGCGCGACTGCAGTTCGAGCGCATCGTCTTGTAGCGCACGCAACGAATCGGCGACCTGTTGCAGCGCCTGCAGCACGGTCTGCCGATAGTCCGCGAGCGCAGCGTTCAACGCGGCCTCCGAGCCGCGCTTTTTCGCGTGCAGTTCGCCGCCGCGAAAAAGCGGTTGCGTTATCCCGAGTCCGATATTCCAGACGTTCAGCCCATCGAGGAGATCCGCGACGCGCGTGCGCTCCGTGCCTGCGCCTGCGGAGAGCGAGATCTGCGGATACAGATTCGCCGTCGCGACGCCGACGTTTGCGCTCGCCTGATGCAGCAACGCTTCGGCGGCGCGAATATCGGGCCGCTCGCGTGCGAGCGTCGAAGGCAGCGTGAGCGCAACGGTGTCGGGCAGCTTCAACGTATCGAGCGAGAGCGCATCGAGTTGCGCCGCGTACTGCATGCTCGACGGCTCGACGCCCAGCAGGATCGCCAGCTGATGATCGGTCTGCGCAAGCTGCGTCGCAAGCGGCGGCAGCGAGGCGCGCGTTTGCGCGAGCAACGTGCGCTGGCTGCGCACGTCGATATCGGCGATACCGCCTGCGGCGAGCCGCTTCTCCATGATCGACAACTGATGCGACTGGGCGTCGATCAATTGTTGCGTGAGTTCGATCTGACGACGCAGCGAGGCGCGCCGAACCGCCGCCGACACCACATTGCCCGCCACGGAAAGACGCGCCGCTTCGAGTTCGTAGGCAGCGTAATCGACCTGGGCGAGCGTCGCTTCGAGTGCGCGGCGATTGGCGCCGAAGATGTCGAACACATACGACACGCTGACCGACGCGTCATAGAGCGTGAACGGCTGCGGATTCGGCACGGAGTTGATGCCGAACGATGCGAGATCGACTTTCTGGCGCGTGCCGGAAAGCCTGGCGTCGATGGACGGGAACTGCGTGGCGCCCGCCTGCGCGTTGTAGTTTTCGCGCGCCTGAACGAGTTTGGCGCGCGCGGAATCGAGCGTCGGACTGGCCGCGAGCGCGGCATCGACGAGCTGATCGAGCGCCGGGCTGCCGAACTGCGTCCACCACGCGCGCGGCGCAGTCGAGGCGGCGACGAAGTGCTGCGCGCCGCCGCCCGCGCCGCCGGGTGCCGCGGTCGCGGCGGGCGTTGCTGTCGTTGTGTCTCGCGTGAAGGAGGCCGTTGCGGGTGGCGCGGGCGCGTGGAAGTCGGGGCCGACGGCGCAGCCCGCGAGCATCAGCGCGAGTGTGGCGGTGGAGAGCGCGAAGCGTTTCATCGTCGCGTGCCTCCTAGTCGAGCGTGCGTCGGTAGAAGCGCACGGCGATCGTCATGACGATCGCCATGAACACGACGAGCGGCCATACCGAGGGCCACAGGTCGCTCCAGCCGTTGCCCTTGAGCAGGATGCCGCGCACGAGCCGGTTGAAGTACGTGAGCGGCAGCAGGTTGCCGATGTACTGCGCCCAGCGCGGCATGCCCGCGAACGGGAACATGAAGCCGGACAGCAGCACGTTCGGCAGGAAATAGAACACGGTGAGCTGCATCGCCTGCAACTGGTTTTGCGCGAGCGACGAGAGCGTGATGCCGACCGTGAGATTCGCGGCGATAAAAAGCAGCGCCGAGACATAGAGCGCGAGAAGACTGCCCGCGAACGGCACATGAAACACGAAGCGCGAGGCGAGCACGATGATCGTGGCCTGCACGAGGCCGATCGCCACATACGGCACGATCTTGCCGGTCATGACTTCGAATGGGCGCACCGGCGTCGAGAGCAGGTTTTCCATCGTGCCGCGCTCGCGTTCGCGCGTGATCGCGAGGCCGGTCATCATCACCATCGTGATCGTGAGAATCACGCCCATGAGGCCCGGCACGACGTTGTACTGCGTGATGCCTTCGGGGTTGTAGAGACGGTGGATCTGCACGTCGAATGCGGCGGGCGCGCCGTTCAAATGCGCGAGCGGTCCCGTGAGATCCTTCGCGGCCACGGGCGCGACGAGCCCCGGCAGCGCCGCGATGGCGGTGGTGATCGCGGTGGGATCCGTTGCGTCGGCTTCGACGAGCAGCGACGGTTTTTCGCCGCGCAGCAGCCGCCGCGAAAAATCGACGGGAATGCTCAGCACGAACTGCACCTTGCCGCGCGCGAGTGCGTGACGCGCCGCGGCTTCGTCGGGCAGCGTTTCGATCACGTCGAAATAGGCCGAATTCTTCATTCCCGCGATGAAGCTGCGCGAGAACACGCTGTCGTCGCCGATCACGACTGCGGTGGGCATGTGCTTCGGATCGGTATTGATCGCGTAGCCGAACAGCGTGAGCTGAATGATCGGCAGGCCGATGATCATCGCGAAGGTGATGCGGTCGCGCTTCAGTTGCAGGAATTCCTTGAGCACGATGCTCCACCATCGCGCCAGCGAGAACCCCATCGAGAATCCGCCGGGCCGCTTCACGACGCTGCTCCATAGTTGTCCGCGACGTGGCTCATCAGATAGATGAAGACGTCTTCGAGGCCGGTGCCGATGCGCTCGGTGCGCAGCGATCTGCCCGCCGAAACGCGTTCGATGGCGGCGGCGAGCGCCGCATGATCGCGTCCGCTCGCGTGCAGCACCGAGCCGAACACCACGGTCTGATCGACGCCGGGCATCGCGCGCAACTGCGTCGAGAGCGCGGTGAGCTGCTCGCCGTGAATCGCCCACGTCTGGAGATCCTGCGAAGCGATGATGTCGGCGGCGCTGCCCTGCGCGAGCAGCTTGCCGTAGGCGATGTACGCGAGCTTGTGACAGCGCTCGGCTTCGTCCATGTAGTGCGTGCTCACGAGCACCGAAATGCCGCGCGCGGCGAGCCGGTGGAGTTCCTCCCAGAAATCGCGGCGTGCGTTGGGATCGACGCCCGCGGTGGGTTCGTCGAGCAGCAGCAGTTTCGGCTCGTGCAGCATGCACGCCGCGAGCGCGAGACGCTGTTTCCAGCCGCCCGAGAGCGCGCCGGTGAGCTGGCTTGCGCGGCTCGCGAGCCCGAGCGATTCGAGTGCGCGGTCAACGGCTTCGCGGCGGTTGGGCATCTCGTAGATGCGCGCGACGAAGTCGAGATTCTCGCGGATCGTCAGGTCTTCCCAGTATGAGAAGCGCTGCGTCATGTACCCGACATTCCGCTTGATCTGCTCGCTGTCGCGCCGGATGTCGTAGCCGAGGCAGGTGCCCGAACCGGAGTCGGGCGTGAGCAGACCGCACATCATCCGGATCGACGTGGTCTTGCCGCTGCCGTTCGGGCCGAGAAAGCCGAAAATTTCGCCGTGCGCGACACGCAGCGAGACGTCGTTGACGACGTGCTTGTCGCCGAAACGCTTGTTCAGCTTCTGGACGTCGATCGCATAGCCGGGTTCGATGGCGCGGCCGTCGTCGCGAAGATCGGTCGTGCTCATTGCAGCCGCACCGCGACGGGTTGGCCCGGATGCAGCTTGACGGCGTCGTCGCGCGACGGATGCGCCTCGATCATGAAGACGAGCTTCGCGCGGCTCTCGTTGCTGTAAATGAGGGGCGGCGTGTATTCGGCGGCGTTCGAGATCCACGTGATCGTCGCGGGGATCTCGGCGCTGCAGCCGTCGCAGTGAATGGCGACATGCCGGCCCGTCGCGAGCGTGCCGACCACGGATTCAGGCACGAAGAAGCGGACCTTCACGTTCTGCGGCGGCAGGAGTTGCACGACGGGGTTGCCCGCCTGCACCCATTCGCCGACGCGAAAGAGCGTGTCATGCACAAGCCCCGCGCTCGGCGCGGCCACATGCTTCTGGTCGAGCTTCCACTGGGCCTGCGCGAGCGCCGCACGGGACGCTTCGACCTGCGCCGCCTGCGCGACGAGCTGCGCCGTGCGGCCGGGGAGCCTGGAGACCGTCACCTGGTTTTGCAGTTCGCGGACCTGAGCGGCGGTTGCGGCGGCGTTCGCGCGCGAATCATCGAGTTGCCCTTTGGGGATGCCGCCTGCGGTGAATTGCGCTTCGTCGCGCGTGAGCTGCAACGCAGCCTTGCTTGCGTTCGCAACGGCCTGCGCGAGCTGGGCCTCGGTGACGCGTACCTCGGGCGGACGCTTGCCGGTCTGCAGATCGGCAAGCTGCGATTCGGCGGCGGCGAGCTGATGGCGCGCCTCGTCGCGTGCGGCGGTTTCGTTGCCGGATTCGAGTGCGAAGACGGGTGTTGCGGCTGCAACGTTCTGGCCGCGCTGCACGTCGAGTTCTGTCAATGCACCCGATTGCGACGACGACAGATACACGTATTCGCCTTCGACATAGCCCTGCCAGGCGGGTGCCTGTTGCTGCGAGCAGCCTGCGAGAGCGCCTGCGGCGCACAGGGCGAATGCGGGCCATGCGCGCTTCATGTTGCGCTCCCCGGAGCATGATGCGCCTGCGGCGTCACGGTGTTGTCGGGCGGAACTTGCAGCGCTGCCGAGAGCAGCGCGCTGACGTGCCGGTGCAAGACGTCGCGCTCGATTTTCGGCAGGCCGCGCGTGCTCTGCCAGGTTTTGGCGGTGGCGAGCGGCAGCATGACGAGCGCAAGAATCGACATGAACAGCAACGGTGCTTCGAGCGCGGGATTGATCGCGCCGTCGCGCTGCGCCGCGCCGATGCGCGATGCGAAGCGCTGCAACTGATCGATCGGCAGAACCTTGAGCATGCGCTCGCGCAGCAGGCCGCCTTCGTTGACGATCTCGCGCAGCCACAGCGGCGGCAGCCATGGCATGCGCGCGGTCACGTCGAACATGCGCGCGACGAGGTCTTCCACGAGCGCGTGCGCATCGCGTTCGTCGCCGCTCTCGACGCTCGACCAGACGAAGGCGATCGAACGCGCGATGCGCTCGTCGACGACGGCATCGAGCAGCTTTTCGCGGTTGGTGAAGTAGTAGTGGACCATCGCCGAGGTGACGCCCGCCGCGCTGGCGATTTGCGCCATCGTCGTGGCGGCGATGCCGCGCTCGGCGAAGAGTTGGGTGGCGCAGGCGAGCAGCCGTTCGCGCACGTCGAGATCGGCATTGGCGCGGCGTCGCCCGCGCGGCCGGGGCTGCGCGCTCTCTGGCTGTGACGCGTGCGGCCTGGCAGGGGCAGCGGGACGTTTGAGCATGCGTGTAGTCTAATTCACGAATTAGTTAAATTCAAAGTCCCTGCGCCGGGTGCTGTTTAGGGCGGTATCAAGGGTTAACCCGGATCAATGGTTCCGTATTCGTTTCAGACTTATCCGATACAAAAGTATCGCTGCGTCCTTCAGGCTTTGGGGTTCGTGCCGAAAGGCTTTCGAGTTCAGATCCTGAGAAACATGGACCAGAAAATGAAGCGCATCGTCGTGATCGACGACCAACCTATCGTGCTCAAGACGCTCGTCAACGTGCTGAACGCGGAATACGAACTTGTCGGCGAATGTGGCGACGGCGAAGAAGGGCTGCGAATCGTGCAGACGCTGAAGCCGGATCTGACGATTCTCGATCTCGAGTTGCCGAAGCTCGACGGCCTTTCCCTGATTCGCACCATTCGCGCCTCGCAGCCGGACACGCGCATTCTCGTGCTGTCGGCCAAGCCGGAACTGGTGATGGCGAATCACACGCGCATTGCCGGTGCGAGCGGCTACGTCAGCAAGAGCCGGGGCGTGGAAGAACTGTGCAGCATCGTCAAGGCGGTGCTGATCGGCTACGACTGCTTTCCGGCAGGCTGCTGCGGCACCGCGCGCGATGCGTCGCTCAACGGGCTTTCGCCGCGCGAGGTGCAAGTGCTGCAATATCTGGCGCGCGGCGTGAGCAACAAGAGCATTGCCGAGCGTCTCGGGCTCTCCGACAAGACAGTCAGCACGTACAAGACGCGCGCGCTCGACAAGCTCGGTGTGTCGTCGCTGGCGGCGCTCATCGAGTTCGCCACGCTTAACAAGCTGATCGAATAGCGGCAGAAAAGCCGCGCTTGCTTGAAACAGCGTGCGCAGCATTCGACATCGAACTACGCCAGCCCGATGACGTTCGAGAAGAATCGGGCCGCCGCTCAGCAAGAGCAGGCGGCCCGATTGCCTCAGCCGATGGATACGTCAAACAGAAGCAAGCTCGTCAGATCATGCCTGCTTTTCCAGGGTGGATTCAGCTTCGTGTGTGCCGTTGGCGGCTCCACTGGCGCCCCCAACGCTCGTGACCTGCAGACGCGGGACGACTGCGAGACTGATCAGCGATAGCGCAGTAGCGCCCGTGCACAGTAGTCCGACACCCCAGTCATCGAGTATCCCCGCGCCAACGAATGCGCCGGTGCCGATTGCTCCGTTGAAAATTGCAACGTAGATGGCCGATGCGGGCAATGCAGCGATTGCATAGAGTCGCCGCAATTGCTTGTTACTCAGGACCACCTTAAAAACGGAGCGATTCAACGGCTCGCTTCCGACTGTGCGCGGCAACAGGGCAGCCAGCGCAAGGCCTGTCAGTAACGAGAGAACCGCGAGGCATGTGAAGCCGACACGCCACCCTCCGTGGTTGGAGATCAGGTTAACAAGCGGGACGCCAATTACGCTTGCGGCCGACACCCCGCCAAAAATGATGGCTGTGGCGCGGCCGACCTGGCGTGTTGAAACGAGTTGGGCGCCCAACGTACCCACCATTGTCCAGAACGCACCATGGTTTTCGGTCCGCAGAGGCGCCTGCCTCGCACCGAACTTGCTTACCTGTATTCGATAGAATGAGTACGCGCGATGTCGCGGCGCTGCGGGAGGCGAAGCGATGCGCCGCGTAACGCCGTACCGGTAACGCTGCAGACCTGACTGGAAATGAATGCGTGCAAGATTCTGTCCGGCGTCGAGATGGCCGCGCTTTCCATCACATGCGCCGCTGCCAGACAATATCAGCGTCAACATAGAAGCCATCGTCGCCGTGCGGGATTGAATGGGGCGCCAAAGAGGTTCTGGCTGTCGAGAGTCGGATCACGGTTCACTGCGGCGATCGCAGTAGACACCATCGAGGATCGGGTGTGCGTCCTTCATACGCCAGGCCAGATCCGTCAGCACCCCGCCAGCCACTCGTAGCTTCGTCGACAAGTGCTTCTCCGACGTGATCCGCATACCCTCCTGAATCATCGATGCTGCTTTGCGACAGCCAGCCGGTCGCGCACGATCGTGACCGAGCACGGCGCATATGCGATCACTTGCCTCGCGACGGAGCCCAGCAGCCAACGATCAAAGGCAGTACGTCCTCGATGCCCCACAACGACGTGGTCAATATTATGTCGCTCGGCATACACCACCAGTTCCTTGGCCGGATTCCCGACAATCACCTCGCATTGGACGGTTACTCCGGATAACCCGAGCATTCCCTCGAGCTCGATGATGAGGTCCTGACCGTGGTGTTTTTCAGTCTCAATCAGCCCAGGCCGCTCGTAGTCCAGCCTACCCCACTCGGGCGGACGAGCAACCGCGAGAATGTGCAGCCGCGCCCCTTCCTTTTCAGCCAGATTTTTTGCGAAGCGGACTGCCTCCTGTGCGGAAACAGAGCCATCGTAACCCGCGAGAATGTCGTGCATGATTGCCTCCAAACACGTATCCGGATCTCTTGCGAGCATTCCGGAACACCCTGCAATGGTCGCGTCGCAAGCCGGGTGCGCGTGAACTACAGGTGCGACCAACATCAGAATACGTTGCGGTAGAGATGCGGTCGGTCATCGCGCTCAGCACCGAGCTTCAGCAAAATCGGTCCGCCGCCCTTTGGCGCCGCACTAGAATCCACGGCATGGTAGCAATTAGGAATATGAACGAACAGGCTTTCCAGCACGGCCAATCAGCACGAGTCATGGCTTTCGCGTTTCTCGCCTTATCCGCTCAACGTATTTTCCTGACGCGACCTCGATTCGCACCGTATCCCCTTCCTTGATGAACTGGGGAACGAGAACTTCCATGCCGTTCTCGAGCGTGGCCGGCTTGAAGGTGGAGGTTGCATGCTCGTGCACGCCCGGCGGCGCAGACACCACACTTAATTCGATCGCCTGCGGAAACGCGATGTTCACCGGCTCGCCTTCATAAAGCGCGACCGGGATTCGCATATTGGGCTGAAGAAATTTTTCGTATGCGCCAATGATTTCCGAGGGCAAACTGATCTGCTCGAAGGTGTCGGGATCCATGAAGTAGAAGGCGACACCATCCGTATACAGATATTCCATCTCCTTGTGATCGAGCGCGATTTCCTCGAGCCTGTCGCTCGGGTGTAGCCGCAACTCCCTGATGTGCCCGGTCTTCAGGTTCTTGACCCTGGCAAACACTGCGCTACCCTGCTGGCCCCCGCCAGCATGGTACCCCGCGGTGGCAACGCTATGAAGTTCGCCTTCAAGCATGACGACCACGCCCGGCTTCAATCCGGAAGCTTCAACCATTTGCCTGTCTCCGCCTTGCCAGCAAGGTGACTGCATCTTCAGCGTGGCACTTCCGCGAACCGCCAGCAACCGGCCTGCAAACGCACGTCTACCGCTTGCCTGGCGTGCCCGGCGAACGATGCTCCTGGGGCATTGGTCTCCAGACTCGCTTCGCCCAGCGGCCCGAAGCGTGGCCCGCAGCCCGGGGTGAAACGCAACATTAGGGCCTGTTCACATTAACAACGGGCTTGCGCTGGCGCATTTCTTCGCATCGGGCCCGATCCGTCGATCTGCGCTATAGGGCCGCGATGAAGTCGTTCCACGGCGTTGCCTGCAGGGTCTCCGTGGCGGCGTGTCCATAGCCGCGGATGATTAAAGCCGCCAGTTCGAGCTGCTTCAGATCGTTCGACTCGACGACGTCCAGAACGTCGAAGCGCCCGAGAGTCAGATAGCTGTCCTTCCAGGTGACGGCAGGGCATTCGGTCCTGATTTTTTCGGCCACGGTGGCGGCGAGCTGCTTCAGTTCGCCGGGATCCGTGAATGTGTCAGGAGCGAGACGGCTCAGGATGACATACGTAGCCATGGCATACCTCCGGGCAATGAATTGCCCCGCTATCGGGCGAGGCAGTCGCACGGAAGCAGGCGGCCGCGCGTCAAGCAGAAGCGTTGCGGTGCGTTCCGGCGCGCCGAAGCGAAATTAGCCCCGGCGGATTGGACCGGGGCTCTTAGCAGGTCAGTGCAGCTGTCGCTTCAGGTCGGAAAGTTCAGAATGCATTGAACTGACGGTATCCACGATTCCAGCGGCGAGCCCTCTGGCCTGTTGGCAAGCGCGCTCCGCACGCTCACCGATCCGTTCGAGATCATCGACGCACTGGCGAATGCGATCCTCATCCGTGGACGACATGATCTTCTTTGCCGACTTGCATTCCTTTTCGAGTTCAGCCATCCAGTTCATCAAGTGCTGCGGAGTCGTCGTGTCGGCGTGCATGGTACGTGATGCCTCGCTAACGGTTTGCTGCAGATGAGTAAAGCGCTTTTGGATTTCACTGGCTTGCAACATAATGCTCCCCTTCTTGAACATCAGTTCCAGATGAATTCAGGCAGCAGATGACGGTGTGTTGCCCAAGCCGTCGCCATTCGCCTGCTTCCGTTGGCGGCCAGCGACGTTGCATTGCGTCAAAGCGGCACCGGGGCATGCGAAGGACGCCTCTCCAGTGTAGGTCACAATCGGTCGCCTGCACCGGTCCGCACGGTACCCGACGAAATCAGTGTCGCAGCCGTAAAGTTGTGCACCGGTCACCGCCCGGTCAGCATCCGAAGGATTTTCTGCACGAGGCATTCGTGCCGCTCGAGCGCCTCATCGAGCGTCCTTGCGCCATAGCTCTCGTTGTCCTCTTGCGCTTCCATTCCGGCGATGCGCGTCACGAAGAGCGCGGGTTCGCCCGTCGTCGCGTCGGCCACCCCGCGAAAGCGCGTTGTGACCGTCACGCCCGACTCTTCAAGCAACGTGCGGCGAAAGATCAATTCGTTCTCGGCCATCCAGCGCGACCACTCGCTACGCTCGAACACCTCGACAGGCCTGTTCTTCGCGTCGAGGACGTAGAAGCGTTCACACCGCGGTGCGACAGAGCGGGATTTCATTGTTGCGAAGGCGCGAGAAGGAAACCGATCGCCTCCCGCCACCAGCTATCGTCGACATATTCAATCCAGTCGTTATGCTCAGCCGCCTCCACGGTCTTCAGTTGCTTCGGATTATTAAGCGTGTGATGGAGCGCCTCGCCGAAGCGTGCGGGGACGATGCTGTCGCATTCGGCAACCACGACGAGAACCGGGCGGTCAAACGCTGCCAGGTGGGTCACGCTGTCGTATCGGTCATGCATCAGCCACTTCACGGGAACCCATGGGTAGTGGAAAGCGGCGACGTGCTCGAGCCTGTCCCATGGCGTGATAAGCAGCAAGCCGGCGATCTTGTCGCGTTCACGCGAGCCAGCCGCGGCGACCACCCCAGCCCCGAGCGATTCACCGATGAGCAGCACGGGGGCGCCGTAGAGACAATGGGCAAGCTCGATGGTCTCTTGCGCATCTGCGACCAGACTTTGTTCATCTCGCGTGCCCTCGCGTGGCCCATAGCCCGGATATTCTGCGAGTATCACGCGCAGTCGCAGCCGGTTGAGCGGCGCGGCGTAGAAAGAACGGTGTCCCGCGTGCCCAGCATTGCCATGAAAGATAATGGCCGTGCCGCGCACGTTTCCGGGTGGTTCGGCGATGAGGCCCCGGAACGCCTCCATTGTCGGCCAGGCCACAAGTCGATCGGAAACGACGTCCCCGACTGCAGCCTTCTCAGGAAAGTAGATAAAGCGTTCCTGCAACATGGCAACGCCTGTCAATACGATCGACACGCGAAGGCGCGTCGCAGCTCCATTCTTCGCTCAAGAGCCTCGTCCTTGCGCGACGGGGATACTGGCAGAGGACGCCCCGTGCCCGGCAATGCGCCGTGAAGCGCCCCTATGCTGCATCCTCAAGTTCACGATACCCGAAGACGCAATCACATGGTTGCAGACCTCGCACACTCCTGGTTGACGTTCAGCACGTCTGTAGCCGCTGCAAAAGCCGCCGGCCGGCCGCTTGTCGCGCTGGAGTCGAGCATCATCGCTCACGGCATGCCCTACCCGGAGAATATTCGCACCGCGCGCGAAGTGGAGGACCTGATCCGTCTGATGGGGGCTGAACCCGCGACGATTGCGCTGATCGGAGGGCGAATCCACATCGGCCTGTCTGACGACGAGCTGGAACTGCTCGGCCGTTCGGGCCAAGTACAGAAGGTTAGCCGCCGCGACCTGCCGGCCGTGCTGGCCGCCGGCGGGATCGGTGCCACGACAGTGGCTGGCACGATGATATGCGCCGCGCTGGCCGGCGTTGAGGTTTTCGTCACTGGAGGCATTGGCGGCGTGCACCGGGGCGCGCAGGAAACCTTTGATATCTCGGCCGACCTGCAGGAATTGGCGAAGACCTCGGTGGTGGTGGTTTGTGCCGGTGCGAAGTCCATCCTGGACATCGGGCTCACATTGGAATACCTGGAAACGCACGGCGTGCCGGTGCTCAGTTGCGAGCAAGACAATTTCGCTGCGTTCTACACGCGCGACAGCGGCTTTCGCGCGGACTTCAGGCTGGACGACGTAGCGGACCAGGCGCGCTTCATCCGCACCAAGTGGGACCTGGGCCTCGAGGGCGGTGTATTGTTAAGCACTCCGGTGCCGGAAGCGGCAGCGATGCCGCCCGAAGAGATCAACGCGCTGACTCAGCAGGCGCTCACCGAGGCCTCTGCGCAAGGCATTACCGGCAAGGCCGTGACACCCTTCCTCCTGGCCCGCATCCAGGCGCTGACGGGCGGGCGCAGCCTGGCGACGAACATCGCGCTCGTGAAACACAATGCCGAGGTCGGGGCGCGGCTGGCGCTGACGCTGGCACACGTAGAGCGCGGGCCAGGCGGGACTCGGACGAACCGGAACAGTTGGACGGACAGCGCCTCGCGCGTGCGGTGAACACCCAACCCACCTTGCGAGCCGGTTTGACCTTGTTTGACCTCGTCACAGCTCAGTTAGATCGAAGTTGCTGGGATAAGCGATTGCGGGGGCCGTCGCGCTACGCTGCGTGCCTTGTCCGCGTGCCATTCATGAAGTAGATTTTTCTAATGAGATCCAGGGCGGGGGGACTGCCATGGAACTGAGTGTGGAACGCGTCGATGTTTGGGCAGCTACCATCGACGACAAACCGGGCGGCCATTTGAATGGCGAACGAAGCACCGGGCATGGCGGCAAATCCCGATGCCAGGGGGAGGTCGGGAGTGATGAAAACACCGACGACCAGAAGGCGGGTACTTCGGGCGCTTTCGCTCTGAACTATTGTGGCCGGCACGGCAGCTGGCGGTGCATTGCTGTTCGAGCTGTCGGTGATCGGCCATGCCGTGAGCGATTTCCGCCTGGAAGAGGCAATAGCGCAAGCAGGCATCGCGCGTGGCGAGCCGGCTACGCCCGAGGAACGCATCAATCCGCCCTGGCTGAAGCAGTTCGGGCTGGACCGCAACCTGTACAAGGACACTCACGGACACTTTTCGCCGAAAGGTGCTGACTGGCGGCAATGGGGGTTGCGAACCAAGGTCGCAGCCATTGTGACGTGGCTCGGTCACGATCCACCGGGAACGTGGTGGACCTATGCTCAGATCGAGTGCGTTGACTGGTTTCCTCAAGCGCACGCCGACAGCGAGCCGATTGTCGATGTTGCCGACGCCTGCCTCGGCGAACCGCATTGATCGACACGCAGCCAGTCTGTGCGCTGCCGCCTTCGCATCGCCACCATGAGCCCACCGCTCCGGGGAATTTGAAACGCGGTGCAGCGAACCGCTTCCCCCAACGGTGAAACTACGCGTGTGGCGCCTTACCCAGGTCGCGCTAACGAAAAGATCAGCGAGGCAATCGATGAAAGTGAACCGGCCGGCGCGCATGGAGTTGCCCGGGCAAGTCGTACTCGTCTTTCAGGGTGGTGGCGCGTTGGGCGCGTATCAGCTTGGTGTTTACCAGGCGATGGACGAAGCGGGCATACAGCCGGATTGGGTGATCGGCACCTCCATTGGCGCGATCAACGCAGCCTTGATCGCCGGGAATCCACCGGAGCGCCGTTATCGGCGGCTGGCGGAATTCTGGAACCGGGTGACCGACCGCACCCGCCTGGACGTGCCTGCTGCCTGGCCTGGCTGGGACAAGATCTTTGCGAAGTGGATGATCATCGGCGGCGGCATCGAGGGATTCTTTCAGCCCAATCCGGCATCCTGGCTCGGGCCGCTCGCCCGGCTCGGCGTGGATCGAGCGTCGTATTACCTGATTGCGCCGTTGCGCGATACGCTTTGTTCGCTGGTCGACTTCGATCTGCTGAACGCCGGGCATCCGCGACTGACCGTGGGCGCAGTTCACGCGTGCACGGGCGCGATGCGCTACTTCGACTCGCGCGACCAACGGCTGAATGCCTCGCACGTCATGAGCTCGGGCGCGCTGCCGCCCGCGTTCCCGGCCGTGCGGATTGACGGAGAGCCGTATTGGGACGGCGGCGTCTATTCCAACACCCCGGTCGAGGTAGTGCTGGATGACAAGCCCCGCAAGAGTTCGGTCATCTTCTCGGTACAGGTGTGGAACCCGATCGGCCCTGAGCCGGAAAACATATGGCAGATCTCGGAACGGCAAAAGGACATCCAGTACGCCAGTCGCACCGACAGTCACATCGCGCGTCAGCAGCAGATACACCGTCTGCGCCATGTGATCCGCGAACTGGTCAAGCGCTTGCCGGAAGCCGAGCGCGCCTCACCCGAAGTAGAGGCGCTTGCCGCCTGGGGGTGCCAGACGACCATGCGTCTGATCAAGCTCGCCGCGCCCCGCCTGGACGGGGACGACCAGTTGAAGGATATCGATTTCACCCCAGACGGCATTGCTTCCCGACAGCGCGCGGGCTATGAAGCAGCAAAGCGGGCCATTGCCGCGCGCCCGTGGGACGCACCGATGGACCCAGTAGAAGGACTGACCGTCTACAGCGCGGAGGAAGACGTAACCGGTGAAAGACGCGTTTGACGCCAGGTTCAGCAGGCTGTTGACGCCTCAGGGACATCGCCGTTGCCCGCTGGCACGAATGACCGCTTGCCCGTGCAAGAAGCCGTCGATGTGTCGGTATTTCGATCGACCGCTTCGGGTGTGCGCCGTGAAAAGGCGGCGTTTTCCAGCGGGTGCAAGCCCCGCCCGGCAACCGCTCCAGCCGGAAGCAACCGGAGCAGCTATGGAGGTAACGAAGTGGCTGAAGCCTTCGGTGATGCGTGTCACGAATTGGTGACAGCGCGAGTGTGCAGGCCGTAACGCGAGTGAACGCCGAGCAAACCTCGAAAAGGTCGATGCGCAGGCCGACCCGACAACCCTATCGGGGAAGGCTGATACGGCTGGGTGAATGAGCAGGCTGGACGCCCAGTCGCTGCGCCGGGGTAGTGGCGACAGCATGTACACAAGGAAAGCGTACGCAACACGGGAAGTCCCTTGGCGTGGTCAGGGATGACCAACCGGACGCCCGCGAGGGACAGGCCGGGCGCCTTGGGATGACGGAGAGGCCCGTAGTACCGATGAAGCCGGGTATCGCTTTTATGCTCTGTACGACAAGATCTATCGTGAAGATGTGCTGGCGCACGCGTACGCCCAGTGTCGCTCGAACAGGGGCGCGCCCGGTGTCGATCGCCAGGACTTCGCGGAGGTCGAAGCGTACGGGCTGCAGAAGTGGCTCGGCGAACTGGCGCTTGCGCTCAGGCAGGAGACGTACCAGCCGGACCCTATCAGAAGAGTGTTTATCCCGAAGGCCAATGGCAAGCGGAGGCCGCTAGGCATCTCGACCCTGCGTGATCGGGTATGCATGACGGCAGCAATGCTGGTGCTCGAACCGATCTTCGAAGCGGACCTTCCGCCAGAGCAGTACGCTTACCGCCCGGGGCGAAATGCCCAGCAAGCGGTGACCGAGGTGGAGGAGCGGCTGCATCGAGGGCAAACGGATGTCGTTGACGCTGACCTGGCGGACTACTTCGGCAGTATTCCGCACGTCGAGTTGATGTTGTCGCTCGCGCGACGTATCGTTGATCGGCGTGTGCTGCATCTGATCAAGATGTGGCTGGAATGCCCCGTTGAAGAAATCGACGACCAGGGCCGGAAGAAACGCACGACGGAGGCTCGAGATAGCGGACGCGGCATTCCGCAAGGGTCTCCCATCTCACCCCTACTGGCGAATGTGTACATGCGCCGGTTTGTGCTGGCGTGGAAGAAGCTCGGTCTTCAGCGCAGTCTTGGCAGTCGAATCGTGACCTACGCAGATGACCTGGTGATCCTGTGCAAGCGAGGCAAAGCTGAAGAAGCGTTGTCGCGACTACGCGAGATCATGAGCAAGCTGAAGCTGACGGTCAACGAGGAGAAGCCACGAATCTGCAAGGTGCCGGAAGGTGAATTCGACTTCCTGGGCTTTACGTTTGGGCGCATGTACTCAGCAACGACTGGTCAGGCCCGTATGGGCATGAAGCCGTCGAAGAAGAGTATCCGGCGCATGGTCGAAAAGATTCATGCAATGACCGCCCTCAAAACGGCATGGCAAGAGACCACGGAACTGGTGGGCAGGTTGAACCGCACGCTGCGCGGCTGGGCGAACTACTTCCAGGTAGGGAGCGTCAGCCGAGCATACCGAGCAATCGACAGCTACACCGCGACGCGGTTGCGCCGGTGGCTACGCAACAAGTACAAACTCAGGCGTCGCAGGGGCGGGAGCTATCCATCCTCGCACCTCTACGGGCACTTCGGTCTCGTACGGTTGAGCGCACGTGGGGGTGTAGCCTGGCGTGTGTGAAGGCGTGATGTCTTGTCCGAGAGCCCAGTGCGGGAGATCTGCACGCTGGGTTCGATGAGCGGGATGTGGAAACGGGGTTACGGCGAGGTTATTCGGGCACCGCCAGACGAAAGGGGCGGCAACAGACAAACCGGGCCTACCGCTACCGCGCCGCATCTCGACTCTACCGTCTGATGCCAATTGCATGGATGCGTCGACTGACGACCGGGAGGCGATCCATCGGTCGGAGTGCGTTAAGGGTTATTGGACGTCTGCCCTCAACCACATGGCCGTGAGTGTGCCGCGGCGCGTGTGGG
>NZ_JBHSMP010000029.1:0-86700 GCF_042655705.1 Paraburkholderia denitrificans | reverse complement strand
CCACACGCGCCGCGGCACACTCACGGCCATGTGGTTGAGGGCAGACGTCCAATAACCCTTAACGACTGCAGTCTGATACGGTCGGCCGTAGCCAACCCGTAGCGGTCCTTCAAGTCGCCCGAAAGCGGTCGTTCTGCGTGAAGATCGAGGCCTACCCTAATTGCGACCCTCGGGGTACAGTGCCTATCGTGTTCAGGCGAAGGGGGTAAAAAGAATTGCGCGACCGCACGCCAATGTCCGCTCGGGTTGCCGAGGGATTCTTCAGCGGCTTGGCGAAGGGAACAATGGTAGTTGCGGTTGTAGCAGCCGTAGTGCCAGACGTCCTCGGCGGCGAGTTGCCATTTTACGATCTACCGACCACGCGAAAGCAGTGGGGCTATCTTCTGCTCGTAATTCTGATCGCCATTGTTGGCTTCATCTCCTTCGTCGGATTGAAGCATCGTTCCGAATACAACATGGTTGCGGCACGGACTGAGCACGAGCTAGTACACACGGCCGGTCGCATTACGCGCGTATCGGATCACATTCCGCACGTAGAAATTCGTTTTGACGATGGCCGCGTTGCACTTGCTACATTCGTTACCTTCCCGATTTATGAAGGAAAGTCGCTTTACGTGCGCGACACCGGTCCGTTCGACAGCAGCATGCTGCCACGCCTAATCACGTGCACGAAGACAACCCTCGAGTTGCTTCCGAATCCGGGTTCTCTAATGAGTTATTGGATTTATGCCGTTACGTGCGATGGGGTGGTCTTGCTTAGCTATTCCGACACAATGAACTACCTGCATGCTCAAAAACGACGAGTTGGTCAATGACGTGCGTTCGGCAAGCGTATGACCCAGTGTTGGTGGATCGTCGTAAGCATGATTGGTCGGACGTAAGTACAAGGTAGACAGCCATTTCGACTGACCGAAACTGGCTGTGGATTCAACCGGTTGATCCCTCGGATTGATCAACCAGGGGGGCGATAATAAACAAATAAGAAGGCAGCTGGAGGACGCATAAGCCGCGCGAAAATCAGATCGAAATCCACGCAGCCACAACCCTCACTTCACCTTAGCCTTCAAGGCAGCATCGACCAGGCCGTCGAGCCAATCCTGATGACCGTTGATCATGGGATTGGGGTGCGCAGCACGCAAATCCCGTGCTGGCTTACCCCGTTGCGTTTCCTGTGTAAGTACACGCACGCGGCCGCCATCGAGATCCTCGACCAGCCACGCATGATGCACGTCCAGGCGCGTATCGCCCCCCTCCTCGCCAGCCCAGCCGTGCCACGCCACGCGCCCCGGTCGACCATCAGCCGGCGGCACATATTCGTTGCAGCGCGCCTCAACCGGAAAGCCGAAAGTCTCGAAGTAGAACCGTGCACCGTCTTCCAATGCCGGACCTTTACCGCCGTAGAAGCGGACATGCGCGGCATTCCGGTAATAGGTTGGCCAGCACGACGGCGTACTCAACAGCGGCCAGACGTCGGCCGCGCAGAGACCCGCAACGATAACCTCGTTGGAAGCGAAATTGTCGGTCAAGCCCGGCACATAGCCTTCGGGCCAGAGGATGGCGTTCATTTGCATGTTGCGGCTCCGTGATGGACGGATTTCATGATGGCTATTATTCTGAAATCAATCCAATCGTGGATTTGTATCTCTGCCATCATGAAAGCTGATATCAGAACGCTGGACCTGAATCTCCTCAAGGCATTGGACGCCCTGCTCGACGAGCGTAACGTCACGCGTGCCGCGCAACGGCTTGCACTGACGCAGCCAGCGGTCAGCGGCATGCTCACGCGCCTGCGTGAGCGTTTTGATGATCCGTTATTCGTCCGTACGCAGCGCGGCATTATCCCCACGGAGCGGGCGCTCGCACTGGCGGGGCCCGTCAAGCAGATCCTCAGTGAAGTCGAAAATCTGCTGCGTCCACAGGTCTTCGAACCAGCCACCGCGGACATGGTGTTGACCCTGGCGGCGACCGACTATGCACTGCAGGCGGTCGTAGTGCCGTTTCTCTCTCTGTTGCGACGCGAGGCACCCGGTATCCGCGTGGCCGTGCTCCCCGTGCAGGACAAATGGTTGCATGCACAACTGGAGCGCGGCGAGATCGACCTCGCGCTCGTCACACCGGACGACGCTCCAGCAGATCTGCACGCGAGACGTCTTTTTGACGAGCACTATGTTTGCGTTACGCGCGCCAACCACCCTGCGATTCGACGCGGCAAGCTCACGCTCGATCGCTTCTGCGCGCTCGATCACGCGCTCGTGTCATATACAGGCGGCAGCTTCCAGGGCGTCACCGACGATGCGCTGGCCAGACTCGGGCGCACGCGCCGCGTTGCGCTATCGGTGACGAGTTTTCTCGTGCTGCCCGAGATCTTGCGTCAAAGCGATCTGATCGCCGTTGTGCCGAGCCGACTGGTTGCCCATGCCGATGGCCTCGCGCAAATCGCGCCGCCATTGGACATACCCGGCTTCAAAAAATCCATGGCATGGCACGAGCGCACACATCATGATGCGGCGCATCGGTGGGCGCGAGAAGCGTTGTTCAGGACGTCCGCCACGCAATGAATTAACTGGGCCTGATACGTCACTGCTGTATGTGAAAGATTTCTGACTGGCCTCCGCGATAAGGCCACGCCGTGGTGGAGTCAATCGAGCTATGAGCGGCGCGTGGTGAACCTGAGTGGACGAGCAACAAATGCTGCATCGCGCGCGGCCAGACTTCATGGGCGAGCGCGGATCCGCCAACTGAAGGATCTGCGTTTTCGTCGGGAAACCTTGCAATTGCATTAAATAGTTTTCGTCGAACTCGTGCCTATCAGTACTGCAAATTTACCAATTTTATTTTCTTGATTGACATCAATATATTCAAATAACAGATTGTTGGTGGATGAGCCGATGCTCTACCCTTCCGTCCGCTCTCACAACCACCAAAACAAGCAGATTTACCCTTCATGAATTCCACCCCGCTCGTATTTTTCCCGACGCAACCGAAGCCGCAGGCCGACGACCGGCCGCCGATTGTTGGCAGCCGCGTGGAACTGCAATTGCTGACGACGCTGCACTGCAACCTCAAATGTACGTATTGCTCCATTTCCGAGGGTGGCGTGCTGGAATCGCAGGGCAATGTGACCTATTCGATGGAAGCGCTGGACAATTTCATCCAGAAGCATCTGGATGGGTACGACGTCTATGTCACCTTTTACGGCGGCGAACCGACCTTGAACAAGGCGTTCATGCAGGAAGTCATGACGCGTTATCCGAATTTTCGCTTCCAGCTCCAGTCCAACGGCACCCTGCTCGACAAGCTGCCTGACAATATGCTGGCGAAGCTGTCGAACATCCTCGTCTCGATCGACGGCGGCGAACAAACGACCGATGGTTATCGCGGCCGGGGCATTTACCGCCAGGTACAGAAAAATCTCAGGGAAACCCGCGACCGCATCGGCGGCACGGTGACCGCTCGTATGACGTGGAGCAACGACGCGATCACGTTCGAGGAAATCGACGCACTGGCTGAGGCCTTTGACTATGTGTATTTCCAGTTTGTGGCTGGCGAAGCTTATACCGCGCAAGCCGTCGAAGGCCGCAAGGCCGTTCTGTCGAAGCTGATCGAGCGCTTCTTTGCTTCCACCGAACACGTCTATCCGATCATCCCGCTCATGGGTGCGGTCCGGAACAAGGTCATGCCCAAACGCGCGGCGGAACTGTATGACGGCAAAACCCAATGCCGCGTATCGACGCACATCCTGAACGTGATGCCGGACGGCAAAATCTATCCCTGCCCCGACATGATGCACCTGCCGGAAATGCTGCAGGGCGATCTGAATGGAAACTGGCTCCGGCCGAGTCCGTTGCAGCCGCATCCGAATATGCCCTGTAGCAGTTGCGAAGCCTTTTCCTGGTGCCGCGGCAACTGCATGAAGAATCTTTACATGGCATACGTCAAAGGCGACGAGCGCTACCGCAAGAATGTGACCGACCCGATCTGCGAGCTGGTGCGCTTCATGGGCCAGGAAATCGACAGACACCGTCCGGCGGAATGGTTTGCCGCCTTGCCGCTCGCCGCGCGCAAGCAGATTACCGACTGCGAAGTGTATGAGTATGTCGAAATCATGCCCTGAACACGTCACCCGGTTTGCCGGGTGAGTAACGTACCCGCTTCAGGGTAATAGCGATATCCGCACCGTGCAAGAGTGCCCGGCCGCAGCGATCCCAGTACGGCGATGAATTACGCGCACGTGCTGAAGATCGCTACCGGCAAGGCTGCCGGCCCGCGGGACAGGCCAGTCACTAACCGACTATCGCGCCGTGCCGTCTTCCCTGCTCCGCGACACTCGGTGTGGTCGGCGGAAAACGCAGGCTCACCACCAGCCCTCGATCGTTTTCTCCGCTCCCGAGCGAGACGATGGCTCGATGCTGTTCGGCGATGCGCCTGACAATCGACAGGCCCAGTCCACTACCCGACGCTGCGTGACCACTACCGCGATAAAAACGCTCCCAAACAAGCTCCCGGTCTTCCTCGGGAATACCGGGACCGGTATCGGATACCTTGAGCGTCGCGCAGCCATCTTCGCGATTCACGAGGACGTCAACGCGTGCTTGCAGGCCTGCATAGCGAATTGCATTGTCGACCAGGTTGTTGAGCAAGATGCGAAGACTGTCGGCATTGCCCCTTGTCTTCACGACACCCGACGCAACCAATCCCAGATCGATCTGGTTCATCTCCGCGTACCGCACGCGGTCGCTGATCACGCCCCGCGCGAGTGCGGTCAGATCGACCTCGCTGAAGTCGGGCGTAGGCGATTCGGGCGAAAGTCTGGCAAGCGTCAGCAATTGCTCTGCGAGATGGGCAAGGCGCGCGGTGCCTGTGCGAATCTGCGCGGTGATTGCGTCGCGCTCCGTGGCGCTCGCGGCCCGTGGCAGCAGGTCAGCCTGAAGCGTCAGTCCCATGATGGGCGTACGAAGCTCATGCGCAGCATCGGCGATGAATTGACGTTGGGCCGTAAACGCATGATCGAGACGCCACAGCAGATCGTTGATTGCATCAACCAGTGGTATGACTTCCCCCGGCATGGCCGCCGTGCCGATCGCATGCATGTTGTTCGCATCGCGTCGCTTCAGGTTGGCGGCGATCTTTCGCAATGGCCGCAAGCCGTAACCGATACCAAACCACAAAAACAGCGCAAGCACGGGCACCAGCGATAGCACGGGCCAGAGCAGATGCATCGCAATCTCTGCCACCGCCTCCCAGCGCGCCCGTCGCGCCTGGGCAACCCGTACGATCACGTCGCCATTACGGGTGGCATAGGAATGCCACAGTTGGCCATTGACCGAGAGATCGGCGAACCCGGCGCCAGTTGGCGGCGGCAGGGGCGAATCGCGGTCGCTGCTGAACACGGCCGTCGATCCACGCCAGACCTGAAGCAGCACTGCGTGCGATTGCTGTCCGGATAGCCGGTCCTCGTTGGCGCCCTGCATGCCTCTCAATGAGAGTCGTCCATCGGGTTCGACCACGACGTGCTGCGCAATGCCCTTGAGCTGGTCGTCGAGTAGCTCGTCCAGTTCCCCGAGCGCGCCCCAGTAGGTCGCTGCGCTGGCAAGCAATCCCGCGAGCAGCGCGGCGGGCAGCAGCCAGATCAGCAGACGCCGACGCAGAGATATCACGCAATCTCTCCCATCTTGTAGCCCACGCCGCGTACATTACGAATCGCCCCTGTGCCCAGCTTGCGGCGCAGATTATGGATATGTACCTGGATCGTGTTGCTCTCGACTTCTTCGTTCCAGCCGTAAAGGCGCTCTTCAAGCTGCTCACGGGAAACGATTGTATTCGGATCCTGCATCAGCTCCTGCAACAGCGCGAACTCACGGGTAGTGAGGAATATCTCCTCGTCGCGCACCCAGACCCGATGCTGGGCCGGATCAAGCCGAAGCGATCCAGCCTGTAATGCCGTTTGTGCGCGACCTGCCTGCCGTCGATTCACAACACGCATGCGAGCAAGCAATTCATCGAGAGCAAATGGCTTGACGAGATAATCGTCGGCGCCTCCATCGAGACCGGCCACGCGATCAGGAACGGCATCGCGGGCGGTGATGATAATGACTGGCGTATCGTCGTTTCGCTCGCGCAATCGCGTGAGCAAGGTGAGCCCATCCTGTTTTGGCAGGCCAAGGTCG
The DNA here is from genome assembly GCF_042655705.1 of Paraburkholderia denitrificans. Lineage (NCBI taxonomy): Bacteria > Pseudomonadati > Pseudomonadota > Betaproteobacteria > Burkholderiales > Burkholderiaceae > Paraburkholderia > Paraburkholderia denitrificans. The sequence continues at coordinate 80,533 of NZ_JBHSMP010000029.1, read as the reverse complement.
AGCAGGACGAGCCCGTACGATGTCGTACGCAAGGCGAGGGACGCCGCGTCGCCGTCATGAACCCAATCCACAGCGAAGCCCTCGCCCTGCAGCCCCTGCTGCAGACCACTTCCAATCAACTCATCGTCTTCTACCAGAAGTATCCGCATACACTCGTTCTAATATCGGTACCTCAGCGATGACGGTACTCTTCATTCCACGCGCGACGCGAAACGCGGTCGCCAGTTTGCGACGTGCCGATCGCAGCGCCACCGTAGCTAGTCGCACCAGGATTGGACGCAGTGGCCTGTTGCGCGGCCATGCGCGACTCGGCGGCCTGAATATCCGCAGGATACTGGTTCTTGCTCGACTTGTAACCGGCATCTTTCATTTGTATCAATTGTTGTTCGACCTGCGCGCGGGTTAATGGACCGTTTGTCGATTGAGCGAACGACACGGCTGGTGCGGCGATAGCAAGCGCAAGAGCAAGCGTCTTGATGATCGTGTTCATGAGAAATACCTCCGTGTTTAAGCCCTTCTGGGCGTACTGGAATGCTGGCTCCCAGTGATCACAGTTTGATGCCGCAGAATTAAGCCACGGTTAACGCCCCGCTCATCCCAGGCGTCGGGCGCAATCTCTCAATGACCTGACGAACGTGCCATAAGGGTGACCGATCACCGTTTATCGTATCCACGATGTGGCGAGGGCCTGCGTCCGATAGCGAGTAATGATTCCACTGTTCGCCGTTTCTATTATATTTTTTAAATTTCCTGGTTGTACTTTGAGAATCTGAAATCGACAGCGGTCATAAGCCAACCTTAAGCCAAATAGCCGTACCTTGGTCACCAAATCCATTTGTGGAGCGCCGGAGCTTTCGCGCCGAAAGCATCAGGTCCGCCGTGTTGCGTCAACGGCAATCGCATCAACCGGCGTCGCGCCTGCGGCGGTAGCTCGGACACACGGAATTATCGTAGTCAAATGGGAGGGCGATCATGCTGACGAGGAACGTGTTTCAAACACTTTTGACTGTCTGTCTCTTCGCGGCGTCAGCAGGTGCACTTGCTGCCGAACCTGCCGCGGTGAAGGTCCGCCTTTCAGATGGAGCAAGCGCTGGCATGTCGTTGACGTTGGTGCCGTCCACCGTACCAGCCGGACCGGTCGAGTTCACAATCCTGAATGAATCGCGCACGATGAAGCACGAATTCATGATTTTGCCGTGGTCCGAAGCCGGCGCCGCGCTGCCGTATGATCAAAAGACGCAGCAGGTCAACGAAGCACGCCTGCGAGCACTGCAAGGCGTTGAGGACCTCAATCCCCGGGAGACGGTAACTGCACGGCTCATGCTCAAACCAGGCCGCTATATCGCGTTCTGTAATGAACCAGGACACTTTCGCGACGCCATGCACGCCACATTTATTGTCAGCCCGACCAAATGACTGGTTTTGACAAAAGCCAATCATTTCGCGCGCGCCTGAATTCGACCGGATTGACGCCTCCTGAGCGCCCAGGGGCAGACGGACGCCTTTCAGCCGGACACAGACTCCATTATTCGCACACCGCCCCCAACGCGTTGCGCCTCTGTTGCCTGCAGGGTGCGCTATCGTAGGGAATGTCGTTTCTCGCCCGGTATGGCGCAGTGCGACATTTCAACGGAGGTGCGTCCATGCAGTTGCGTTGGGTGACCGGAAATCGCCGCCAGCCCTTCCGTTTTGGGGCGAGGCGTTGAGTCGCTCGCCAGCCCGAGCGGATACCACCGGCGTGCAGGAAAGGCGCTATCTGCGCCGCGTTCCCGGCATCGCGGTGCTCCTCGGATACCGGCCTCGCTGGCTGATCAAGGACATCGTTGCCGGTATCGTCCTGATGGCCATCGTGGTGCCTGCCGGCATGGGCTACGCGGAGGCTGCACACCTGCCGCCAATCAGCGGCCTCTATGCAACGATCGCGGCCATGATCGCATACGCGCTGTTCGGGCCGAGCCGCCTGCTCGTTCTCGGGCCCGATTCGGGCCTCGCTGCGCTGATCGCGTCGATTGTCGTTCCGCTCGCCGCCGCACATCCTGAACGTCTGATGGCGCTCGCCGGCATGCTCGCGATACTGTCCGGCGCGTTCTGCGTCGTCGTTGGGCTGTTCCATCTCGGCTTCGTCACGGACCTGCTCTCGAAGCCGATTCGTGACGGCTACATCAACGGCGTCGCCCTCACGATCGTGATTGGCCAGACACCGAAACTGCTGGGCTTCGACGTCGGCGGCAGCAGTCTCGTGGAGGGCGTGGCCGGCCTCGTACGCGGCGTCGCCAGCGGCGCAGTCAACGGCGTGACCTGCATGCTCGGCTTCGGCTGTCTCTTCATCATCTTCGCGTGCAAGCTGTGGTTGCCGCGCGTGCCGGGCATTTTTATCGCTGTTGTGGGCGCAACGGCCGTTGTCGAGTGGTTCGACCTTGCGTGGCGCGCGCATGTGGCTGTCGTCAGCAGCTTGCCGCAAGGGCTGCCGCCGCCCGCGCTGCCGCTCGTGCCGCTCGACGACATCATTGCCCTGTTGCCGGGTGCGGCCGCCGTGGCACTGATCTCACTGACCGACATCAGCGTGCTCTCGCGCGTCTTCGCGACCCGCGACAGCGGCAGGAATGTCGATCGCGATCAGGAGTTGGTCGCCCTCGGCGCGGCCAACATCGTTTGCGGCCTGCTGCAGGGCTTCCCGGTGACCAGCAGCGCATCACGTACGCCCGTTGCGGAATCGTCCGGCGCGAAGACGCAACTGACGGGCGTTGTAGCCGCATTGTGTGTGTGCGCGTTGCTGTTGTTCGCGCCGAAGCTGGTTCGCTCGTTGCCGACCGCCGCGCTCGGAGCCGTGGTCGTGGCAGCCGGAATCGGGCTGTTCGAGGTGCGAAGCGTAGTCGGCCTGTTGCGTCTGCGCCCGAGCGAGTTCGTCCAGTCGGCTGTTTGCTTCGTGGGCGTCGCGCTGGTCGGCGTAGTGCATGGCATCTTCTTTGCGGTTGCCCTCGCGCTGCTTGCGTTCGTGTGGCGTGCGTGGCGCCCATACGATGCCGTGCTGGGGCGCGTTGACGGACGCAAGGGCTATCACGACATCGTGCGCCATCCGCAGGCTCGCTGCGTCCCCGGGCTTCTCCTGTACCGCTGGGACGCACCGCTCTTTTTCGCAAACGCGGAAATATTTCGTGATCGCGTTTTACAGGCCATCTCGAACGCCAGTACACCGACGCGCTGGCTCGTCCTCGCGGCCGAGCCGGTCACAGACATCGACGTCACCGCGGCCAGCGTCCTGACCGATCTCCACCAACTCCTCCGCAAGCGCGGGATCGACCTGAACTTCGCGGAAATGAAGGGCCCGGTCAAGGATCTGTTATCCCGCTATCAATTGTTCGACAAGATCGGTGCGGCCCATTTCTTCCCGACCGTGGGTGCCGCGGTGGCGGCGTACGTTGATGAATACGACGTCGAGTGGCGCGACTGGGAAGACTGACGTTGTGTGAGCAACGTTGTCGTCGGCGACCCTACCGGGCGCTTGCCAGCGCGTTGGGTGCAGACGCGTTACCTGCCGACGCGCGCCTGCAGATGTGCAGGGTATCGCTCGCCTTGCACGGGGATGTTCGAAAGCTGCGCATCGATGTCGCCCAGATTGCCGGGCGTTAGCTCGATCGCGGCACCGCCGATGTTTTCCCTCAATCGATGCAGCTTTGTCGTGCCCGGAATCGGCACTAGCCACGGCTTTTGTGCGAGCAGCCACGCGAGCGCGACCTGCGCCGGCGTCGCATTCAGACTCGCGGCGATCTGCTTGAGCACGTCGACGAGCGCCTGATTGGCCTTGCGGTTGTCTTCGGAGAAGCGCGGCACGACATTGCGGAAGTCGGTTTTATCGAAGCTCGTGTTTGCGTTAATCGCGCCAGTCAGGAAGCCCTTGCCGAGCGGGCTAAAGGGCACAAAACCGATGCCGAGTTCTTCGAGCAGGGGCAGGATTTCTTTTTCCGGTTCGCGCCACCACAGCGAATATTCGCTTTGCAGCGCCGCGACCGGCTGCACGGCATGCGCACGGCGGATCGACTCGACGCCCGCTTCCGACATGCCGAAATGCCTGACCTTGCCCTGTTGAATCAGGTCTTTGACCGCGCCGGCGACATCCTCCATCGGCACATCCGGATCGACCCGATGCTGATAGAGCAGATCGATGCGATCCGTGCGCAGCCGTTTGAGCGCCGCGTCCGTCACCGCGCGGATATTGTCCGGCCTGCTGTTGACACCCTTCTGAACGTCACCGCCTTCGAAGCCGAACTTGGTTGCGATCACAACCTGGTCGCGAAACGGCTCCAGCGCCTCGCCGAGCAGTGTTTCATTCGCGCCCTGCGCATAGGCTTCGGCGGTGTCGAAAAAGGTCACGCCCTGATCGAAGGCGGAGCGAATGAGTTCGATTGCGTCGGCCTTCTCCGTTGCAGGCCCATAGCCATAGCTGAGCCCCATGCAGCCGAGACCGACCGCGGAGACTTCAAGTCCGCTCTTTCCAAGCATACGTTTGTACATTTCCCGGCTCCTTAGCTTGCGGTGACACCCGCTTGATACTGCTCGTCCGTAACCTTCTCCATCCATTCGACCGGACTGCCGTTCTGGCTTTCAGCAATGGCGATATGCGTCATCGCCGTGGTGGCGGTCGCGCCGTGCCAGTGCTTTTCCCCAGGGGCGATCCAGACGATGTCGCCTGACCGGATTTCCTCGACCGGTCCGCCATCGCGCTGGACCCAGCCGCAGCCTGCGGTCACCAAAAGCGTCTGACCGAACGGATGCGTATGCCACGCGGTCCGCGCACCCGGTTCGAATGTCACGGTTGCGCCGCCAATGCGGGCAGGCTGCTCGCCTGCGAATGGCGCGTCGATCCTTACCGTTCCGGTGAAATAGTCGGCCGGTCCAGTCACAGACGACTGAGAACCGCATCGGGTGATCTGCATGAGTGCTCCTTGCAATAGTTGCTGCGACGTTCAATGTAGCAACGTGGCTTCTTGCGATAAAGAGCTAAAATCCGCATAAAGCTAGAAGGTGGGCTTATAAATGGCGCGCTCCGATCTCTCCGATATCTCCGCATTTCTGTCCGTCGCACGCGAGGGCAGCTTTACCAGGGCAGCCGCGAAACTCGGCGTTTCACAGTCTGCGCTGAGCCAGACCGTGCGTAACCTGGAAGCGCGGCTCGGACTTCGCCTTTTGACGCGGACAACGCGCAATATCGCACCAACGGAAGCGGGCGAACGGCTGATACAGTCGGTCGGCCCCCGGCTTGACGAGATCGAGGCGGAGTTAAATGCGCTCACCGCCTTGCGGGATACACCGGCGGGCACTGTGCGCATTGCCGCCGGAGAACACGCGACAGAACTGCTTTTGTGGCCGGTTATTGAAAAGCTTCTGCCCGACTATCCGGACATAACGATTGAAATCATCATCGACAACGGACTCACGGACATTGTCGAACAACGGCTGGATGCAGGCGTGCGGCTCGGAGAGCAGGTTGCGAGAGACATGGTTGCCGTTCGGATCAGCCCCGACGTGCGCATGGCCGTCGTTGGCACGCCAGGTTATTTCGCCACGCATCCCAAGCCGAAGACACCGCGAGATTTGACGGCGCATAACTGCATCAATATCCGGCTGCCAACGGCCGGTGGCATTTACGCGTGGGAGTTCAAGAAGGGTGAGCGCGAGTTGAACGTGCGCGTCGAAGGGCAACTTGTCTTCAATAGCGCGACGATGGCGACGAAAGCCGCGCTTGCTGGCGTCGGTCTCGCCTACGTTCCCGAACAACGGGTCTTGTCGCAGCTCGAAAGCGGGCAGCTAGTGCGGGTGCTGTCCGACTGGTGCGCGCCGTTTCCCGGGTTTCACCTGTATTACCCGAGCCGCCGCCAGCCGACGCCAGCGTTCGTTGTCGTCGCTAACGCACTGCGTCGAGGGATCTAGGTTCAGCGGCCATTCGGCCCCGAAGTTGGCACGGATCCTGATTCAGTGCGCCATTACCCGCCAGCCTGTTGCAGGGCTGCCGTTACTCATCTCCATGAATCACGGTTGGCGTTTGCCCCGGCCACCAGCGGGTTTGCCAGCCGGCTTACGTGAGCCCGCAACTGGCTTGCTAGCGGGTTTGCTGCGTGGCTTTTGCACGCTGAATGGATTAGCGCTGGACGGGCCCGTTCCTATACCCTTGGCCGCAGCGCGCTGCGCAGCAGGTTTGCGTTTGTTTTCGCCACCTTGCAGGCTTTTACCGGGCACCTGCGTCGCACCCGATGCAGCTTGCGGCACTTTGGGCTTCTTGGGCTTTTTCGGTTTCTTGATGATCTCGCCCGTCGCGCTGGTTTGCGGCACGCGGTGTTCCGCTTCAAAACCCGGCTCTTCTTCACGGCGCAGCGTTTGCCGGATCAGCGCTTCAATCGCGGCCAGTTGCGGTGCTTCATCGGCACACACAAGTGACACCGCCACGCCGCTCGCGCCCGCGCGGCCGGTACGGCCAATGCGGTGCACATAGTCTTGCGCCACGATCGGCAGATCGACGTTGATCACCAGCGGCAGATCGTCGATATCCAGCCCGCGCGCAGCCACATCGGTGGCGACCAGCATATTCACTTCGCCGGTCTTGAAGCGCTCCAGCGCACGCAGGCGCGCGGGTTGCGGTTTGTCGCCGTGGATAGTGTCGACCGCATAGCCCGCTTCATCCAGCATGCCCGCCAGGTATTCCACGCCATTGCGGGTTTTGACGAATACCAGCGCGTGCTCCCACTTGTTCTCAGCCACAAGGTGCATGAAAAGGTCCGGCTTGTTCCTTTTATCCACCGTCACCACCCACTGCTTGATCTTGCTGGCCGTGGCATTGGGCGGGCTGACGCTGATATTGACCGGGCCGCGCAGAATGTTCGCCGCCATGGCGCGGATATCGTCGGTAAACGTGGCCGAGAACAGCAGCGTCTGGCGCTGAGCGGGCAAAGCGTCAAAGACGGCGTTGAGTTCGCGTGCAAAGCCCAGATCCAGCATGCGATCGGCTTCATCGAGCACCAGCGTTTGCACCTGATCGAACTGCACTGCGTTCTGGCGATTGAGATCCAGTAAGCGGCCCGGCGTGGCAACGAGCACATCCACGCCTTTGCGCAACTTCATCATCTGCGGGTTGATACTCACACCGCCGTAGGCAGCCAGAAATCGCAAGTCGAGGCCTTTGCCGTAAGCGATAAAGCTCTGTAGCACTTGTTCGGCCAGTTCACGCGTGGGCACCAGCACCAGAACACGCACGCGGTTGCTGGACACCGCCGGGCCGTGTTGTACCAGCCGTTGCAACAGCGGCAGCGCAAAACCAGCCGTTTTGCCCGTACCGGTTTGCGCCGCAGCCATGACGTCCTTGCCACTGAGCACAGCAGGAATCGCCTTGACCTGCACCGGCGTAGGTGTCTGGTAATTGAGCTCCTGCACATTGCGCTGCAACGGATCGATCAGGCCAAGCGAGGCAAAAGACATGGACATTTTCCGGGCTAAAACCGCAATTCTAGCGGTTACCCGCAGGGCCGTAGCCCTTGTTGATGTCGCCTGCTTTTACGCTATGGCTTCAACCCGATCTTTCTGCGGCGGCGCGAAATCATTCGCTTTTTCGGAAAGCGGGCGCTCAACGTTCGGATTGAGGGACAGACTTTGCGCAGCACGCGCGTGCGTCTTGCATGGGCGGACACTTGACCGAGCCATACGAACAGAAGACGCAACAGTCGCCAGACTTGGGAGTCAGCAGGGCCTTGCAACTCGGGCATTCGTAGAAGTAGGTACAGGCGTCGGTCGGCATGACGACAACCGACACGTCCCCGCACTTCGGACAGGTCAACGCGGACTCAAGGATCGGCGAGGTTTGCATCGATAGCACCTGCATCTGTATGGAGTGGATATGATAGGCCGTCCGCGGGAGTACAAGCACCGTCGTGACCAAGTCTACTTGCGTCCACAATTTCCTCGCCGTTGAACCGCGCGAACGGAGTGCGAGTTGTATCAATCTGAGCGAGCACGCATGCAGAACGCGCATAAGCCAGTAGCTGATCCGGGCGATCCCGCCACCTTCTGGATAAAAGCCACACTCCGACGCGGGCCGGCACAAGGTGCGCCCAGGAAACACTGGTATCCTTGCGGGTTTTGTCCTGCAGGCCTACGCCATGAAGCGCCCCCAACTCCTCAGCCCCGCCGGCTCGCTACGCGCCTTGAACTACGCTCTCGCATACGGCGCCGATGCGGTGTACGCGGGCCTGCCACGCTACAGCCTGCGTGCGCGCAACAACGAGTTCCGCAACACGGACTTCCTCGGCAAGGGTATCGAGGCGTGCCGGGCCGCCGGCAAGCACTTCTACTTGACCGTCAATCTGATGCCGCATAACCGCAAGGTCGACACCTTTATCAAGGACTTGTCGGGTGCGGTCGCCCTTGGGCCGGATGCGCTGATCATGGCCGACCCCGGACTGATCATGATGGTCCGCGAGGCGTGGCCCGACATGCCGGTCCACCTTTCCGTGCAGGCCAACACCGTCAATTACGCCAGCATCCGTTTCTGGAATTCGATCGGCGTATCGCGGGTGATCCTGTCGCGCGAACTCTCGCTTGACGAGATCGAGGATATCCGCCAACGGTGCCCCGATACCGAACTCGAAGTCTTCGTGCACGGCGCGTTGTGCATGGCGTATTCCGGCCGGTGTTTGCTCTCCGGCTATTTCAATCACCGCGATTCGAATCAGGGCACCTGCACCAACGCGTGTCGCTGGAGCTATCGCATGACCGAATCCACACTTACGCCCGAAGGCGAACACGTGCCGCGCCACGCGGCAGCGGATCGCGTGTATCTGCTGGAAGAAGAAGAGAACCGCAGCGGCGAATGGATGGAGCTGTCCGAAGACGAGCACGGCACGTATCTGATGAATTCGCGCGACCTGCGCGCGATTGAGCATGTGCAGCGACTGGTCGATATCGGCGTCGATTGCCTGAAAATCGAAGGCCGCACCAAGTCGCACTACTATGTCGCGCGTACCGCGCAGCTCTATACGCGCGCCATCAACGACGCGATCTCCGGCCGCCCGTTCGACGCGGGGCTCATCGGCCGCCTCGACGGCCTCGCGAATCGCGGCTACACCGATGGTTTCCTGCAGCGGCATCACTCCGAGGAATATCAGAACTACCTCAGCGGCGCCTCGGGCAACGCGCGTCAGCAATTCGTCGGCGAATGGCTGGCTTATGACGCGGCGACCGGGCTCACGACGCTCGACGTGAAAAATCGCTTTACCGTTGGCGACACGCTGGAGATCGTGACTCCGGATAGCACGCGCGACCTGACCTTGACTCGCATGGAAAACATCGAAGGACAAGCCTGCGATATCGCGCCTGGGAGCGGCCACACCGTCCGCGTCGACATCGGCGAAACCGGGCCGATGACCCTTGTGGCCCGATATACCGCCGATGACCACGAAGTGCAAAACACGTCTGCCAACACCGCTGCGTAACAACGACACTGCATGGCGCTGCGAGTGGACACATTTGCGTCCGCTCGCAGCGCAATCAAAATCGCCACGCTTCCCGGTCCGAATTAACACGGCAACTAAAAACCGTGCGGGGGGAATGAAAAACTGTTAGCCCGGTTCGTGAAGCGTCTCGTGCAGGCAGTGGTCGATGGGAGCGGAGTCTGCGTCGTCAAGGTCGGCGTTCAGATCGTAGCGCTCGCCTCATTTGCTTCTCGCAGGATCTCGACCGCCTCTCTCAGCACATAGAGCCCGATGACAAACCCGACCAGCAGGTCAACCGCACGAAAGCCTGTCGCCAGCACGATGCCGCCCGACAAGAACACCGCGATGTTGGCCAGGACATCGGCACGCGTGCAGATATAACTCGCGCGCATATGAATCTCGCCGCGCCGGTACTTTGCCAGTTGCGTAAGGACGTAGAGATTGACCGCGAACGATACAACCGAATAGGCCAGCATCACCATACCGATCGGCTCACTGCCGGCGTACCAGCGCCGGATCACCTCGGCTATCATGCCCGCCCCCAGTAGCACCAGGATGCCGCCGGTCCATCTGGCGGCATTCCGCTTGAACGCCATCCCGCGTGTGAATGCCATCAGCGCCAGCGCATAGGCAGCCGCGTCGGTCAACATGTCCAGCGCGTCGGACAGAATTCCCACCGATTGCGCACGCCATCCCGCCACGATACCGACCACGAACATCGCCAGATTCAGAACCAGCGCAATCTTGATCGTCTTCCGTTGGGCGGCCGTATTGGACGAAATCCGAGAACACTCACAGCTCATTCCTGTTCCCCGGTTACCGTTTGTCTGAATGTCGGATGCACTGAAACACTTCGCACCACGCTTCCATGAAAGGCAATTTGACTGCCATCGCTCACGTGGCCGGGCGGGCCGGATTGACTTCGACCGTCAAATGCGACAGCCCCTTGAACCGCTTGAGCACCGCGTGATAGAAACCTGGGCTACGTTGCGCGTCTCGTGTGACAACTGAAACCGCCGCACTCATGTGCCCCGGCCCGACGCGCCAGACATGGAGATCGAGCACGGTGTCGCCGTTGTCTTCGATGACATGACGAACGTTCTCGGCCATGCGCCTGTCCAGATTCATGTCGAGCAAAATACCGCCCGTATCGCGCATCAAGCCCCACGACCAGTTTGCAATCACCAGGGCGCCGATTACGCCCGCAAGCGGATCCATCCAGACCCAGCCAAACGTACGCGCCAGCAGAAGGCCGATAATCGCGAGCACGGAAACCGCCGCGTCGGCAATGACGTGAATGTAGGCCGAGCGGATGTTGTGGTCGCGATTTGCGGCCGCCTGTGCATCGTCGTGATCGTGATCGTGCTCCTCGAACGCAATCTGATGCTCACCATCAGGCAACCGGACGATGGCCCTGAACGCGTGCGGCTCGGGAATGTCGTCCGTCGACTCCAGATAGCCACCGTGATCGGCGAATGCGAAGGTCTGTCGCGTGCCATCGGGGCGAATCGTCGTAACTGAAACAGCATCGGCGCTTAGCTTCGCGGAAACCGTTTCGGGCGTAATGCGAAATACCGGCGGTACACAGTCTTCGAAAACCGACAAAGCAATCACGCCCGTGCTGCCGGAGATGCGATGGACTTCGTCTTCGTGACCGTGATCGTCTTCATGGCCATGACCGTGACCATGGCCGTGTCCGTGGCTGTGCCCATGACTGTGGCCATGGTGGTTGCCGCTCAGCAGCCAGACGCTCGCGAGATTGACGAGCAACCCAAGCACGGCGATAGGAATCGCCTGACCGAAGTGGATGGGCACGGGCGAGAGAAAGCGCAGCACGGCTTCGTACCCAATCAGCAGCGCGATCATGGCAAGCACGATGGCGCTGGTGAAGCCTGCAAGGTCGCCCAGCTTGCCGGTGCCGAATACGAAGCGATTGTCGGCCGCGTACCTGCGCGCGTAGGTGTACGCCAAAGCAGCGATAAGCATCGCGCCGGCATGTGTCGACATGTGCAGACCATCGGCGACGAGCGCCAGCGAGCCAAAAAGACTGCCGCCGACAATTTCAGCCACCATCATCGCGCTGCACAGCGCAATCACCATCCAGGTCCTGCGCTCGTTGTCTTCATGGCCCGCGCCCAGAAAGATGTGATCGTGCCCCGCTCCGAAAGCGGAATTTTCAAAACTGCTCATGATTTCCTCTTACTTGAAGTAGCTGCGGACTACCTCAATCAGCTGCTCGGTGCCGCTGCCGTGCTCGTCGTCCGGCTCTGCGTCGACGAGATGCGTTCGGATGTGATCTTCAAGTACCACGGCAAGCAGGCCGTTCATCGCGCCTCGCGTACTGGTAATGAGTTGGAGCACATCCATGCAGCCGCGCTCTTCTTCGAGTGCGCGCTCAACGGCCTCGACCTGCCCCTTAATGCGGCGAACCCGGTTAAGCAGCTTCTGTTTTTCGCGAATCGTATGGCTCACGACCACCTCCTGAATACGGTAGGGGGCTATATTACGCCAGATAGGGTACCGGGGTATAGGTATCGGTTGAACAGAGTTTGATTGGAGCGTTGCCGGTTCGGCTCTTACGCCGGTCATTCGAGGCGCCGGCTCCTGACTTTTTTCTCTTTGTACAGTGCGCCTCTTCCGGTGACGGGCCTGAGGCAAAATAGACGTGCAAGTCACACGTGACCGGCGGCATCGCGCCGCTTGCGTTGCGCCAATCAGATGCGTGGAGATGCATGATGGAAAACCTCCCGAGAAATTGCTCGACGTTCACTGCGATGGCACTGCTGCTGACGGGTTGTGCCGTCGGCACCGCGCCACAAGGCTGGCAACAAGGCGGGCCACATCTGACCCCAACGGAGTGCCGTGACCTGGCCGCGCTTAGAAGCAACGCGCCTCCGACGATGGCGGAACACCAGAGCGAACTCGTGGCCCTGAGGAAAGCGGGCTACAACCCGTCACCATGGGACGACGATCCATACTACCCAGACGATCTACAGGCGGCGCAACGCCTGGTCAATTACTGGTTCGATACAGAGTGCCAGCAGTTTCTACCGCGGTGAAAAACCCCGGAGCCACGACGGAATATTTTTTCAGAAAGGATCTGAAAGATGAATCAGGATATTGTCGCCAGGGCATCAGAAATCATTAATGCGAAAACGGGCTATATTGGCGGCGGCATGGAGGGATATGCTGCTCTTGCGCTCATCGATGAAGACGGCTATCCCACGGCCTCGACATTAACCATCGCAAAAGCAGACGGCATTAAATGGCTTACGTTTGCCACTTCACTCGATAGAGATTCAGTGCAGCGAATTAAAAACTGCAATCGCGCCAGCGTGTGTGTCAACACCAGCGAATACAACATAACGCTTGTGGGAACGGCTGAAATACTGAACGACGCTCAGACCAAAAATGATATGTGGTTTCCGATCATGGGAAGCGAATGGAGCGGCCCCGATGATCCGGAGTATTGTGTTATACGCTTTACTACAAAACGCTATAGCCTTTTTGTTGGATACGAAGAAGTAAAAGGCACTTTATAGTGGGCTGATTCCTGGGATTCAGCGAAAAAGACAAGGCTGGACCAGAACGTCGAGTGACAGGAACTGGCCGCGCTGCACTCCTCGATCGAGCACGACGATGATCTCCGGCTTGCGCTACACCCAATGCCCTCACGTTGCATTGGGTGCAGCAGTTTTGCGTTGAAGCGACGGCCGGGCTTGACGGTCGCCGCTTCAACGCAAGCGTAGTTATCGGCTAGCCCGGTTTTTTGTGTTTCTCGACCGCAACGCGCTGAGTGACGGAATTAGAAGCGCTCAAGATCGCAGGCAACACGTAGGCGCCAGCAAAAATGCTGGCGCCCTCTTTTAGCGAGCGTCCAGCGAACTCAGCGTTAGTGTGGGGTAACGACGATGGCCACGATTTCGTATCCGGGGTCGGCGTGCACGTGCGCAACTTTTTCCGCTTCTTCATACGAGAGAAAACACTTGGCATCTTCAGTCGCCGGCGCCATGCCGATGTCGCCATCCTCGGCAGCGCAGAGGAACTGGTCACCGGTTTTCACGACGTAAACGGTCGTCATGTCTTCCTCCATGGTTTACCGGGAGACTTTAAGTCTAGCAGGCCGGAACGGTTGCAGACGGCTCGCTCTGATTCTGTTTTCCGGGTGTCATTCGACGATTCCGCTTCCCCGTGATTACGGTTTCTTCACAGGCCGTCAAGCATGAGAGGGCGGCCAAACCCCGCAACAAACCGAACCCCGCCGATGCCGATTTGATTCGTAGCGCCACTCCTCCAGCTGCAATATGAATTGCAGTCCAGATTACTCAAGAACCGGAAAGCCGCTCTCCCATCGCAAACAATACGATGCGGCGCGAGGCAAACGAAAGCGGCGAAAACAATTCGCGGATCGCCCAAACGGCGACGGGACCGATATGCGCTACTGGCATATCGATCCCGTCATCCGTTATCGCCCGATCGATGGCGACAGTACCGCGCGGCTCTTTACTTGCGCTTCAGTTGCGAGATATCCCGCACGGCGCCGCGGTCGGCCGAAGTGGCCAGCGCCGCGTAAGCCTGCAACGCAGCCGAGACCACGCGCTCGCGATTCGCCGGCTGCCACGCACGCGCGCCGCGCGCTTCCATGGCGGCACGGCGGCGCGCCAGTTCCTCGTCGGAGACGTCGAGGTGGATCTTGCGGTTAGGGATGTCGATGTGGATGGTGTCGCCATCGTTGACGAGCGCCACCGTGCCGCCCTCCGCCGCTTCCGGCGATGCATGGCCGATCACGAGACCCGAGGATCCGCCCGAGAAGCGGCCATCGGTGAAGAGCGCGCAGCTCTTGCCGAGGTCCTTGGACTTCAGGTACGAGGTCGGATACAGCATCTCCTGCATGCCCGGACCGCCCTTGGGCCCTTCGTAGCGGATGATGACCACGTCGCCCGGCTGCACCTGGTCGCCGAGGATGCCTTCGACGGCATCGTCCTGGCTCTCGTACACGCGAGCGCGGCCGGAGAACACCCACTGCGACTCGTCCACGCCCGCGGTCTTGACAATGCAGCCCTTCTCGGCCAGGTTGCCGTACAGCACGGCCAGGCCGCCGTCTTTCGAGTACGCGTGTTCCTTGCTGCGGATGCAGCCGCTCTCGCGGTCGAGATCCAGCGAATTGAAGGTGGCTTCCTGGCTGAAGGCGACCTGGGTTGCGACGCCGCCCGGCGCGGCGCGATAGAACTTGTGCGCAGCCTCGTCGGTGCTTCCGTTCACGTCCCAGCGCGCGATCGCAGCGCCCAGCGTGCCGCTGTGCACGTTGCCGCAATCCGGGTCGAGCAGGTCCGCGCGCAGCAGCTCGCCGAGAATGCCGAGGATGCCGCCCGCACGGTGCACGTCTTCGATGTGGTACTTGTCGGTCGCTGGCGCGGCCTTGCACAGGCAAGGCACCTTGCGCGAGATGCGGTCGATATCGGTCATCGTGAAGTCGACGCCCGCCTCCTGCGCCGCCGCCAGCAGGTGCAGCACCGTGTTGGTGGAGCCGCCCATGGCCACGTCCAGCGCCATGGCGTTCTCGAAGGCGCGCTTGGTCGCGATGCTGCGCGGCAACACCGACGCGTCGTCTTCCCGGTAATAGCGGCGGCACAGATCGACGATCAGGCGGCCGGCCTGCTCAAACAAACCGCGGCGCCAGGCGTGCGTCGCAACGATGGTGCCGTTGCCCGGCAGGGCCAGGCCGATCGCTTCGGTCAGGCAGTTCATCGAGTTGGCGGTGAACATGCCGGAGCAGGAACCGCACGTCGGGCACGCGTTGCGCTCGGCTTCCTCGGCCTCGGCGTCGCTCACCTTGGGATCGGCCGCCTTGATCATCGCGTCGATCAGGTCGATCTTGGCGATCACCTGGCCGTCGGCCGGCGACTTGATCTTGCCGGCCTCCATCGGGCCGCCGGAGACGAACACCACGGGGATGTTCAGGCGCATCGCGGCCATCAGCATGCCGGGGGTGATCTTGTCGCAGTTCGAGATGCAGACCATGGCATCGGCGCAGTGCGCGTTGACCATGTACTCGACCGAGTCGGCGATCAGCTCGCGCGACGGCAGCGAATACAGCATGCCGCCGTGGCCCATGGCGATGCCGTCGTCGACCGCGATGGTGTTGAATTCCTTGGCCACACCGCCAGCGGCCTCGATCTCGTGCGCCACCAGTGCGCCGAGGTCGCGCAGGTGAACGTGGCCCGGCACGAACTGGGTAAAGGAGTTGACCACGGCGATGATCGGCTTGCCGAAGTCGCCGTCCTTCATGCCGGTGGCGCGCCACAGGGCGCGCGCGCCAGCCATGTTCCGGCCATGAGTCGAAGTTCGCGATCGATAGTCAGGCATGTGTGTCCTCGAATTTTGTGGTTATCAGGATTCGGCGTTGTGTCCGGGCCTGCTCACGCGCCGTTACGCCGTTTCCGGCGGCGGCAGGCAGTGCGCAAGGGGGCAGGAAAACAAGGAATGGTGCGAGAGGGCCGGTAAGACGTCCAATATATTTTTTCGCGTCGATTAGGTCGGAAAAAATATCAATGGCGTGCGAATCAGGCGAGGACGCAGAGGGTTCGCCTGCCGCGTGCGCCGGGCCCCAAAAAGGAAAAAGCCGCGGTCGTCAAACCGCGGCCTTCGATCTCCAGCGTTCGGCGCGCGAGCCGCAGCGCCGACCAACCCGAGCCGTTACGCCTGCGAATCGGAACTGTCGGCTTGCTGGGCGTTCTCGTCGTCCTTCTTCTCTTCCTCTTTCTTTTCAACCACCTCTTCCAGCTTGCCCGCGCCCTCGAAACCCGCGATGGCCGCGGCAGCCTTCGTCAGGAAACCTGCGTCCGGGTCCAGTTTTTCCGTCGCTTCGACTGCGGCCACTGCACCTACAACCTCGCCTACCTTGTCCAGAATGCCCATACGATCCTCCAGTTGTCAGCTTCCATCGCCGCCGAAAGGCGCCTGCGCGCCCGTTGCGCGCATGCCGCCAGCCACCCGCCGCGCGCCTTCGCACACGCACGAATCGTTTTATTCTGGTCGAGCGACACCAGCCTATCAATCACAATCACCCGCGGTTGACAATATTTAACGATTGAAACGTTTCGCAATTATTGCAGTGCACCGACGGGCAGAGCACTGGCGCTGGCATAATCTCCGTTCCGCCCCACTTCTGTCCGCCGTCGTCATGAGTCTGCATACCTGGTGGCTCTATCTCGCCACCGTCTTCGTGATTTCCGCCATCCCCGGCCCCAACATGCTGCTCATCATGTCGCACGGCGCGCAATACGGCCTGCGCCGCACCAGTGCCAGCATGGCCGGGTGCCTCTCCGCGCTCGTGCTGATGCTCTCGGTGTCCGCAGCCGGACTCGGTGTGTTCCTGAAAGCCTGGCCCGCCATGTTCGACGCCCTTCGCCTGATCGGCGCGGCCTATCTTGTCTACCTCGGCATCAAGGCCTGGGGTGCGCCCGTGCACGACGACGGTGCCCACGAAGCCGATTCGCCTGTCGCGGCGGTTGCGCGGCGCCCCGGCGCGCTCTTTCGCAACGGCTTCCTCGTCGCGAGCAGCAATCCGAAGGCGATCCTGTTCGCCGCCGCGCTGCTGCCGCAATTCATCGACGCCAGCCGCCCCACGTTGCCGCAGTTCGGCATTCTGGTCGCGACGTTCGCCGTCGTCGAGGTGAGCTGGTACCTGGTCTACGGCGGCTGCGGCACGCGCATCGGCACCGCGCTCAAGAACCGCCGCGTCGCGAAGGCCTTCAATCGCCTGACGGGCGGCGTGTTCGTGGGTTTCGGCGCGATGATGGCGCTGATTCGGCAGTAAGCACCCCGCTGCCGAGGCGCCACACTGGCCGCCCGCGTAAAATCGCGCACATCGACCGCTGCTTCGTCCCGACCATGAAGTTCCATCAGAACGCTATCGTCACGGCCCTGCTCGCCGCGACCCTGTTCGGCGTCACCACACCGCTCGCGAAAGCCCTGCTCGGCACGCTTCCGCCGTTCATGGTTGCGGGGCTTTTCTATCTGGGCAGCGGTCTCGGCCTCGCCTTCACGATCGCCGTGCGGCATGGGCGCGGCAAGGCAAGCGCGCCGCACGCCGATAGTCTCCTGAAGGTCGCCGAATTGCCCTGGCTGCTCGGCGCGATTGCGGCGGGCGGCATTGCCGGACCGGCGCTGCTGATGCTCGGCCTGAGCACCGCGCCCGCAGCCGCCAGTTCGCTGCTGCTCAATCTCGAAGGCGTCTTTACGGCGTTGATCGCGTGGCTCTGTTTCCGTGAGAACGTCGACACGCAGATCTTCCTCGGCATGGCGGCCATCGTCGCCGGTGGCGTCCTGCTTTCGTGGCCAGCGTCTCACGCCGGCGTAACGCCGGGAGAACTGCTCGTGGCCGGAGCGTGCCTGTGCTGGGCCATCGACAACAATCTCACCCGCAAGGTCTCGACCAACGACGCGATGGTCGTCGCGTGCCTGAAGGGACTCGTCGCGGGTCCCGTGAATCTCGCCATCGCGTTCGCGCTCGGCGCGCACTGGCCCGATGCGGGCCGGATGGCCAGCGCCATGGCCGTAGGCTTCGCGGGCTATGGAATAAGTCTTGTGCTCTTCGTCGTCGCGTTGCGCCATCTCGGCACGGCGCGCACGGGCGCTTATTTTTCGGTTGCGCCGCTGTTCGGCGTGGCGCTTTCGCTCACGCTGTGGCCCGAGCGTCCCGCGGCAACCTTCTGGCTCGCGACTGCGCTCATGGCGCTCGGCGTGTGGCTGCACGTGCGCGAGCGCCACGAGCACGAGCACACGCACGAGCCGCTGGATCACACGCACCAGCACCGCCACGACGAGCACCACCTGCACGAACACGATTTCGAATGGGACGGCACCGAGCCGCATACCCATGCGCATCATCACGCACCCGTGACGCACAGTCACCGGCATTTCCCGGACGTGCACCACCGGCATTCGCACTGAGGCGCATCGAGCGAAGCGAATCAACGCCAGGTGCAGTTTTTCCCAGGAATGGCGCCTCGCGCGCGTGCACAATGCGACCAGGTCCGTTCGGCGCACGCCGTGAAAAGGAGAGGCCGCAATGACTTCGCTCTTTCGGGAACTCAGACTGGAAACGGATGCGGCCCACGCATGGCGCGCGCTGCGCAATCCGGGCGACGCTGCCCACGCATTCGCGGGCGTGCTCGTGAGCTGCACCTTCGACGGCGATACGCGCACCGTCACGTTTGCTAACGGCGCGGTCGTTCAGGAGCGCATCGTCACAATCGACGAAACGCGCATGCGGATCGCTTACACGGTCTTGAGCGACCCGTTCGAGCATCACCATGCGTCGATGCAGATCGTGCCGGACGGGCCGGGTCACTGCCGCTTCCTGTGGCAGAGCGATTTCCTGCCCGAAGCGCGTCGCGAGATGGTCGAGCCGCTCGTGGACGCGGGATGCGCTGCATTTGCGCGCAATGTAGCGTTTCCCGCACAAGAGCGATACAGACGCACGCAATTAAAGTTGTGACTCCGTAGACGTCACTCCGTCTCGCCGTCGCACATGACAGAAATCTCATCTAGCCGTCATGTTCGCACTCCGCCGCAGCCTTAGGATCGCTCGCAACATTCACGATCCTTGTCTTCCAGCATGCCCACACGCTTGTTGATCACGCTGCTGCTGACTACCGCCGTTGCCACGGTCAGCGCGCAGCCAGTGGTTCCACCCGACAGTAACGTCCCCGAGTCACCCACCGCTCAAGCCACGGCCATCCACCGCCCATCGTCCGATGCCCTGTCGCTCGACGACATCCTCGGCCTCGCCGCGCAGGCAAATCCCATCCTGCGCGGCGCACGGGCTGACGTCGATGCGTCGGCAGGCACCTTGATGCAGGCGGGCACGCGCCCCAATCCGGAGCTGTCGTTCCTGCAGGAAGGCTTCGGCGGAACAGAGCGCACGTCGACGGCGCTCGTCAATCAGACCATCGAACTGGGCGGCAAGCGTCGCGCGAGGCTCGATGTTGCGTCGTACGGCCGCGAGGCCGCGCTCGCGACACTCGAAGATCGCGATGCCGCGCTTCGCTCGCAGGTCATCGCGGCTTTTTATGAACTGCTCGCTGCGCAGCGCCAGCTTCAGGTCGCCGAAGACGCCGCCGCCATCGCCGCCCGATCCGCGGACATCGCAGAAAAACGCACGC
Source organism: Paraburkholderia denitrificans (assembly GCF_042655705.1). NCBI lineage: Bacteria > Pseudomonadati > Pseudomonadota > Betaproteobacteria > Burkholderiales > Burkholderiaceae > Paraburkholderia > Paraburkholderia denitrificans. Next base: position 60,888 of record NZ_JBHSMP010000029.1, on the reverse strand, counting down.
GTGCCGGAAAGGTGTCGCCGGTCGAGGCAACGAAAGCGCACGTTGCATCCGTCGGTGTCCAGATCGAACGGGATAACGCAAAGATCCGCGTGGATAGCGCTGCGGAGAAGCTGCAGAACGCCACGGGCAGCGATGCGCTGCGCGGGCGCGCGGTTGCGGGCGATCTGGAAAGCGTGCCTGAGGCGGAACCGCTAAGTGCGCTCGTCGCGCGCCTGAACGATTCGCCGCTCTCACGCGCCGCAAAAGCCGAAATGCTTCGCGCCAACGCGGCAATATCGGTCGAGCGTGCAAAGCGCATCCCCGACGTCACGGTCAGCGCGGGAATAAAACGCGTCATCGCGGGCAGCGTGCGCGATAACCAGGCGGTGGTCGGCATCTCCATACCGTTGCCCCTCTTCGACACGAACAAGGGCGCGATTCTCGAAGCCTCACACAAGGCGCAAAGCGCGTTGGCTGCGATGGACGCGGAAAGCGCCGCCCTTCGGATGGCGCTCGTGCAGGCCTACGCGAGCTTCGAAAGCTCGGCTAGGGAGGTGCAGCGTCTGAAGACCGATGTGCTGCCCGCCGCACGGGGTGCACTCGACGCCATGTCGCGCGGCTACGAACTCGGCAAGTTCAGCTTTCTCGACGTGCTCGACGCGCAGCGCACGCTATTCGAGCAACAGTCCCGCTACGTGCAGTCCCTGGCTGCCGTTCACCTTGCCTACGCAGAGCTGGGCCGCCTCGTGGGCACGCCGATGCCGGGCGTTGCCGCCCACGCAATCAAATAATCTGGAAGGAAATCCTATGCCACGCAAAAAGATCGTGGTCGCCGCCACGGCCGTTGCCATCGGGGCAAGCGCCGCGCTCGCCGTATACGCGCTCACGCGCGACCATTCCCATGACGAGACTTCCGCGATAACGGCAGGCCACGGCCACGACGCGGCAGAAGAGGCTGGCCCGCACGGCGGGACGCTTTTGCACGCCGACGACCTCACCCTCGAGGTCGTATTCACGGAGAAGCCCGATGATGCGCGCCTCGTTGTCTATCCGAGCTACAAGGGCAAACCTCTGGCAGCGGGCGCGCAGCTTTCCGGCACGCTGACCCGCATCGACGGCACAACGGAAAAGCTGCAGTTCGCCGCCTCCGCCGATGGCTACACATCGGTCCGGCCGATCGCGGAGCCGCATGTTTTCGATGCTTCGATCAGCGTCGCGTCGCAAGGCAAGACGACAAGCTTTGCCTGGTCGCGCAGCGATGGCGTTGTCGCCCTCACGCCGGAGCAGATCCAGACCGCCGGGATCACGCTGGCCGAAGCCGGACCCGCAGAGATCGAATCGACGGTGCAGGTGCCAGGCGAGATCCGCTTCAACGAAGACCGCACCGCGCACGTTGTGCCCCGGGTCGCGGGGATCGTCGAACGGGTCGCGGTTTCCGCGGGAGAGCGCGTCGAAAAGGGGCAACTGCTCGCGGTCATTGCGAGTACCGATCTCGCGGACCGCAGGAGCGAACTGCTCACCGCCGAGCGCAGGCTCGCCACCGCCCGCACCGCTTACGAGCGCGAAAAGACGCTGTGGCAGGAGCGTATTTCCGCCGAACAGGATTATCTGCAGGCACAGATGCATCTGCGCGAAGCGGAGATTGCCGCGCAGAACGCGCGCCAGAAACTGCTCGCGCTGAATGCTCCGGTCAATGGCGGGCCGCTCAACCGCTACGAACTGCGCGCGCCATTCGCAGGAACGATCGTGGAAAAGCACGCCACGTCCGGCGAGGCCGTTGCTGCCGACGCGAACATCTTCGTGTTGTCGGACCTTTCGACGGTGTGGGCGGAAATGGCGGTGCCCGCGCAGCATCTCGACGACGTGCGGGTGGGACGCGAAGCGACGGTGAAGGCCGCGGCTTTCGAATCCAGCGCGGCGGGCCGCATCGCCTATGTCGGCGCACTGCTCGGCGAGCAGACGCGCTCGGCGCCTGCGCGCGTGGTGCTGACCAACCCGCAAGGCGTGTGGCGGCCGGGCATGTTCGTCAACGTCACGGTCAAGGCGGGCCAGCAATCGGTGCCGATTGCCGTGAGCAGCGACGCGATCCAGGACATCGACGGCTCGCCCTCGGTGTTCGTGCAGACGGAGAAGGGCTTTGTCGCCCAGGCGGTCAGCACCGGGCGCAGCGACGAGCGGGTCGTGGAGGTGACGAGCGGCGTGAAGCCCGGGCAGCAGTACGTGGCGTCCAACAGCTTCTTGCTGAAAGCGGAGCTCGGCAAAGGCGATGTCGACGAACACTGATATTGCATGCGATTCACAGGTGGCCCGCAACTGGCCGCTTCGAAACAGTTCATAGGAACGTTCCATGTTTGAACGACTGATCCGCTTCGCGATTGCCCATCGCTGGCTCGTCATGCTCGCCGTCGCGGCCATCGCGGCGCTGGGTGTGTTCAGCTACCAGAAGCTGCCCATCGACGCTGTGCCCGACATCACGAATGTCCAGGTGCAGATCAATACGTCCGCGCCCGGCTATTCGCCGCTCGAAGCAGAACAGCGCATCACGTACCCGATCGAGACGGCCATGGCCGGCCTCCCCGATCTCGACGAAACCCGCTCCATCTCCCGCTATGGTCTGTCGCAGGTCACGGTGATCTTCAAGGAGGGCACGGACATCTACTTCGCCCGCCAGCTCGTGAACGAGCGGATTCAGGAGGCGAAGGAAAAACTGCCCGACGGCATCGCCCCCGCGATGGGACCGACCTCGACCGGCCTCGGCGAGATTTACCTCTGGACCGTCGAAGCCGATACTTCGGCGCGCAAAGCCGACGGGACGCCGTACACGTCAGCGGATCTGCGCGAGTTGCAGGACTGGGTGATCAAGCCGCAATTGCGCAAGGTGCCCGGCGTCACCGAAGTCAATTCCATCGGCGGTTACGTGAAGGAATTCCGTATCGCGCCCAATCCGACCCGGCTCATGTCGTATGGCCTGACGCTCGCGGAGGTTGTGCGCGCAATCGAACGGAACAACGACAACGTGGGCGCGGGCTACATCGAAAAGCGCGGCGAGCAGTACCTGGTGCGCGTGCCGGGTCAGGTGGGATCGGTCGACGATATCGCCAACATCGTGCTGACGAACGTGGGCGGCGTTCCGGTGCGCGTGAAGGATATCGCCCAGGTCGATATCGGCAAGGAGTTGCGCACGGGCGCGGCGACGTCCAACGGCGAGGAAGTGGTGCTCGGCACCGTCTTCATGCTGATGGGCGAAAACAGCCGCACAGTCTCGAAAGCGGTCGCGCTCAAGATGGACGACGTGAACCGTTCGCTGCCGCCGGGCGTGAAGGCCGTGCCGGTGTACGACCGTACCGTGCTGGTGGAAAAGGCGGTCGACACCGTCAAGAAGAACCTGCTCGAAGGCGCGGTGCTGGTCATCGTCATCCTGTTCCTCTTCCTCGGCAACATGCGCGCCGCGTTGATCACGGCGCTCGTGATTCCGCTCTCGATGCTCATGACGTTTACCGGAATGGTGAACGCGAAAGTCAGCGCCAACCTCATGAGTCTTGGCGCGCTCGATTTCGGGATCATCGTCGATGGCGCGGTGGTGATCGTCGAGAACTGTGTACGACGGCTCGCGCATGCGCAGACACTGGCCGGGCGGCCCTTGACCCGTGAAGAGCGTTTTGCCGAAGTGTTCGGCGCATCGCGGGAGGCGCGCCGCGCGCTGATCTTCGGTCAGTTGATCATCATGGTCGTGTATCTGCCGATCTTCGCGCTGACCGGCGTGGAAGGAAAGATGTTCCATCCGATGGCGGTCACGGTCGTCATGGCGCTGGTTTCGGCCATGGTCCTGACGGTCACGTTCATTCCGGCTGCTGTCGCGCTGTTCATCGGCAACCGCGTGGAGGAGAAGGAAAACCGCCTGATGGGCTGGGCGCGGCGCGCCTACGAGCCGATCCTCGCGCGCGGCCTGGCCCGGCCGAAGCGGGTACTGGCAGGCGCGGCGCTGATCGTCGGCTTGACGCTTGCGCTTGCAACGAGACTCGGCAGCGAGTTCATTCCGAGCCTCAACGAAGGGGATCTGGCGGTCGCGGCGCTGCGCATTCCGGGCACGAGCCTCTCGCAGTCCGTGGAGATGCAGAAAACGATCGAGCGCACGCTCAAGGCGCGCATCCCCGAGATCGAGCGCGTGTTCGCCCGAACGGGCACGGCCGAGATCGCAGCCGACCCGATGCCGCCGAATCTCTCCGATGCATACGTCATGCTTAAACCCACTGATACGTGGCCGGATCCGAAGAAGCCGCGCGAGCAGCTGATCACGGAAATCGAGGCCGTGCTCGAGTCGATCCCCGGCAATGCCTACGAGTTCTCGCAGCCCATCCAGTTGCGCTTCAACGAACTGATCTCGGGCGTTCGTAGCGACGTCGCCGTGAAGATCTTCGGTGACGACATGGACGTGCTCAACCAGACCGGCGAGAAGATTGCGGCGGCGCTGCAAAAGGTGCCGGGCGCTTCCGAGGTCAAGGTCGAGCAGACGACCGGCCTGCCCGTACTGACGATCGAACTCGACCGGGAGAAGCTCGCCAGATACGGCGTGGCGGTCACGAACGTCCAGGACACGGTCGCCGCCGCAGTGGGTGGCCAGAAGGCGGGAACGCTCTTCCAGGGCGACCGGCGATTCGACATCGTCGTGCGGTTGCCTGAGGAACTGCGCTCGGACGTCGAGGCGATCAGGCGTATTCCGATCGCATTACCGATCACGGCATCCGCGGGCACGAGCGGCCCGCTGGTGCAGGCGCCCTATGTACCGCTGGCCGAACTCGCTACGGTTCAGGTCAGGCCCGGTCCGAACCAGATCAGCCGCGAAGACGGCAAGCGCCGTGTGGTGGTCAGCGCGAACGCGCGGGACCGCGATGTCGGGTCGTTCGTCGCGGCGGCCCGCGAACAGATTGCACGGGACGTGCCGATTCCGGCCGGATACTGGGTATCGTGGGGCGGTCAGTTCGAACAACTGCAAAGCGCAAGCGAACGCCTGAAGGTGGTCGTGCCGCTCGCGCTCTTCATGGTGTTCGTCCTCCTCTTCGTCATGTTCAACAACGTGAAGGACGGCCTGCTTGTATTCACGGGCATTCCGTTCGCATTGAGCGGCGGCATTGTGTCGTTGTGGATGCGCGGCATTCCGCTGTCCATTACCGCAGCAGTCGGGTTCATCGCCCTTTCCGGGGTCGCGGTGCTCAATGGTCTGGTGATGATTTCGTTTATCCGCAACCTGCGCGAGGAAGGGATCAGCCTCGATGCCGCCGTTCGCGAGGGCGCGCTGACCCGCCTGAGGCCCGTGCTGATGACGGCGCTGGTCGCGTCGCTCGGCTTCCTGCCGATGGCGTTCGCGACGGGAACGGGTTCCGAAGTGCAACGCCCGCTCGCAACAGTCGTGATTGGTGGCATCCTCTCGTCCACGGCGCTCACATTGCTGGTGCTCCCGGTGCTGTACCGCGTATGCCATTCGATTTCGCTGCGTGACGCATTCGGCGCCCGCATGGCGCGGGGCCTTCGTGGTGAAATGCCGCGCTAGACGCGATACAAGAGACATCGATTTCAAGGTAATAAGTAATGCGAATACTGCTTGTGGAAGACGAGCAAAAAACAGGCTCCTATCTCCGGAAGGGATTGACCGAGGCGGGCTATATCGTCGACTGGGTCGAGGACGGCATCTCGGGTCAGCACCAGGCCGAAACGGAAGACTACGACCTGCTGATCCTCGACGTGATGCTTCCCGGGCAGGACGGCTGGACGCTGCTGCGCAATCTCCGGCGCAGCAGATCCACGCCGGTGCTGTTCCTGACCGCGCGGGACGACGTAGGCGACCGCGTGAAGGGACTGGAACTCGGTGCGGACGACTACCTTGCAAAGCCATTCGATTTCGCCGAGCTGACCGCGCGGGTGAAGTCGATCCTGCGCCGCGGCCAGCCGCGCGACACGAACACGCTGCGTGTGTCGGATCTCGAACTCGACCTGACCCGCCGCAAGGCGACGCGGCAGGGCGACACCATTCTCCTGACCGCGAAGGAATTCGCCTTGCTGTGGCTGCTCATGCGGCGCGAGGGCGAGATCCTGCCCCGGGCCACGATCGCTTCCCAGGTGTGGGACATGAATTTCAGCAGCGACACCAATGTCGTCGATTCCGCGATCCGGCGCCTGCGCTCGAAAGTGGACGATGCCTACGAGCCCAAGCTGATCCATACAGTTCGCGGCATGGGTTACGTGCTGGAACAGCGGGCCGGCGCTGCCTGATGCTCTCGCGATTGCTTCCGAAGACGCTGCGCGCGAGGTTGACGGTTCTCATCGTCATCCCGACATCCGTGGTGCTCGCGCTAAGCGGAATCGCCCTGTATGAAGCGTTGCGCAGCCGGATCGATGCGACTGCATCGGAGCAGATGGAAAGCACGATGGCCGCGCTCAAGGCACATCTTTCCGACGCGCAGTCGACGGACGAGGTCGCGCGCAATGCCGAGGTGTGGATCGATCAGTTGCATGGTCACGAAACCATGGAGATGGCGATCTTCGATATGGCGGGCAACCGCTTACTCAGCACGAGCGGATTTCCGTTATATCCCGAGGCACGATCGTTGAAGGCCGACCGGCCGACCGCGCTCACGCCGCAACAATCGGGAATCCGCTATCTCGTCGCGGTCACCCGCCTCGGAACGGATAACTTCGTGCGCGTGGTTATCCAGTACGACGGTTCAAGCGATGCCGCGCTGTTACGCGCCCATGCGTGGACAATCGTGCTGATCGAGGTCCTCGGCGTCGTGCTCACGGCGGGCCTGGCCTACGGCATTGCCATGGTGGGGCTGAGCCCGCTTCGCCGCCTCGTCGCGCGGGCCGAGGCACTGTCCTCGAGCCGCCTCGCGCAGCCGTTGCCCGAACTCGATACATCGGGCGAACTCAAGGAACTCGAACACGCTTTTAACGGCATGCAGCAGCGCTTGCACGAGTCTTTCACGCGTCTGAGCCAGTTCTCCTCGAACCTGGCGCACGACATGCGCACGCCGCTGACGAACCTGCAAGCCGCCGCCCAGGTGGCGTTGTCCGCACCGCGCACGTCCGATGAATACCGCGAGGTGATCGAGTCGAGCATCGACGAATACCAGCGTCTGTCGAGGATGATCGAGGACATGCTGTTTCTTGCAAGAGCGGAAGACGCGAGCGCGCTGGTCGCAATCAGGACCCTCGATGCGGCCGCGCAGGCACAGCGCGTCGCGGGCTTTTACGAGTCGGTGGCCGAAGACGCCGGCGTCACCATCGAAGTTCGCGGGCAAGCCGAACTCGATGCCGACCTGCTGCTGTTCCAGCGCGCACTGAGCAACCTGCTGTCGAACGCGCTCCCTCACGCGCCACACGGCTCGACGGTGCTCATCGAGTGCGGCGAGGACAACGAAGCCGCGACGATCTCGGTGTCCGACTCGGGCGCGGGCATCCACGCCGCGCATCTCGAACGGATCTTCGAGCGCTTCTACCGGGTCGATCCGTCCCGCCACAACTCCGCTTCGGGCACGGGGCTGGGGCTCGCGATCGTCAAATCGATCATGGACAGTCACGGCGGGCGTTGTGGCGTCGACAGCCAGCCCGATGTGCGTACAACCTTCTGGCTGCGCTTTCCCCGTGTGCAACACGCACAACGCCACGACACTGCCGCTGCTGGATAGGGACAGCCGGGACGGTCGCCAGACGCGCGCCGTTCTCGTTGCCGAACCGCAGCTGGAGCCTGTGCAGGAAGATCGGCTCACAGGTTCATCTGCCCGTCGAAATACCGTGCGTGTCGCATGTGTCGCATGTGTAATTGGGCGGCGAACGCCGGACTTGACAGTTAGTTGCATTCGCATGCTTTATATGCGTTTGCAACGACTTCCTATTGATAATCGACAACGACCATTGCGGTGCTGGGGCGACCGGCGTCAGGCGACGCGCATTGCCGCCGCGTCCTTAAGGTTTCCGTCAGGTTTTCTCTATAAGATCGCGCACCGCGCACACGCGCATCCTGATCGACCTGACACCGCCGAACGTGAACGATACGACAACCGACATCTGGTCCGAGTGGCTGCTTCATCATCGTCATGGTGGCGACGCGTCTTACGAGCGGCATATCCGCACCGAGACGACGAAGTACGCCGATCGTGTGCTGGACTTCGTCCGCCTGAGTCCGCGGATGAAACTGGCCGACATCGGAACCGGCGATGGTCTCGTCGCGTTTCGCGCCATCGAGCGCGCGGGCGACGCCTTGCAGGTGATCATGACCGATGTCTCCGCACCGTTGCTGCAACACACGAGCGAGCGAGCCGATGCGCTCGGCGTTCGTGGCCAGTGCGAATTCATTCAAGGTTCGGCAGACAGGCTCGACGGCATCGCCGACGAATCCGTCGACGCCGTGACGATGCGCGCCGTGCTCGCCTATGTCGCCGACAAGCCTGCGGCAATGCGCGAACTATTCCGGATTCTCAAGCCGGGCGGCCGCTTCTCGATTGCGGAACCGATCCTGCGCGACGACGCGCTCGAAGTCTGCGCCTTGAAGACGATCGTCGAAACGCGCGGGCAGAACGCGGACGACCCGTTTCTTGCCCTGCTGCTTCGCTGCCGCGCCGCGCAGTTTCCCGATACGCACGAAAAGGTCCGAGCGCTTCCCATCACGAATTACGGTGAGCGCGATCTGGTTCGTTACGCCATCGACACCGGATTCACGGCCATTCATCTGGAACTGCACATCGATGTCGCCACCGACGACGCGCCGTCGTGGCAGACCTGGCTGCGCACGTCGCCGCATCCCTTGGCGCCTTCGTTCGAGTCGATATTCGACACGCAATTTACGCCCGAAGAGCGGCAGTTCATGGAAGCGCGACTGCGTCCGTTAGTCGAAAGCGGCCAGCAATTCAACGCCCAGCGCATTGCATACCTCACAGCGCAAAAGCCGTTGTGACAAACGCTGTGCCGATGGCCGCCGCGATACAAAGCACAACGACGATCAGCGGCGGCAGGCGCCAGCGGACCAGAAGAAAAAATGCGCTCGCCGCAATCGCGAAGTCGACCGGCGACCAGACGGCACTAATCCAGACAGGCGAATACAGCGCGTGAGCGAGCAAGCCGACAACGGCTGCATTGACCCCTGCGAGCGCGGCAGCGGCGGACGGTCGGGCGAGCAAGGTCTGCCAGCACGGCACGGCGGCAATGACGAGCAGCAAACCCGGCAAGAAAATGGCCACAGTGGCCAGCAGCGCGCCCGTCCAGTGATTCGGCGGCGTGGCCATGATCCAGCCAAGAAAGGCCGCGAAGGTAAAGAGCGGGCCGGGGACGGCCTGCGCCGCGCCATATCCGGCAAGAAAATCGTTCGACGATACCCAGCCGGTTGCGACCGTCTGTTGCTGGAGCAACGGCAGCACGACATGACCGCCCCCGAAAACGAACGCGCCCGACCGGTAAAACGCCTCGAACAAGCGGACGTACTGTGCGGCACCGCTTTCGTGCAGCAGCGGCAAGCCCAGCAATAGCGCAACAAACAGCGTCAACGCTGCAATGGCGGCCTTGCGGGTCACAGCAAACGCGGGAATGTCGTAAGAAGCTGCGGGCACAACATCGTTCGCCTGCATGCGGCAGAGCGCGAGGCCAAGCACGGCGCCCGCCGCAATGACGGCAAGCTGCGCATACACACTGGTGAGCAGGCTGAGCAACGTAAGGGCGATCAGTGCAATCGCCACGCGGCGACGGTCGGTGCACAAACGGCGCCCCATGTCCCAGACGGCCTGCGCCACGACGGCGACCGCGACGAGCTTCAATCCATGGACGAGTGCAACACCCGTTGGCCCCGCAACGTTCGGCGCCGCGATCGCGAAGGCGATCATCAGAAGCATCGACGGCAGCGTGAATCCGCACCAGGCGGCAAGGCCGCCAGCCCATCCGGCCCGGAGCAACCCTATCGCAAAGCCCGTCTGGCTGCTGGCTGGCCCGGGCAAAAACTGGCAGAGCGCGACGAGATCGGTGAACGCCTCGTCGTCCATCCAGCGACGTCGTTCGACGAATTCACGTCGAAAGTAGCCGATGTGGGCAATCGGGCCGCCAAAGCTCGTCAACCCGAGCCGCAAGAACACCAGAAACACTTCCAGCGTGCGCTCGACACACGACGACTGTCGCGATGACGTCTGCTCCCCCATTCGCTGCCCCCTGTTCATCGCAACTTCGACTCGACGCCAACACTATTCGCCGTGGCCACCGGAACGAGCGCTGGCGAACCCGATCCGGTGTGCTTGACGAAAATAAACGAAGCGAACGAATCACAGCTCAAAAACGCGCGGCTTAAAAGCACGCACCTGCACGCGGACCACTCGCATACAATCACAAACAGCGCAAAACCGCTATTACCGGCATGAATGTTTCCGGTCCACCCCGAAGCAACGCGGTGTCACTTGTCCATGAAAATTCTCCTCGTTGAAGACGACGACCTGATTGGCAGCGGCGTGGAAATCAGCTTGCGCCAGGCCGGATACGACGTCGAGTGGTTACGCGACGGGCGCGACGCCGCCATCGCGCTCGCCACGACGCGCTACGCGCTGCTCGTGCTGGACCTCGGCTTGCCGGGCCGGTCGGGGAACGACCTCCTTCGCTCGCTGCGTGAAGCGGGCGACACCCTCCCTGTGCTGGTTCTGACCGCGCGCGGCACGGTCGCAGACCGCGTCCGGGGCCTCGACGCCGGCGCGGACGACTACCTCGCCAAGCCCTTCGAGCTTTCCGAAATGCTCGCGCGCTGCCGCGCGCTCGTGCGGCGTTCGCAAGGGCGCGGCGGCGAGGCGCTCGTCTGGCGCGACATTAAAGTCGATCTGACCACACATACCGTCACGCGCAACGAGAGCCGCATCTCGCTCACGTCCAAAGAATGGTCCATCCTGGTTCAGCTCCTCACGCATCAGGGCATGCCGCAATCGCGCACGCGTCTTGAAGAGCAGCTTTACGGCTGGCAGGAAGGCATCGAGAGCAATGCGATCGAAGTGCACGTTTCGAACCTGCGAAAGAAGCTCGGCACGGAGTTGATCCGCACCGTTCGCGGCATTGGTTACGTTATCGAAAAACCATGATGTCGCGCTCGATACGCCATCGCCTTTCGTTGACGGTGCTGTCCTGCGTCTGCATCGTCTGGATCGTGGCGGTGTTCGGCAGCTTCCGGCACGCCTCGAACGAGGTTCAGCAATGGGAGGATGCGCGGCTTGTCGAATACGCCTCGCTCATCATCCGGTTCGATCGCGCGGATCTGCACCGGTTCGCGGATATTCCCCTCAATGTGCAGATCGAGCTCGCGAAACCGGACGACCAGGGTATTGCCGAATCCGATAGCGACGTGCTGCCACGACGCGTGCTCTTCGAGGTACTCGACGCAACCAGCAGCAAGATCGCATCTAATATCCCGCAGGACAACGCCACGCAGGACGCGTGGACCGGCGTGCAGCCGCAGCCCTGGACGGCAGACATCGACGGCACCGCGTGGCGCCTCTACGCGCTGCACGACGATGCCACCGGCCGGACGGTGCGGGTGATGGTGGCCTCCAACACGGGCAGCGACTTCGCGGCGGGCACGGCCCGGCAAATCGTCTGGCCGGTACTCGCCGCCCTGCCTGTGCTTGCAGCGCTGCTCTGGTATGCCATCGGTCGCAGCCTCACACCGCTCAAGACGCTGTCCACCACGATCCGCGCGCGCGACGCCGATTCGCTCGAACCCATCGGCATCGCCGCCGTGCCGGCCGAGGTGCGAACCCTCGTCGACGCCATCAATCGCTTGCTCTCGCAACTAAGCCAATCGATCGTGCGCGAGCGCGCATTCACGTCCGACGCCGCACACGAATTGAAGACTCCGCTTGCGGCCATCAAGATCCAGGCGCAGGTCGCACTGGCCGCGAACGATCCTTCGATTCAGCGGCTCGCGATGCAACGCGTCGTTCAGGGCGTCGACCGCAGCGCCCGCCTCGCCGAGCAGTTGCTCCTGCTCGCGCGGCTCGACGAGTACGAGCGCATTCCGGCCAGCGCCGTGATGACGGGCGAACTGGTGGACGAGGCCGTCGCCCGTCACGCCGCGAGCGCGCGCGAGAAGTCGATCGCGATTGCGGTCAGGCGCGAGGGCGCGCGAGCCATTCACGCCGACCCGGTGCTCATCGCCATCCTGCTCGACAACCTGCTCGATAACGCCGTCAAATACGGCACGCCCGAAGGGCACATCGAGATATCGCTGTTCGGGCGCGGCGCGATGCAATGTCTTGCTGTTCGTGACGACGGACCCGGGGTGAGCGATGCCGAGCGCGCACGGCTGACCGGACGCTTCTATCGCGGCGACGCTGTGCAATCGCCTGGCAGCGGACTCGGACTGTCGATCGTCGAACGCATCGCGCAGTACTTCAACGGTGCCGTGCAATTCGATACGGGCCTCGAAGGGCGAGGCCTCGCGGTGATCGTCGAATTCCCCGCAGCGGAGCACGACCTTGACGATACGCAAAGTGCCTCGATTCACGACGGCGAATACGTACACGGCGAGAAGCTGCCTCCTTAATCAAGGGGGGAAATGTACTAACAAAAATTCATTGCTACCCGATATTTTTGTTAGCACAATTATCCGCACGCAAATCGAGTTCGATACCGGCAAGCGCGACAGAACACTCGCCGAACGCGGACTGGATTTCGCGCGCGCCGCCGAGGTCTTTGCTGGTCCGACTGTGACATTGCAGGACACCCGGCAGGACTACGGTGAGCCGCGGTTTATTACAGTGGGCGCGCTCGATGGCCGGATGGAAGTTCTGGCCTGGACGCAGCGTGGCGAGCGCCGTCGCATCATCAGCATGAGGAAAGCAAATGAACGTGAGCAAGCGCAATTCAACCTGGGTTGACCCGGACGACGCCCCGGAACTGACCGACGAGATCTTCGAGCACGGCGAGTGGAAGATTGGCGACAAGGCGGTTCCCCCCAAAGAGGGGAAAGCCGCACTACGCGCCGCAGTCGGACGCCCTGTCGGTAGCCACAAGACTGCCACGACCATCCGGTTTGACGATGACGTCATCGAGGCCTTCCGGGCAACCGGCAAGGGCTGGCAAACGCGCATGAACGCAGCCTTGAAGGACTGGCTCAGGACGCATTCACCGGCATAAGGCGGGGAGTGTGCCCATCAGCCGCAAGCATTCCCGGTCACAAGGTTCTTAATCTTTCGTTAAGTGTCCCTGTGTAGGATCGGAGCCTTCAATCGAAACATTCAATCGAAGCCAGCAATTAAGCACCTCCTTCTACCGGGACCGCCATGCAAGCCACCTTACGATACGACGCCGTCTCACGTTTTTTGCATTGGCTAGTCGTTGCGCTGGTCAGCGCGCAGTTCGTCGTCGGCTGGACGATGCCGGACGTGCATCGCGACACACAACCGGTCGGACTGATCGCCTGGCATCTGATTGTCGGCACCGCACTGCTGGCCGCGATGGCGTGCCGCGTTGTCTGGCGCGCGACGCATCGCCCGCCTGAAGAAGCGTCCTCGCACGCCTTGCGCGCAGTGTCCAGGCTCACGCATTTCGCTCTTTACGCGCTGCTGGTCGTCATCCCGCTGCTTGGCTGGATCAATGCTTCGTCGCGCGCCTGGAGCGTGAGCCTGCTTGGCGCTGTCCCGCTTCCCGCGCTCTCGTCCGCCGGTTCGTCGTTCGGTCATGCAATGGGCGACGTGCATGGCACGCTGGCGTGGGCACTGTTCACGTTGATCTGCCTGCATGTCGGCGCGGCCCTGCTGCATCGGTTCGTCCTTCGCGACCGTGTCCTGCAGCGGATGACACCGTGGTGACCCATTCGTGGTGGCCCGCTCGTTGTGCACCGTCGAGCGGGCCGATCCGCCAGCGACGATAGCAAACCCATACACACGATAAACACAACCAACACGATAAACAGCCGGTTGCCGATTTCACGTCCACCGCACCAGGGCCGGCGCCGAGGGACCACCTCCAGCCCGATCAAAAGCGCTCGAGGTCCAACCAGGACATGGCGCATGGAGAAATCGAGGTCTAAGATGGGGACCCGATCGCGCGCCGCGAGGTCTGCACTCACGCAGATGCCCTTTTGACGCGCGGCTGACCGGAAAGGAGGCAGCATCATGGTGAACGGCTCCGGCACTCGCTACGGTGCGATTGCGCAATTCTTCCACTGGTGTACGGCAATCCTTGTCCTCGTGGCCTTCATTTACGGGCCCGGCGGCCCCGAACAGCGCGTCTACTCGTCGGCGCACGAGTTCGACCGGCGGCTTCACGAGACGTTAGGGCTCTGCGTATTCGCGCTTGCCGTCATCCGTTTGCTGTGGCGGGCTTTCGATACGCGCCCTGCGGCTCCGGACGGTCCACGCTGGATGAGTGTGCTCGCAACCGTCGTCCAGTGGGTGCTCTATCTGCTTCTCCTTGCACTTCCGCTGACCGCCATTACCGGCGCGTGGCTCCAGGGGCATCCTCTGACGCTCGTCGCCGGAATCGAAATCTCTCCTCTGTTCGCAGCATCACATGGTGCGGGCGCAACCTTCGCATCGGTCCACGAGTGGCTCGGCGACCTGATCATGTGGCTGGCCGGACTGCACGCGCTCGCGGCGCTTTTCCACCATATCGTCCTTAAGGACGACGTCCTGACCACCATGCTGCCGCGCTGGTTTCCCACCGGGCGCACACGTTCCAGCCGATAAATCCCGCACGCCGCTCAGAACCGCTTCGAAAAGCCAACGGTCAGGCCGTGCGGAAGGATCTGGACGAACAAGGGTGTATTGATCGTAGTGGACACGTAACCCACCGCCGTGACGGCGACGGCCGAATACTCGATGGCGAGCTGGACGTTCGGGTTCCAGACGCCGCTCCGGTCGTACGCCCAGACATGATCGAAACCAGCGTGCACCGCGATGCTGACGACGCTCAACGCTGCCGGGGCGATCAGCCGTGCGCTGATGCGACTCAAGAATGCCGGTGACCTGGTGGACATGTTCACCCACCCTTTCGTTGCGCATGGCTTGTGGACCAACGATCGCCGCAACGGCTCACGCCGTAGCGGCGATTACCTGTGACCGGTGCTTGTTTGCCATGCAGGCCCGCCCGTTCGCGATGAACGCGCGCACGTTCAGGTTGTAGTGTGGGTATGCGTGCGCACAGCCGCAGAGCCGCACAGCTTGTCGCAGCAAAAAGCGGTCGCGCTGTCCTTTCGAGTGCCCGTGCCCGGGCTCCGGTGTCTTTCCTGCTCTACTGCCGACGCCTGAAGGAAAGGTTAAGCCGGCTTGACAATCTCGCGCCCATCCGACCCATAAACGCACGCTCGTTCTATATTGAACCGATCGATCCCCGGTCGTGAAATCGCGGCAGCGTGCACGCGCTCACCTACAGTCGCCTGCTCCCAGATCCGACAGGCAACACGCGCGCCTTCGCCCCCCTATTTCGGGTCGAAATTGTTAAAAAACTGCGATATTACATCCCACCATGTGAAATTTTCCGGCGGCTCGGCCCCGCCGGGCCCCGAAATCAGGCAAAATCCTCTTGTTTTCGCCGACTGTGCGCAGCCGGTGGTGTTCCCACCCCGTTTTTGGACCCCGCCAAGAAGCCGATGAGTACTCAGCAACCCACAATCGTTTACACCCTGACTGATGAAGCGCCGCTGCTCGCCACCAGCGCGTTTCTGCCCATCATCCGCACCTTCGCTGCGCCGGCCGGCGTGAACGTCGAGACCAGCGATATTTCGGTGGCGACCCGTATTCTCGGAGAGTTCCCCGAATTCCTGACGCAAGAACAGCGCGTGCCGGACAATCTGGCCGAGCTCGGCCGTCTGACGCAGCTGCCGGACACGAACATCATCAAGCTGCCGAACATCAGCGCATCGGTGCCGCAGCTCATCGCCGCGATCAAGGAGCTGCAGGGCAAGGGCTACAAGATCCCCGACTATCCGGAAGATCCGAAGAACGACGAAGAGAAGGCGATCCAGAAGCGCTACTCGAAGTGCCTCGGCAGCGCGGTGAACCCGGTGCTGCGCGAAGGCAACTCGGACCGCCGCGCGCCGGCCGCCGTCAAGAACTACGCGCGGAAACACCCGCACAGCATGGGCGAGTGGAGCATGGCTTCGCGCACCCACGTCGCGCACATGAAGCACGGCGACTTCTATCACGGCGAAAAGTCGATCACGATCGACAAGGCGCGTGAAGTCCGCATGGAACTCGTCACGAAGAGCGGCGAGACGATCGTGCTGAAGCCGAAGCTCTCGCTGCTCGACGGCGAGATCATCGACAGCATGTTCATGAGCAAGAAGGCCCTGGTGGCGTTCTACGAAGAGCAGATGGAAGACGCGCGCAAGACCGGCATCATGCTCTCGCTGCACGTGAAGGCCACCATGATGAAGGTTTCGCACCCCATCGTGTTCGGCCACGCGGTCAAGGTGTTCTACAAGGACGCGTTCGCGAAGCACGCCAAGCTCTTCGAAGAACTCGGCGTGAACGTCAATAACGGCATGGTCGATCTGTACACGAAGATCGAAACGCTGCCGGAATCGAAGCGCGAAGAAGTGATCCGCGACCTGCACGCGTGCCACGAGCACCGTCCGTCGCTCGCGATGGTCGACTCGGCCAAGGGCATCTCGAACCTGCACGCGCCGAACGACGTGATCGTCGACGCCTCGATGCCCGCGATGATCCGCGCCGGCGGCAAGATGTGGGGCGCCGACGGCCGTCCGGCCGACACGAAGTGCCTGATTCCCGAAAGCACGTTCGCGCGCATCTACCAGGAAATCATCAACTTCTGCAAGACCAACGGCGCCTTCGATCCGAAGACGATGGGCACGGTGCCGAACGTCGGCCTGATGGCGCAGAAGGCCGAAGAGTACGGCTCGCACGACAAGACCTTCGAAATCACGCAAGACGGCACGGCGCGCGTCGTCGACAACGCCACGGGCGAAGTCATCGAAGCGCTCACGCAGGAAGTCGAGCAAGGCGACATCTGGCGCACGTGCCTCGTGAAGGACGCGCCGATCCGCGACTGGGTCAAGCTCGCCGTCGCGCGCGCGAAGAACTCGGGCATGCCGGTCGTGTTCTGGCTCGACCCGTATCGTCCGCACGAAAACGAGTTGATCAAAAAGGTCGAGACGTACCTGAAGGATTACGACCTGACCGGCCTTGACATCCACATCATGTCGCAGGTCCGCGCAATGCGTTACACGCTCGAGCGCGTGATCCGCGGTCTCGACACGATCTCGGCCACCGGCAATATCCTGCGCGACTACCTGACCGACCTGTTCCCGATCATGGAACTCGGCACGAGCGCGAAGATGCTGTCGATCGTTCCGCTGATGGCGGGCGGCGGCATGTACGAGACGGGCGCGGGCGGTTCGGCGCCGAAGCATGTCCAGCAGCTGGTTCAGGAAGACCACCTGCGCTGGGATTCGCTCGGCGAATTCCTCGCGCTGGCCGTGTCGCTGGAAGACCTCGGCATCAAGACGAACAACGCGAAGGCGAAGCTGCTCGCGAAGACGCTCGACGCCGCCACCGGCAAGCTGCTCGACAACAGCAAGGGTCCGTCGCCGAAGACCGGCGAGCTGGACAACCGCGGCAGCCAGTTCTACCTGGCGATGTACTGGGCGCAAGAGCTGGCCGCGCAGAAGGACGAGCCGGAACTGGCCGCTCACTTCGCACCGCTCGCGAAGGCGCTGGCCGACAACGAAGCGGCCATCGTCGCGGAATTTGCGGCCGTGCAGGGCAAGCCGGTCGATATCGGCGGCTACTACCAGCCGGACGTCGCGAAGCTCACCGCTGTGATGCGTCCGAGCAAGACGTTCAACGCTGCGCTCGAAGCGGCTGCGAAGTAAGCATCGTTCGTAGCGGGGACCGCGCAAGCGGCCCTCGCTTCATCGAAACGTGCAAAACGCCCTTGCGGTTTTAACTGCAAGGGCGTGTTCTTTTACGCGCTGTTCTCTTATGCGCGTGAGTTGTGCCGTGCGATGCGTGCAGCTAGATCGCTTCGCTCGCGGACACCTGATGCCGCGCGCTCAGCTTGAACGGCGGCACGAACAGCAAGGACACGACCACGGCCAGCGCAATCGCCATCAGCGCGAGAAACGTCAGGTGCAGCGACTGATGCAGCGCGAGCCGGATCGACAGATCGCCCGCCACGTGCCCGCCCGGCGCGTCGAGCACGTGGCGCAGCGCATCGGCACTGCCGGCCGGAAGATACGGCGTATGGCGCAGCCCGAAATTGAGCACTGCGCCGAACAACGTCGCGCCCAGCGTGCTGCCCAGATTGCGCGAGAAAAGGTTCGACGCCGTGGCGCTGCCGCGCGCCGAAGGACTGACGATCTCCTGGATCAGCACGAGCGAGCACACGCTCGACGTGCCCATGCCCAGCCCCATCACGAGCGAGCCGACCCCCGCCACCACCGGCGAGCTGTGCGGATTGAGCAACAAGAACGCGATGGCGCCGAGCGGCATGAAGAAGCTCCCGCCGATCAGCACGCGGCGCAGCCCGACACGGTGGAACGTGCGCGCGGCGAGCGTCGCGCCCGCCGGCCAGCCGACCATCATCATGGTCAGCGCCAGCCCCGCCACCACGGGCGAGCGTTCGAGCACGCCCTGGACGTACATCGGCAGGAAGGTCGTGAGCCCCATCAGCACCATCCCGCAGAAGAGCGTCGCGGCATTGGCCGCGGCGATGGGCCGGTGTGTCCACAGCGCAAACGAGATCATGGGCTCCGCGGCGCACCGCTCCTGCCACACGAAAAGCGCCCCGCACACCAGAAAGAGCGCGAATTCGAGCATCGCGCGCAAATTCGCGGCGGCGCCCGCGTCGGTGAGCGCCGTCATCAGTGCGCCGATTGCAACGGTGAAGAGCGCAGCGCCCGCAAGATCGATGGACGGCCGCGTATGACGCTCGTACTCGTGCAGAAATGCGATGAATCCCGCTGCGGACACAATGCCGATCGGCACGTTCATCCAGAAGATCCACGACCACGAGAACGCGTGAATGATGAATCCGCCCGCAATCGGGCCGAGCACGGCCGAGATCGCCCACACGCTCGCGATCCAGCCCTGTACCTTGCCGCGCTCGTGAACCGGAAAGAGATCGCCGACGATGGTGACCGTAATCGGCTGGATCGCGCCCGCGCCTATGCCCTGAATCAGACGAAAAACGATCATCGCGGCCATCGACCCGGCGTAACCGGCGAGCACCGAGCCGAGCAGGAAGATCGCGATGCCCGCGAGCACGACGGGTTTGCGCCCGTAAAGATCGGCGAGCTTGCCGAACACCACCGTCATGGCGGTCTGCGCGAGCAGGAACGACGAGAACACCCAGCTATAAAGGCGCAGGCCGCCGAGTTGCGTGACGATCTGCGGCATCGCCGTGGAAACGATGGTGGCTTCGATCGCCACCATGGCGCTAGCGGCCATGACGGACGCGACAACGAGCGGACGAGAGGTTTTCGGATGCGGTGACATGGGTGAATTCGTGAGAAAGCGAGCCGACCGCCGCGCATGCGCAAGCACGCTGCCTCACCACGCTATTGCGACGGGTGGCCGCACGGCCGGAAGCGCGATTATGGCCTGTTTGCGGCCCGCGCGCCGATGGCCGACACTGCAGGAGCTACGCGCGCATCGCGGTATTCGTTTTCGCTTCGAAGGTGGCGCGCCGACCGGCGTGGACGGGCAACCCATATCAGGCAACCTCAATCCGTTTTCCGATGTGGCACTCGCCGGAATCGGAATTGCGTGAGCGCACTCATTTAATGAGGAATACGAATATGGCGCCCGATATTGACGCTTGCTTCACTAATCGCATTCGTACCAGAGCGCGCATCAGCTTAAGGTTTTCTTCATATTCGATCGTTATGATCGGTCCACGGTTTGCGCACGACCTCATCCTTGCGAAGTTGCACGGCAATCATCCTGAAGGTCATCCGCAGGCGTCTCGCAAGAATCAAGCATCTCGCAACGCAATCGCCAGCCGGCACGCCCGCCTCGCGGGTTCGCAGCAACGCACCGCGGTGCTCTTCGAGCACGGTCCGCGGCGCGCCTGTTTGTTCGTTCGTGCCCGATTCAATCGGCAGATATGCGATCCGGCGCTATACTGGTGCGCCTATGCGAATCCGGTCACGTTAGACGCCCAAGCGTCATACCAGCGTCAATGCTGACCCCTATACTCCCGGCCGGTTCGCGACACGCGTCACGGGGGCATTCCTCACATGAAATGGTTGCATCTGCAGGTTTCGTTCCACGGCAGCGCCGGTTTCGCTGTCCGGGCCAGTTTTGCTCAACGCCGTACACTCTGCCGGCGCGACGCATGATGAACGTCACGCGCGCGAGAAAACGCAAGGGACAGGCAGGCGCTGCGCGCGTGGCCTTGTTGATCGCACCCGTCGCCGCACTCGCGCTTTGGGCTGTGTCACCGCTCTCACTCCTGCAATTGGCGCAGCCGCTACTCAAGCTGCTCGCGTTCGTCTTCGCGGCGGCGGCGGTGCTCGGTATCGCCTACTGCTGCGTCGCGAGCGTGATGGTGCGCCGCTTCTTCGCGCAGCCCTGCCATGAGCCGGTCCAGTGCCCCAGCGTCACCGTCGTGAAGCCGCTGCACGGCGACGAGTGGAATCTCATCAGCAACCTCACCACCTTTTTCGAGCAGGACTACACGGGTCCCGTGCAGTACCTGTTCGGCGTTCACGACGCAGGCGATGCCGCGCTGCAAGCCGTCGAGGCGCTGCGCGCGCGCTACCCGCAGGCACACATTACCGTCGTGGCGGATTCGCGCCTCTACGGCCCGAATCGAAAGATCGCCAATCTCGTCAACATGCTCGAACGCGCCGAACACGACGTGCTGTGTTTCGCGGACAGCGACGTCACCGTCGAGCGCAGCTATCTGCGCCATGTCGTCGGCGCGCTGGAGCAGCCGGGCGTGGGGCTTGTCACCTGCGTCTATCGCGGTCTGTGCGCGCCGGGCTTCTGGCCGCGCGCCGCGGCGGCGTTGACGAATTACCAGTTCCTGCCGGGCGTCGTGACCGGACTCGCCATCGGGCTCGCCCGGCCCTGCTTCGGCCAGACGATTGCGATGACGCGCGCGACGCTCGAGCGCATTGGCGGGCTCGTGCAGTTCGCGCATCATCTCGCCGAAGATCACGCCCTTGGCGAAGCCGTGCGGCGCACAGGCGCGAGCGTGGCCATTCCGCCGTTCACGGTGCAGCATGCGTGCGTGGAAACCACCTTTGCGAAGCTCTTCACGCACGAGCTGCGCTGGAGCCGCACGATCCGGGCCGCCGATCGCTCCGGCCATCTGAGTTCGACGCTGATGCATCCGTTCGCGCTCGCGCTGGTCGCCGTACTGGCCTCGGGCGGCGCACCCGCCGCCGCTGCGCTCGCCCTGGCCGCGCTGCTCGCGCGCGCCGCGCTCAAATGGCAGACGGACCGCGCAATCGGCGAACGCTGCCGCGGATTGTGGCTGCTGCCGATGTGGGATATCGTGCAGTTCATGATTTTCGCCGCCAGCTTCTGGTCTTCGCGCGTGGTCTGGCGCGGCTTCAGTTTCAGCGTGGACGGCAACGGTCTGCTCTCGCCGCTGCACGACGACTGAGCGACGACCGGGCGAAGACTGACCGACGAATGAACACCACACGCGTGGCGGAACTGCACTCATGAAACACCTTGGACGCGCGGCGGCCCTGCTTGGCCTCGCAATCGCCGCCTGGCTCGTCTGGCGCGACCACCCCGAAACGATCTTCCGCCTTCTGCAAGGCGCGGGCGCGGGCCTCCTGCTCGCCGCGGCGGCGCACCTTCTGCCGATGCTCGCCAACGCCTGGGACTGGCGCACGCTGATCCGCCCCACGCAGCGCCCCACCTTCCTGACGATGCTGCGGCTCGTGTGGATCCGCGAATCGATCAACTCGCTCCTGCCCGTTGCGCGCATCGGCGGCGAACTGGTTTCCTTCCGGCTGCTCGGCCGCCTCGGCGTACGGCCCGCAACGGCGGCGGCGAGCCTCGTCGTCGACATGCAGCTCTCGCTCATCAGCCAGTTCGTGTTCGCGCTCGTGGCAGTCGGCTTTCTGCTCGAACAGGCAACGTCGGATACGGCGCGCGTGGCCGGACAGATCGCGTGGGGCATTGCAGCGCTCGCGCCCGTCCTGCTGCTGTTCGCGCTCGTTCAGCATGCGAAGCCATTCGAGCGCGCCGCGCGCACGCTCAATCGCGTCACGAGCGGCAAGGTTTATGAACTCGTCGGCAAATCCACGCGGATCGACCAGTCGGTCAAGCTCATCTGGCGGCAGACCGGCGTCATCGTGCGTTATGTGCTGATCTGGCAGACGCTGCAGTGCCTCGGTTACGCACTCGAAATCTGGATTGCGCTGTACGTCCTCGGCGCGAATCCGACCTTCGCGCAGGCCTTCGTGATCGAAGCGCTGATCCAGATCGTGAGCAGCGTCGCGTTTCTGGTGCCGGGCGGCCTGGGCGTTCAGGAGGGCGGCTTCGTGCTGATCGGCGGGCTGATGGGTTTCGATGCGCCGACCTGTCTCGCGCTCGCCGGTACGCGACGCGTCCGCGATCTGCTGTTTTACGTGCCCGGCCTTCTCGCCTGGCAGTTCGCCGAATCCGCTCCGCGACGTGCAAAGGCCCATGCACGCACGCGCGTGGACATGAGCGGCGCAAGCAGCGAACGCGCGCCATAATCCCCCCCCGCGCCACGTCGGCCCCGCCAGCGCCGCGCGACGGCGCCCCGCGCGACCCAAACTCGAAAAACGCACAAATAGTGGGATCGCGCGCTGCATACAGGTGACACAGCGGGCGACATAACGGGCGGCATACGGGCGACGTATCGGCGATTACCTTAGGTTGAGCCTGGGCTGGCTTCAGTCGTAGAATCGTCATACATCGGTTGTGGAGACCCTGGCAGTGCCCGGCATCAGGCTGCGATTGCAGCCTTAGATGTCGGCCATGCCCGAAGAACCGATATCCGACGTTTTTTCGACCCACTCCTCCCGACCAGGCCACCTGCTGCCGGGAATTTGTCGTGAAAACCGCGCCATGATCCCGCTCATTTCCGTTAGCAGGCTCAGCAAGCGCTTTCCGGGCGTTAGAGCGCTTCACGAAGTCCAGTTCGACCTGGTGGCGGGCGAAGTCCATGCGCTGATGGGTGAAAACGGCGCGGGCAAATCGACGCTCATGAAAATCCTCGCGGGCGTCTACACCCGCGATTCAGGCGAAATCCTCTACGACGGCCAGCCCGTCGCCTTCCTCAGTCCGCGCGAAGCACAATCCGCTGGCATCGGCATCATTCATCAGGAACTCCAACTGATGAATCACCTGAGCGTCGCGCAAAACATGTTCATCGGCCGCGAGCCGCGCGGCCGTCTGGGCGTGTTCCTCGATGAAGAAAAACTCAACGAACAGGCGCGCGACATCCTCGCGCGCATGCACGTCAAGATCGATCCGCGCGCAATTGTCGGCACGCTCACGGTCGCGAAACAGCAGATGGTCGAAATCGCCAAGGCGCTGTCCTTCGATTCGCGCGTGCTGATCATGGACGAACCGACCTCGGCGCTCAACGACGCCGAGATCGCCGAGCTTTTCCGCATCATCCGGCAACTGAAGAGCCGCGGCGTCGGCGTCATCTACATCTCGCACAAGATGGATGAGCTCAAGCAGATCTCCGACCGCGTCACCGTGCTGCGCGACGGCGAATACGTGGCGACGGTGGACGCGCAGGCCACGAGCATCGACACGATCATCAGCATGATGGTCGGACGAAAGCTGTCCGATGCCCCCTCTGTCCACGGTGGTGACAGCAAGGGCGATATCGCGCTCGAAGTGAAGCATCTGAATGCCGGTCCGCTCGTGAAAGACGTGAGCTTCGCCCTGCACAAAGGCGAGATTCTCGGCTTCGCCGGTCTCATGGGCGCAGGCCGCACCGAGGTCGCGCGCGCGGTGTTCGGCGCCGATCCGGTCGATTCCGGCGAAACCCTCGTGGGCGGCGTGAAGGTGACGATCAAGCGTCCGAGCGATGCGGTGGCGCGCGGGATCGGCTATCTCTCCGAAGACCGCAAGCATTTCGGCCTCGCGACCGGCATGGACGTCGAATCGAACATCGTGATGTCCAACCTCGGCAAATTCCTGTCGTTCAATTTTTTCCTGCGCCGCGCGCAGATCCGCAAGACCGCTGCGCACTTCATCAAACTGCTCGCGATCCGCACGCCCGCGGCGACCCAACAGGTGCGCCTGCTCTCGGGCGGCAATCAGCAAAAAATCGTCATTGCGAAGTGGCTCGAACGCGATTGCGACGTTCTCTTTTTCGACGAGCCGACGCGCGGCATCGATGTCGGCGCCAAGAGCGAAATCTACAAGCTGCTGCGCGCGCTCGCCGCTCAGGGCAAAGCCATCGTGATGATCTCGTCCGAATTACCGGAAATCCTGCGCATGAGCGACCGCATCGTCGTGATGTGCGAGGGGCGCATTACCGGCGAACTCGACGCGAAGGACGCGACGCAGGAGCGCATCATGCAGCTGGCCACACAGCGCGATACCTTAAAAGCAGCGTGATCTTCTAAAGGTCCACTTCATGACACTGCGATCGGATACTTCGGTACTGGCGAACAAGGAACGGCCGTCCGGCCTCAAATCGCGCCTCTTCGCACCGGCCACGGTGCAGAAGATGCTCGCCTTCGTGAGCCTGATCCTGCTGCTGGTGTTTTTCAGCTTCGCCTCGTCCGCCTTCATGCAGGTGGACAACATGCTCGGCATTCTGCAGGCGACAGCCGTCAACGGCGTGCTCGCCATCGCGTGCACGTTCGTCATCATCACGGGCGGCATCGACTTGTCGGTCGGCACGCTGATGACCTTCACCGCTGTCATTTGCGGCGTGTTTCTCACTTACTGGCATTTGCCGATGTGGACCGGCGTGCTGGCCGCCATCGGAACCGGCGCGCTGTGCGGAATCGTTTCGGGCACGCTGACCGCGAAAATGAAAATACCGCCGTTCATCGCGACGCTCGGCATGATGATGCTGCTAAAAGGTCTGTCGCTCGTCGTCTCGTCCGACCAGCCGATCTATTTCAACGACACCGAAAACTTCTACAGAATTTCGCAGGATTCGCTGATCGGTTATCTCGTGCCGAGCCTGCCGATTCCGAATGCGGTGCTGATCCTCTTTGCGCTTGCGATCCTGAGTTCGGTCATCCTCAATCGCACGGCGCTCGGCCGCTATACGTTCGCGCTCGGCAGCAACGAAGAAGCGGTACGCCTGTCCGGCGTGAATGTCGATCGCTGGAAGATCGCCATCTACGGACTCGGCGGAGCGATCTGCGGCGTGGCCGGCCTGCTGATCGCGTCGCGCCTGAATTCGGCGCAGCCCGCGCTCGGCCAGGGTTACGAGCTTGAGGCGATTGCTGCCGTCGTGATCGGCGGCACGTCGCTGAGCGGCGGCGCGGGCACGATTCTCGGCACCATCATCGGTGCGTTCATCATGAGCGTGCTGACCAACGGACTTCGCATCCTGTCCGTCGCGCAGGAATGGCAGATCGTGGTGACCGGTCTCATCATCATTCTCGCGGTCTACGCCGACATTCTGCGGCGCAAGAAGCTCTGACGCTCCATCGGACGATCACTGGAGAAGAACGGGAGCACCAAGGCACGAAAGTACGAACGCGCTCCCCATCGGCAGAAGGTTGATGTCCCACTCAAAGAGGAGAACCCCCATGTTGAAACGGAGACTTGTCGGTGTCGTGGTTGGCGTAGGCGCACTCGTTGGCGGCACGATGCTCGCGCGCGCGGACGAACCTTATATTCCGCTCATCTCGAAGGGCTTCCAGCACCAGTTCTGGCAGGCCGTCAAATCGGGCGCCGAACAGTCGGCGAAGGAGCACAACGTCAGGATCAGCTTCGAAGGCCCCGAAACCGAGGCCATGGTCGACAAGCAGATCGACATGCTCTCCGCCGCGCTCGCGAAGAAGCCCCAGGCGCTCGGCATCGCCGCGCTCGACAGCAAGGCGGCGATTCCGCTTCTGAAGCGCGCGCAGGCCGACAAGATCCCCGTGATCGCGTTCGACTCCGGCGTCGACAGCGACATTCCGCTGACGACCTGCTCGACGGATAACCTCGCCGCCGCCGCACTTGCCGCCGACAAGATGGCCGAGGCCATCGGCAATTCCGGCGAAGTCGCGCTGATCGTGCACGACCAGACGAGCCTCACCGGCATCGGCCGCCGCGACGGTTTCCTGAATCAGATGAAAGCCAAACATCCGAACATCAAAATCGTTTCCGTGCAATATGGCGGCGGCGACCATTTGAAATCGGCGGAAATCGCCAAAGCGATGATTCTGGCCAACCCCAATTTAAAGGGCATTTTCGCCTCCAATGAAGGTTCGGCGGACGGCGCGGCCATCGGCGTCAAGGAGTCCGGAAAGAAGATCGTCCTGGTCGGCTTCGACTCCGGCAAGGAACAGAAAGACGACATCACCTCGGGCCTGATGCTCGGCGCCATTACGCAGAACCCGGTGGGCATCGGCAAGTGCGTCGTCGATTCCGCCGTGAAGGCGCTCAAGGGCGAGAAACTGCCCAGGAAGATCGACACGGGCTTCTTCTGGTACGACAAGAGCAACATGAACGATCCGAAGATCGCCGCAGTGCTCTACGACTGATCCACAGCGAGCACGGCACGACCAATCAGGAAGGGCTACTGCCCTTCCCTTTTCTTTTTATCCCCGCGCACCGCGTAGAGCGGTATGGCGCATGTGATAGCACGTCACAGTAGCGGCCCGTCCAGCGGTCCTCACTCCGGAGCGTGACCCGATGACCACGATCACCAAGCTGTCCGTCAAGGACATCCGGTTTCCAACGTCGCGTTCGCTCGACGGCTCGGACGCGATGAATGCCGCGCCCGATTATTCGGCAACTTACGTGACGCTCGAAACCGATTCGCCGACGCCGCTTACCGGCCACGGGCTCACCTTCACGATCGGGCGCGGCAACGAAATCTGCGTGTGCGCCGCGCACGCGCTCGCCCCGCTCGTCGTCGGCAAAAAACTCGACGACATCGCGGCGGACATGGGCGCCTTCTGGCACGCACTGACCTCGGATAGCCAGTTGCGATGGATCGGCCCCGACAAGGGCGCGATGCATCTGGCGACGGCGGCTGTCGTGAACGCCGCTTGGGATCTGTGGGCGAAATCGCAGGGTAAACCGGTGTGGAAACTGCTCGTCGACATGAGTCCGGAAGAACTCGTGCGTTGCCTCGATTTTCGCTACGTCACCGATGCGATCACACCACACGAGGCCATCGCTCTGCTGCATCGCCATGCGAAGACGCGCAGCGTGCGCGAAGCGGAAATGCTCGCGCATGGCTATCCGGCGTATACGACCTCGGCGGGCTGGCTCGGCTACGACGACGACAAGATCCGCCGGCTCGCACGCGAAGGTGTCGCGAACGGCTGGACGCACTTCAAGCAGAAGGTGGGCGGCAATATCGAAGAGGATGCGCGGCGTGCGCGCATTCTGCGTGAGGAGATCGGCGACAACCTCAAGCTCATGATGGACGCCAACCAGGTGTGGGACGTGGAAGAGGCCGTGGCCAACATGCGGCGCCTCGCGCAATTCGACCCGTGGTGGATCGAGGAGCCCACGAGCCCCGACGATATCCTCGGCCACGCCGCCATCCGCGAGCGTATCCGGCCCATCGGCGTCGCCACCGGCGAGCATTGCCAGAACCGCGTGATGTTCAAGCAACTGCTGCAGGCAAAGGCAATCGACTTCTGCCAGATCGACAGTTGCCGCTTGGGCGGTCTGAATGAAGTGATCGTCGTGCTGCTCATGGCCGCGAAATTCGGCGTGCCCGTGTGTCCGCATGCGGGCGGCGTCGGGCTCTGCGAATATGTGCAGCACATCTCGCTCTTCGACTATATCTGCGTGTCGGCTTCGCTCGCAAACCGCGTGCTCGAATACGTCGATCATCTGCACGAGCATTTCGTCGATCCGGTCGTGATCCGCAATGGACATTACATGCCGCCGCAACGCGCGGGCTACAGCATCGAAATGCATGCGGCTTCGCTCGATCAGTACGCGTTTCCCGATGGTCCCGCGTGGCGGCCGTGAGTGCTGGCGTGATTGCGCTGCGGCGGGCGCGACCACTCTGACAACGCGTAGCGCGAAGCCGCGCTAGTATGCGAGTCGTCGGTCTCGCGCGGCCCATACCGCGTGCAGCGCCACCCCTCGATACCTGGGCGAACGAAATGAGCAACGTCGCGTTTTTTCATACTCTGCTCGTCCTCATCGTCGGCGCCGGCGCGCTGACGTGGCTCGCCGAGCGTCTCGCCATCGCGCCCGCTGTCGTGCTGCTGCTCGGCGGCTCGGCCATCGCGCTGACCGGCGGCCCCGCGCCCGATATCGACCCGAATCTCCTGCTCGCAGCGGTGCTGCCGCCGCTGCTCATGTCGAGTTCGTTCTACACCGCGTGGAAGGACTTCCGGCGCGAAATCGGCACGATCTCCTCGCTCGTGCTGGGCGCCGTGGTGTTCACGACCGTCGCCGTGGCGGTTGCCGTGCGCGCGGTCGAGCCCACGCTGCCGTGGGCCGCGTGCTTCGCGCTCGGTGCGATTGTCTCGCCGCCCGACGCAGTGGCCGCAAAAGCGATGCTCCAGCGCTTTCCGCTGCCGGGGCGGCTCGTCACCGTGCTCGAAGGCGAGAGCCTCGTCAACGATGCGTCAGGTCTGCTGCTCTATCAGATGGCCATTGCCGCAGCGCTCGCCGGACAATTCACGGTGCCGCGCGCCCTCGCAGTGTTCTCGATGCTGACCGTGATCGGCGTGGCCGTCGGCATCGCGTGCGGATACGGCATGACGTGGCTCATCAAGCGTCTTCGCGAACCGATGCTCAGCATCATGCTGACGTTCGTGATGGCGTGGGCAAGCTATGCGATCGCCGAGAAACTGGACGGCTCGGGTGTGCTCGCGGTCGTGTCCTGCGGACTCGTGCTCGGCATCCACCAGCATCAGGCGTTCGATGCGCCCATGCGCGTCAAGGCGGAGGCCTCCTGGGAAGTCATCGTGTTCGTGCTCGACGCGCTGGTGTTCATCCTCATCGGCCTCGCGCTGCACGGCATCCTCTCGCGCATGCATGCGCAGAACGCGCTGTTCGCGTCGGGCCTCGGCGTCGCGCTCGCCGCCACCGCGGCCGCGATCGTGGCGCGCCTCGCGTGGGTAGGCCTCGCAATCTGGCTGCCGTCGAAGCTCGCGGCGCGCCACCGCAAGGCGGTGCGCGCGTGGCGCTTCGACGAAGCCGTCGTGCTCGGCTGGGCGGGCATGCGCGGCGTGGTGAGCCTCGCGGCCGCGCTCGCGCTGCCGGTAAATTTTCCGGGGCGCGACACGATCATCTTCAGCACGTTCATCGTGATCTTCGCCACGCTCGTCGTTCAGGGTCTCTCGCTTGCGCCACTGATCCGGCTGCTGCGTTTGCGTCCCTTGCAGCGTACGACGATGTCCGAATTCGAAGCGCGTTCGCACGCGTTTCACGCGGCCCTGATCAAGCTGGAAAAAATTGCAAAAACGGCGCCGAGGGAAGAATGCGAGAGCATTGAACGCATGCTCGACGAATACCGCGTTCGCGTGCACTCCAATGAACGCGCGCATATGTCCGGCGCCGAGCACGTGGAACGGCGCGCGAAGTTGTTGCGTCTGGAACTCGAACTGGTGTCGAAATCGCGCGAAGCGCTGCTCGGCCTGCACGACAACAACCGCATCCAGGACAGCGTGCTGCACCGGATAGAAGCCGAACTCGATCTCGAAGAGTTCAGGCTTCAGCGTCTCCTCGAACCGTGAGCGGCACGGGCAAGCACTCACTCATGCACCCCGTCACGCGGTTTCGACTCCCGCGAAGCCTTTGCACTTCACGGGAGTCGTTGCATCGAATCCTGCATCCACCGGCCTTTGAGTCTGCTCCGGTTCGGCGGACGCGACCGGCTTCATCGCGACGGCATGTCCTTCAATAGCGCGAGTCCTTCGGCTTGCCGCCGTTCGGCCAGTCGCGGAGCTTCGGTGCGAAGTCCGCGCGCGGCTGCGTCGTGAAGTAGGCTGCGACGTCGACAGCATCCTGGTCGCTCAATCCGCCTTGCGCCAGCGGGAACTGGTTGCGCGCGCCGACCGGCATGTTGTTCTTCACGAAGGCCGCGGCCGTATAGAGCCGCGCCATCCCCGCGCCGATGTTGAACGACTGGTCGCCCCACAGCGGCGGATAGATGGACTCGCCGTCCGCTCGCTTCGCGCCTTCGCCGTTCGCGCCGTGACACGACGCGCATTGCGCCGAATACACGTCCTTGCCGTGCGCGAGATTCGGCTGGAGGCTGCTGTCGATCTTGCCCGCGCCGCGCCCCGCGATCTTGTCTTTCATGCGATAGCCGCCCTTCATCCAGTCGAAGTACGCGACCATCGCCTTCATGTCGGCTGAATCGACGGGCAGCGCCTTGCCGTTCATCGAGCGCAGGAAGCAGCCGTTGATGCGATCGGCCAGCGAGATGACCTTACCGGCGCGCGACGCGTAGCTCGGGAACTGTGCCGACAGGCCGACGAACGGCGAGGCAAACGCCACCGTCCCGGAATTCAGGTGGCAGCTCACGCAGTTCAGCGAATCGCCGACATGATCCGGCAGCAGCGCCTTCGTCTGCATGTTCAACCGCATGCCGCGCACAAGCTGCGCCGCGTTCGGCTCGTCGAGCATCGCGGCGAAGCGCGGCGTCCTGAAGGCCGGCGTGCGTGCCGGGCTCGTGACGACCTGGCTGCGCAGCTTGCCGACCTGCGACGCGGTGATCGCATCGGCATGGCCGCCCCAGCTATGGCGCACGAACGTCAGGATGTCGGCCAGTTCCCGATCGGACAACTGGTCGAAAGCCGGCATCGTGTAGGCACGCGGATAGGTCGCGGTCTGCGCCGACGTCCAGCCAGTCAGCGCGACGTGAATCAGCGAATCGGCATTGGCCGACAGCACGGCCGGATTAGCCGGGAGCGGCGGGAACACCGACGAAAAACCGCGTCCGTCCGTCTGGTGGCAGGAAGCGCAGAACTGCGCGTATCCGAGTCCGCCTTTCGACGTGAAGAGCGCGGCGGGTTCTGCCACCGCCGTGGTGGCTGCCGCTGCCGTCTGCGCGACGGCTGGACGCGCATCCGCGCCGCCCGGCAGCGACTTCATGTAGACGGCCATCGCCTTCAGGTCGGCGTCGCTCAGGTACTGCGTGCTGTGATGAACCACGTCGGTCATGCCGCCCGCCGCCGACGTATAGCGGTTTTGCCCGGTCTTGAGCAGCGTAACGAGGTCATCCTCCGTCCACAGATTGCGCAGATTGATCGCGTGCCACGACTCGACCGTCGAGCCCGAGAGAAAGAGGCTGCCTTTGGCGCCCGCATCGGACATCGCCTTTTCCTGGAAGCCGATGCCGCGCGGCGTGTGGCACGCGCCGCAGTGACCGAGGCTCTGCATCAGATAGGCGCCGCGATTCCAGTCCGCGTTGCGGGCCGGATTGGGCGTGAAGGGCGTGTCGTCGAGGAAGGCCTGGTTCCAGAAGGCGAGCGTCCAGCGCATGTTGAACGGCCACTTGATGCCGAGCGGCCGGTTGGCCTGCGAGACGGGCGGAACGCCCTGTTTCAGGTAGGCGTACAGCGCATGCATGTCCTCGTCACTGATCTTCGCGTACGACGGATAGGGCATCGCGGGATAGAGGTTGTGCCCGTCGGCGGCGACGCCCTTGCGCATGACGCGTTCAAACTCGGCGAAGGTGTAGCGGCCGATGCCGGTTGTCGCGTCGGGCGTGATGTTGGTCGAATAGACCGCGCCAAACGGCGTGGTCAGCGCGAGGCCGCCGGCCATCGGCTTGCCGCCGGGCGCCGTGTGGCACGCGACACAATCGCCCGCGCGGGCAACGTAGGCGCCGCGCACGACCGCGTTGGCGTCGGCGGGAGCGGCCGGAGCGGTGGCGGCCAGTGCAACGTGTCCAAGCATCGCCAGTGCCGTAAAGACCCAACCCTGAAGCTTTCCATGTCGCCGGGTGAGCCCGTTCATCAATCGATGATTCATGGTGTGAGAGGTTGTTGTTGTTGGACGGCCGAAACGCTCAATTGCCTTGTCCTGCAACGGCTGACGCATCGGGTCGATGGTGTGAACCGACAATAAAGTTTGACACAGGCAATCCCCGAGAATCAGTCGCTTATCCGCGTGCTTGAACACTCACTGGCGAAATAGAGTTTGACACTTCGGCTTCTCCACGCATAAAGCCATCGCCCTTGCGTCAATAGTGTTTGACACAACGCAAGCCGCGACGCCGATTGACCCACCTCCATTTCCCCGCCGGTTCTTCAGGCTGATTTTGACGCTCGAATTCGCGAGCACGGCTTCGATAGATTTTTTGCTCGCATTCTGATGGGAAGTGGTGCCGTCGCACGCGTGGCACCCGTCGCGCGCATCGCGTCCGCCTGCGTTATACCCTCACCCAGCACAACTCACGCGGTGCGGTTGGTTTCCTCTTTATGTACCATCATCGACCCGGGTATCGCTGTCGGTCCCAAACAGGCTAGCGAACGCTTCCCCCTGGGAACCCGGGACCTCAACTGGCAGTGTGGTCTGGGCGTGGTCGCGCAACCATGAGAAGCGATGCCATCCATCGGTGAAGCCTGGTGAGCCGTCAGCATCGAGGCACGCAACCGACATGTACAAAACAGGAACTGGCACCGCAGGCGCATGCCCGATTCGGGCGTACCGGTCACCACCTCCTACGCCGTTCTTCCCCGTACAGCTATCTGTCGTGGACCACGCAGTGTCGAGCATGGCAACGGATATCCAGACTACTTCATCCGGTTCGCGATGGGCGGGACAGTAACTCCGCCGCCATTCGAATTCACCCATCTCCCTGGAAGCCCCCTAAGCACTGATCGCCACAGCAGTCGATTTGCTGCCGCACCGAATGCGTCGGGGAATAACGATGCAACTGGGGTACCGTCAACGTCTTGCGAATACAAGAACAACAAGCAGCACGGCGATGAGTACGGCAAGCCATTTCACCAGGACGACCAGACTTCCCA
The DNA here is from genome assembly GCF_042655705.1 of Paraburkholderia denitrificans. Classification (NCBI taxonomy): domain Bacteria; kingdom Pseudomonadati; phylum Pseudomonadota; class Betaproteobacteria; order Burkholderiales; family Burkholderiaceae; genus Paraburkholderia; species Paraburkholderia denitrificans. The sequence goes on along the minus strand of NZ_JBHSMP010000029.1, from coordinate 27,851 downwards.
CTCTCTCATCAAGCGTGCGAACCGCCTCGAGTTCCTGAATGCCGCTGCGGCCAGGCCGCGCGTTATCGGTACTTGGGCGTACACCATCAGGATCGCAAAGCCTGATCGCAGCCTGCTCGAATGCCATATGAGTCACATATCCTGTCGCGACTTCGGGCAAACCGGTTGTGATGACGCTGTCCGGTCGGAGAAACACGCACGCGTCACCGTGTGCATTTGCAGCTTCCGGCGTGAGCAGATAAAGATTCTTCAGCGACAGCCCGAGCTTGACGTCCGTGAGACGCGCAGCATCGATGCCCTCGATGAGGCCCTGCATGCTGCTCGCCGGAATGTGGAACGATGCCCACCACCGTCCGGTCTCCTGCATCTCATGATCGGCAGCGTTGTAGCCAAGTCTGGCCGTACCGAGCGGAATGTCGGAGAACGTGATGCCCAATATATCCTGCCATTCGCGAAGGCCCCGATGATCCCCTTCAGTAAGTTCCCGGGCCGCAAACGTAACGCTGACGGCGCGCTGCCTGGTCCAGGGCTCTCCGATCACACACAGATATCCGTCGTCCAGATGCGCAGTCCCCTGTACGTAGCTAGTCAGGACCGGCTGCCTCTCCTCCCCGGTGGGTTCCGCCTGCCGCACTATCCGGAGGTCCTGGAGCGTCAACCAGATCGATCGGGCGGCCTCGTACTGCGTACGCACGCCGTCGCTCGTTGTGCTCGCAACCGTATCGCACCCGCACCCGGAAATACGACGCCCGATGGCCGGTGTATCGCCGTCGCGCATTCGAGACTCTGCCTGGGTGCTGTCTCGCAGTTCATCCTCCGCATGCTGGATTGCCTCGTGCACCGGCGGCGGATTCCCGGCGTTGGAATCGATCCGATCCAGAATGTCCTTGTGAGGAACGTCTCTATCGGCAATACGGCCGCGTTCTCGCAGATGCTGACGAATCTCAACCAGCAATTCACCTGGATCGGCCAGGCGACGCAATGTCGGACGCAATGCATGATCGCGTGTGCCCCTCGGAAGCGGCTTGCCCCTCTGGTCGCCGTGAACCGATTCAGACTGGCTCGAGACCTTGATAAACGCCGGCATCAGGTGGGCGAGAAAGTTGCCGTACGGAGAAAGCAGTGGCAGAAACAGCACGGCCAGGACGACGTTGAACAGCGTGTGGAAGTCCGCGACCACACGTCCGTTGTCGGCCTCGATGGTTACCATGAATATTCCGATCGGCCCGAGAGCGGCAAGCACCAGAGTGGCCCCGATCAGCAGGATAAGAAGGTTGCCCATCTGAAGCCGCCTCGATGCAGGATCGTCTGGATCTGCCGATTCGAGCACCGGCTTGATCGCTGCGCCCAGATTCGCACCGACCACCAGTGCGAATGCGGCATTCGGCGGCACGACGTTCTTGGCGCAGAGGGACGCGACCAGCAACACGGCAGCAAGGTTTGAGTCCGCTGCCCAGCTAAGGCTTGCAGCGAGCAGCACATCCACCAGCGGGACAGTCGACGCGGCACCCAGCAGCATGCGTAGGCTGGGCGCGTCTTCGTAGTCGGTCATGAGATCGAGCAGCTCGTGCATCGCAAACAGCATTACGCCCAGTCCGATGAACGCGCGACCCAGATCATGAGCCCTCGTATTCGATGTCTTTCGAAACATGGGCATACCGACCAGTATCAGTGTCGGCGAGACGGCCGGTACGTCGAACGACAGCGCCTGCACAATCAACGTCGCACCGATGTTCGTCCCCAGCAAGATGGCCAACGCCGGAACAAGTTCAGCGCGACCTGCCGCAGCAAGACCGGCTAGCATCGAGCCCGTTGCTGTACCGCTTTGCAATACGGCCCCCGCACCCACACCGGCAACTAATGCTTGCCCCCGATTGCGCAGGGAGTGCGCGAGTAGCGACTGAAGCCCCGCGCCGAAAGCCCGCCGCGTGCCCGTCTGAACCATCTGCGTGCCCAGTAGCAAAAGCGCGATGGAGCCTGCCAGATCAATCAGCGTAAATGTCGTCGGCATGCGCGTGCTCCCGTTGTGCCGTCGTGCCGCCGGTTTTCCTGAAACGCTCGGGCGTGTCGCCGCCCTCCATGTTCACAAGCGCTGCTGACGCTCGGGATCAACACACACCATTATCCAAAGGATTTTGGTGGAATTCGTGTGCGAGTGTACAGTCAGTTGCGTCCAGAGGGCGGAAGTGCGAATCATTCGCGCGAAGCGGGCTGGTGATGCGGGCGTGCGTTGCTAGCCGCAGCTTTTGTGTCGCAGACCGTCGATCAAACAACGTCCAGTGGAAAAGCCCCCCATCGGCGCGCCTGCGTCGTTGCCACTCGTGCGCCCCATTCTCTTCTCCGTGTCGCGCAATGACGTGAAACTAAAACGGGCGTGCCTGCCTACGTGGTCGTCACAATAACCAGATCCCGAGTCAGTAGTTCAACTTGTCAGAATCGGTCCAGATCGTATTGCGCCGCAGCACTGACTTTGATTTCGAGTCCGAGGTCATCATAGACGCGTTTCATTTGGCGCCACCGGAAAACGCCCGCCCAGCCAGTTTTTCCCAAGGCTTACTTGTGCGCGGAAACGGCGCTCCTGATGAGATATGGGAAGCCTCTGGCGATCAACGGGCCTCGCAATAGCTGCATACGCGTGCGCCGATCTCGTTGATCCGCCTTTTGGCACTATGTTTGCGATACGTAGCGGGGCTCAATTCCGCTCGTGACTGAAGAGGTCGTCTACAATCTTTCGCGCCGCGCTGTATCCACCCATAAGCGCGTCAGCCTCCGTTGCGAACGCTCGGCCGCGGACCTCGCCGAAGCGCAAGGGTGAGAAAATCGCCACTGCACTGCGGTCCCTGAATACTCTGACGACAGCCACGTATCCGGGCACCGATTGCATCCCTTTCCCCGGTTGGATGCTGACGTCGACCTCGACGGAAACTTCCAGGGTAAAGCCGTTGTATTCGTAACTTCGCAGCATGTCTGTCCCGTTTATTGGTCGTGCCGGCACGCGCGCACGCCAGACATCTTCTCGAGCCGCAGGCAGATCGCCGAGAACTCACTTGTACTCACGCGCGACAGTGCGATTTGCACGTCGTCAAGTTCCGGATCGTCTTCGGATTGCTGGACGATGAACTGCTTGACCCGGACGCTCCCTGAACCGAGCGTGTGATGCACGGTGTCCAGAGACACGCTTCCACGCTCGACCAGTAGTTGTATGTTGCGCTGTTGCCGAACAGAAATGAAGCGGCGCTCGAGCGGCTTCACACCCGCAAGAATTACCAGGATGATGACGGTTGCACCGATGGCGGCCGTGTACATTCCGCCACCGACAGCAAGGCCGACGCCAGCGACGGACCACAGGCTCGCAGCCGTGGTCAATCCCCGCACAACTTCGCCGCGAAGCAGGATCGATCCCGCCCCGAGGAAGCCAATTCCCGACACCACCTGGGCGGCAACCCGCGATGGATCGAGTATGACGTTCTTCTCGCCCAGCACATCGGCAAAACCGTATGCCGACACCAGCATCATCAGGCACGCCCCGACGCACACGAGCATGTGCGTGCGCAAACCCGCAGCCCAGTTCAGTCTTTCGCGCTCAAAGCCGACCACGCTGCCCAATAGTGCCGCCATAAACAGTCGCGACAGAATCTCAAAATTCCCAATCATGGTCTCGATCTCAATAGCCAGCCATGTACTTATCTGCGATCCTGGGGCGGAGCACTGGATGCAGACGGCAGTTGGCTAGATTGTGGCGCTTTTGTGACCAAAAATGAGATTCACGATTTCGCGCGTGGGTACGCTGGTGAGAAGCGTGGCCACTTTCCGGGGGCGAAACCATCGGCATCGAAGGATTTCGCTGCTCGGTTCGGGACTCGCATCGGGGGGCACGACTGCGTAGAAGACGTAATGCCGCTTGCTCAGACCGCCGAACTGGAACAGGTAGCCGAGTTCGAGCCCGGCGAGGGTTGTTTCCTCGCTCAGTTCCCGTCTTGCCGCATCCGCCGGGGATTCGTCACGCCGGATTGTGCCACCGGGCAAGGCCCATCGTGAACGCCCCCGTTCGACGAGGAGGATTCTGCCGTCCTGCCAGCACACGACGGTCGCTCTATTTTTCATGCTCGCGGGTTCAGGTCTGGTACTGTAATTTTCGGGTGAATCGCAACGTTGCGCTGGTAGAAAGCTTTTCGTAACAAAACTGGCGAATGAACCACCTGAGCAACGATCGATCCCGGCGCGCGATGTGCCACCGACGATTTGAGCGTTGCATTCTGACGGGGAACAATAAAATTGGGAACCCACTTTTCACTCGAAGCTCGTAGGCCTCCCGGCCTCTTGTTGCTTCGGCTGTCGCAGCGCTGACGACTTCGCGCCCGGAGGCATCCCTGCGAAGCGGTTGGGCGAGTGCAACACGCCTGCCGGTTTTTCTATCACCTCGCGTAATGGCCATGGTACGTACGCGACGAACGGCATGAAACCCTCGCACATGCCCGATATATGTTCGCTTCAGACCGGCCGTCGTGGAAAAGATGCGCCGCATCCAGGCGAGGAACTGATCTACGTCGTGCGCGATGCGACCGGCAAAACGCTGCTGCAGTCGCGCGACGCGGACGAGACGGTTTTCCCGCCGAAACTACGTGCCGGGTTCGCCTCGACGGCGACGCATCGGGTCTACGCGGAAACCGGTCTGGAGGGCACGATGTCACTGCTCGTCGCGGAGCCGCTCAAAGCCCGCCGGCATGCCGAGATCAAGGCCACACTCGCGGTCGGCCGGGCAGTCGCGCTGTTTCTGCCGGTCGGCCTCGCGGGTATCTGGCTGATCGTGCGCACCGGTCTGCGGCCGGTCCGCCGCTTCTGCGGCGGTATTGCGACGCGCGGACAGAACGATCTGAGCCCGCTCGACAAGCAATCGCTGCCTGTGGAGATCGCGCCCATCGCCGATGCAGTCAACGATTTGATGGCGCGCCTCGAACGCGCGCTTGCTGCCGAACGCAACATCACCGCCAACAGTGCGCACGAGTTGCGCACGCCGATCGCGGCGGCGCTTGCCCAGACGCAGCGCCTGATCGCCGAAGCGCCGTCCGCGCCACTTCGCGAGTGGGCGCGGAACGTCGAGGGTGCGCTGCGCGCGTTGTCGCAGATCAGCGAGAAGTTGATGCAACTCGCGCGCGCGGAGGACGGGCGTGTCCTCGCGGACCCCCCCAGGATTTGCGGCTTGTGCTGTCGCTCGTCATCGATGACTTTCGGCGTGCCGCGAACGCGAGCTCAATCGAGCTCGACCTGCCGGAAGACCCCGTACTCTCGCGGATCGATCCCGACGCTTTCGCCATCGTTGTACGCAATCTGATTGAGAACGCACTGAATCACGGCGCGGCAGGTGGACCGATACGGGTCGTGCTGTCACCGGGCGGCACGTTCAGCGTGACAAATCACGGACAGGCGGTGCCGCACGACGTGCTCGGACGCCTGACGAAACAATTCGAACGCGGTACGTCGATGACGAAAGGCAGCGGGCTTGGTCTTGCCATTGTTGACGCGATCGCGAAGGGCGCGGGCGCGACGCTCTCGCTGCACTCGCCGGCGCCGGGCTGGCCGGACGGTTTTCAGGCAGTCATCGACGGCCTGCTTCTTGTTTCGGGCCGACACGGAACCGCGTGAGAAAAAAGACGGTAAGGCGCACTGCGGCTCATCAACGTCCGCGATGCGTAACAGACCTTTTGCCGCCTGGACAGCGGCCACGTATTCAGCCGTTCGGTATGCAACGTTCTGAACCGATGTTGCGTCGGTCAAGCGTGTGATATGTGAAGGTTTGGAACAGTACCCCAGGCGATATGTGTTGAATCGGTGCAGTCGTCAGTTGTGTCCCGCGTGATTACCGCTGAGGTATCGGCCTTTCATGTATTGGTACGGTTCGTGCTGCAAGCTTTCGGAAATGCAAGACAAACGACATAATCTTCGGAGACAACATGGGCTACCTGAGCATTGCGGATCGCACCGACAGCTTCTTCATTCCTTGCGTCGCGCTCATTGGTCCGGGCTGCGCACGTGAGACCGGTGATCGTGCGAAGTCACTGGGCGCCGGAAAGGCACTGTAAGACGTCCCTTCCCCCTCTCTGGCAATGCCAGGAGGGGATGCGTCACTTGCGTACTGAACTGTCCCGTCATTTCGGGAATAGTACCCACCGCACGCGAAAGGCCTGGTACAAGACTCAGCCAAACGCATGCGGCTCACAACAACAGCAGTCACCACGTTACCGGCTCGCCAGGCCGGCGTGTGGATGACATGACACGAGACACAAGCAATGTCCAGACACAATCACAACCCCGCGTGGCCCCGCTTCCGGCGGCGCGCCGGCCTCACGCTTGTCTTCGGCTCGGCGCTCGCTGGCGCTCCCGCAGTCGTTTTTGCGCAGGCCACCGCGCCGGATGCAGCGTCAACAGTTCCGGCCGCATCTGCCACGGACTCTGCTGCAACGGCGCCAACACAAAACGAACCGGTGCACCAGCTTGCACCGATCGTCGTAGTCGGCACGACGCCGCTGCTCGGCATCGGCACGCCGCTTACGCAGGTGCCTGCCAACGTGCAGACGGTACGCGGTTCCGACATCGCGAACCAGAATCGCATGGCGTTACCTGACTTCTTCGAGAAGAACCTGCAAAGCGTCGCGATCAACGAAGCACAGGGCAACCCGTTCCAGATTGACGTCAACTATCGCGGCTTTACTGCATCGCCTGTGCTTGGCACACCGCAGGGGCTATCCGTGTTTCTCGACGGCGTGCGCGTCAACGAGCCATTCGGCGACGTCGTGAACTGGGACCTGATTCCGCAACAGGCGATCGACACGATGCAACTGATCCCCGGCTCGAATCCGGTATTCGGGTTGAACACGCTGGGCGGTGCGCTCGCCGTCACGACCAAGAACGGTCGCGACCATCCAGGCGGTGAGGCGCAGATTATGGGCGGCTCGTGGGGACGCAAGAGCGCACAGATCGAACAGGGCGGTATGATCGGCCAGAACCTCGACTATTACGTGACCGGCAACGCGACGAACGATGACGGCTGGGCCGACCACAATGGCAGCCGTGTCCGGCAGGGTTTCGGCAAGCTCCGGTATAAGGATTCGGACACGACCCTGTCGCTTTCGGCCGGCGGGGCGGACAACAACCTGCAGGGCTCGCAGACGATACCGCGCTCGTTCCTCGACAACCCGCGCCAGGCGTATACGTTCCCCGACCAGAACCTGAACAGCGCCGCGTTCGTCACGTTGAACGGTGAGCACTATTTCAGCGACAACGTCGAGCTAAGCGGCAACGTGTACTACCGGCATTACGACAACACGAACATCAGCAGCAACACAAATGGCGATTTCGACCCGACCGATCCCAACTCGCCGCAGGGCACCAACCAGAAGTCCGATATAACAACGGACAGCTATGGCGCGAACCTGCAACTGACACTGCTCGGCAAGGTGCTCGGCATGAAGAACCAGTTCATTGTCGGCGGCAGCGCGGATATCGCGAATTCGCGCTTCGTGCAGTCGTCCCAGGACGCTTTCTTCACGCCCACGCGTGCGACGATCGGCATCGGCGACTTCAATCCCGAAACCGATGCGAAGACACACAACTCCAACTATGGCCTCTACCTGAGCGACACGCTCGCGCTTACCGAGCAGTGGTCGGCGACATTCTCCGGTCGCTACGACTTTGCAAGCGTCGACATCGGCGACCAGACGGGTCAACAACCGGGCCTGAACGGGCACCACACGTTCTCGCGTTTCAATCCGGCATTCGGCATCAACTGGAATCCGGTGCCGGGCTTTACCGCGTATGCAGCGTACAACGAAGGCATGCGCTCGCCAACCGCGATCGAACTCGCGTGCGCGGACCCGGCCGCGCCGTGCTCACTGCCGAACGACTTCCTCTCCGACCCGGCGCTGCGGCCGGTGATCGCAAAAACGTTCGAGATCGGCGCGCGCGGCCGTATCGGTTCGTCGACGACATGGAACGCCGCGGTGTACCGCACCACGCTCGATGACGATATCCAGTTCATCAGCAGTCCGGCGGCCGCAAACACGGGCTTTTTCCAGAACGTGGGCAAGACGCGGCGCCAGGGTTTCGAGCTGGGCGCGCACACGCAGTGGGGGCCAGTTGGCGTCGGCGCGAACTACAGCTATGTGGACGCGACCTACCAGTCCACGTGGACCGAGAGCGCCCGGAGCAATTCGAGTGCGGACGCGAACGGCAACATCACCGTGCATCCGGGCGACCGCATTCCGGGCATCCCGGCGAACACGGTGAAGATGCGGCTCGACTACACGCCGATTTCGCAACTCAATTTCGGTACGAACCTGACGTGGCGCGGCAGTATCTTCGCGCGCGGCGACGAGGACAATCAGGATGTGAACGGCAAAATCTCCGGCTACTTTCTCGTCGACCTCGATGCGACGTGGAACGTGACGAAACAGTTGCAGGTGTTCGCGCTGGTGACGAACCTGCTCAACAAGCAATACTCGAGCTTCGGCGTTCTTGGGCAAAACTTCTTCACCGGCCCGGGCCATACGTTTGACTTCGCGAATGCGGCCAACGAGCAGTTCCTCGGCATGGGAGCGCCGCGTGGTGCGTGGGTCGGATTGAGGTATGCCTGGAAGTAGTGCTGAAGATTCGCCAGCGCGCAGCCGCGCGTCAGCGCTGCGCGCTGGGCGCCCCGTGCGAATTTGCGGTTCGGGCGGTCGGACCACTCAGCACGAGGCGCAAGCAAAGTCGATTATTGATACCGGAATTCCACCCGGATTCAACGTCGAGACGACCAGACAGGTCCGTGCGGCGTGCCTGCCCGTATACCTCGCAGAAGAGAAAAGCCCGCAGAGGTGGCAGGCTGAAACCATATGCATGGAGATATGCAGGGGAGTTGATTCTGTGGGTGGTAGCCGTGAATGCATTGTGAAGAAGTGCATGGACTCCTTCACGAAGTAATTCTGTAGAGGTGGGCCCAGTAGATCATCGGGTGACCAAGGCCATTGAGACCACCTCCTCCAAAGCGCCGCGCCGCTCTTGCTTCGCACCGAATCCCTAGCAAACGATGGGAAATATTCTCATCATGCGGGTAGACCGTACAAGATCTGCGAGAGAAGTGCCTCGACGCGGCGCGCTCCGAGTTCGGTCAGAGCGACATCCAGCGGTCTGCGACCCTCAAGTAGCGGGTGAGCCGCGGCTAGAAATGTGCGCGCGTCTCCCGGGTCTCCCCAAACGTATGATGCAGTCGCGTAGATGCGTGCAATACGCTCTGTTTTCTCCGATTCTCCCATCGAGAGTCGTTCACGACGACGCTTGTAAGTTGCCTCGGGAACGACGCTTGCGCGCAGCGCCCGGCGGGTTTCAGCATCTGTAGCGATGTGCTGCACGCTCATGGCAAGTGCGGATTTTGGCAGACCGTCACGTACTCGGGCCTCGAGTTCCGCGAGTGAACGAGGAATTGGCGCCAAATTCATCACGGCGGCAACTTCGGCAGGGGTAACGAATTCCATGAGTGCCTCGTTCAATATCGTGTGAGTGCACTGTATGGCGTATGTGCCCGACGGAGTTGCGGTGGACTGGGTTAGAACAAAACAGATGTAAGCGCGGCCACCCACTAACACCCTTGTCCACGATCTGTTGTAGGTGTGAACGATCAATAGAGTCCGACGAAAGACAATAGACTTCGGCACAAAACGATAGTGTTTGACGAAAGCGAAGGTCGCATGGGCGCAGGTGCGACTACCGTGCTCCTGCACCTTCCGGCTAGGCGCCGACGTTCGACCTCGCCACCAATATCGTCAACAATCTTTTCTCCCGAAGTTGCGAACACTGCCGACGGTGATCATCACCGGCGGCCGGGTGCGATGAGAGATGGCAGAACATCTCACGCGCATTTTGTGCTATCTAACTCTTCCTTCCAGCCTCGACGTTAAAAGCTCGTATTTTTGTTGCGAGGTATCGGCCAATGCCTCGTCGCGGGTGGACAGCGTGTCCTCGTACGGCACCGGTTCAGCGAACTGGCTCACTGTCAGATCCCACTTTTTGCCGTCAATCAGATTGTAGAAGTGCGTGCCACCTGACGTTCGTGTAGTGAGAATCTGACCGCCGAAATAATCCTGGACAACGAGAGACGTCACACTGCAGTGATTTTGAGCCGGATTCGATGGTGACCATGCGTCGGTGGGACTTGACGTGTCTCCGGCCCAAACGCGTGAAATCGATCTGTACAAGTCGAGGGGTGTCGCAAAGGTTTTCGATACAGAAGTCATCTGATTTTGCTCTCTCGTTGAGTCGGCAACCGATGGGGCACCCAAAAACAAAAAGCCCCGTCGCTGCCGGCGGGGCTTCGAAGCGCATCTCGCTGCGAATTTCTAGCGCGCGCACATCCCCAGCGGCAGTCCGGAATGGGAATGCGCACAATGGTGAGTCGCGATGGCGAGGAATATGAACGCTTGCATAGGTAGGGAGTTTGCCGTCAGCTGTTGAAGCCGTCAATGAATGTCTTATCGGTGTTTGTTTCCCGTAACGAACGCTTTCGGGCTTGGCGACAAGCAGGTTGGGAACGTCTAATGCATGTTGCATGGAATGCGTGCCCGATGCTATCACCTCGGCCGAGGCGCGGGAATCTGTGTCGACATTACTCTGAAAACAGATGGTCGATGCCAGGCGCAGAATCCGCGTGCAAGTACGAACTGTCACGCCTGCCGCGCAGTCAACAGCTTCACGCTCAGTGCGACAAATATGAACCCGCTCAGCCGTTTGATCACACTTACCCAGCGAGTCGCGGCAAGACGACCATGAAGCCGTTTGACTCCCGTGGAGTAAGCCGAATGCACCACCATAACAATGACTGAAATGGTGAGATACATTGTGAAGAATTGCAGGGGCAAAGGGCGGCTGGCAGTGAGGAACTGGGGCATGAATGCGGAAAGGAAGATCAAGGTCTTCGGATTGCTGCCTGAGACAAGCAGCGCTTCCCGAAATACCTTTCCTTTGTCAGTCCTTCGCTCGAACTTCTCGGTAGGGATGGGGGTCGGTTGCCTTGACGCGTGTTTCAGTTGCTTCAGACCGAGATATGCCAAATAAACGGCACCGATGACTTTCATGCCGACGAAGATCGGAGGCATGGCGGCAAGTACCGCACCCACGCCTACCGCGACGAGGATAACGACGACGAGTTGCGCCAGGAGATTGCCTGCAATAGTCGTAACAGTACCCGCGCTGCCATAACGAAGCGTATTGCGGATGACAAGCAGAACGTTCGGCCCCGGCGATAGCGTCGTCACAACGTATGCGATTGCAAACAGTATCCAGGTATGGAATGGCATGCAGGATTCCTTGAGCACGGCCTGAGACTATGGTTGAAAGAGCAAAGTAGCACATGGATCCGTGCTGCACACATAAGGCGCGGTGCCTTGTTGAGCCGGCAGAATGGCTCAGTTGGAACCGGTACATACCGTATCAAGGGCCTCAAGATACTGCAACGGAGGGCGCGAGAATTTCAATGGCCACTGCTTCAGCGCCATGTATTTCAGCAAGTACCTGACAGACTCGACGACGAAAAGTACGCCAACCAAGGGCGTTGAAGTTGTGCTGTCAAAACGATGCCTTTTGTATGTTTTTGGTTGGCGTATATTTATTTGGCATACGAAATTTACTGCCCCTCTGCTCGGAATTGCCGCAGCATGACGAATAGCACCGACCGTCGATGATGAAGATTCTCGATTTGCCTCATTTCCGACGCTGATATGCACGCCCACCGATCGCTCGACCCTGCCACGCAGGTGGACCATCCCATTTGATCGTAATTCCCACTTCGGATAGTTTTCCCAGCACATCGATATTTGCAGCGAGTGGCAACAAATACTCCCATCCGCAGTATTCGATGATAGCCTGTGCAGCGTACAGACCTACGCCAGACAGAATGACAGCTTCGAGCATCGGAGGTGCGCTTCCCCGAGTGCTCAGCACAGCATACGCCCACCATAACCGCCTTGCCCTGAAATGCCACGTCGATTCCCGGTTGTCGGTAACCCGCTTGAGCGTGCCCGGATATCGTTCACGGTACCGTGGAGTGTCGGCGACAGGCACCGGGAGCGCTGCGAGCAGACGCGCCTTCGTAACCTGTTGCGGTTTGCCGGATCGGGTAAGTAACTCAGCAGCGGTCGCGTCGACGTGCGCCGCAAAACGCTCGTCGTCCGGAGACACGGCTTCTGCTGACGACGTTTTACCTACTCTGGTTGCTATCGGCGTGGACAGCGTTTCAACAAGCCATTTTCGGTCATGCTCGTAGAGCCATGATGTGATGCGATTCGCCCTCCGCCACAGGTCCTCAAGTGTCGTTTTTGGATTTTTTGATAACTCGTCCCGTATCCTGCCTCTATACGCTGTACGTGGTGTGGACGGCGATGCCAAAGAGCGCCCCGAATTGGACTCGGCAGCCTTCGTGCTACGAAGCGCATCCTCCTCGGATACTCGTTGCAGGGCCAACGCAAACTTGTCTCGCGTACCAAAAAGATACATCGCCACCAACAGGTGCCGCGTAATCGGCATATCCCACGTGCAGTTATCGCCACCTGTAAAGCGTATCCAGAAGCTCATCCTCTTTGAGGCGTATGCAGGATCCACCGCGGAAAGAAACGCGTCACCCAACTCTCCGATCAGGTGCTCCTGAAACGCTTTTGCCTGTACCTTTGATCCCCGTCTGAAGCCCAATTCGCGAATGCGGTTCTGATACGCAGCACGCACACGCAGCGGACCCACCTGGCCCAACGGGTAGTTAAGCAGATCATGGGCGAAACTCGCGTAATCAAGCATGCCCGGCATGTCCGAGGCACCCGTGTCTTCGACCCCTGTCACCTGCCAGCCGCAGTGGCAAGCGTGCCACGGTTGACGCAGCAGGCGTGCGCGAAACTGGAACGGTCGACGACATTGCGGGCAACTCGACAGCAAGCGCCCGCGGTGACGCCAACACACGCTGACGCCTGGCACATGGTGGGCACGGTGCCAGTAAGCCATGCCGAATGCGTGGACGTCCTCCTTCACACAGGCAGGACACAACTGCGCTTCCCCGTGATGCCCGACAACGCGCCGAGGCAGCCGACTCACCATAACGCTAATGTCAGTCGTTGTGGTTCGTTGCCCGTCGACCAGAAACGGCTCGAACAGCGGCCACAGGGTATTCTGTTCCAGAAGCCTTCGTCGCGCCGCATACGAACTGTCGCTCATGCGATCCGCAAGATGCAGCATCGCCGGTGACACGATTTGCTCAAGCGCGAACGGAATGCTGTCGAACAGATCAAGAAAGGTTTCAGCCTCACCCTGGTTGCCAGATAGCAGGTGATGCCGGGCAACACGCGACTGGATAGTCTCATCAGGCAGCGACGGAACAAAAAACAATAGTGCATGCATCAAGGTTAGGAGGCAGCATAGGCCGTCGAAAATTCCAGAGCGTCTTCCAGCAGCCAACCGGCATCTCGCAGGGCAGCCGGCGGCGCCTCATGCCCGGCAAGGCTGCGCGCTTCGGACGGAATCCGCTCGCTTGCCGTTGTAGCGCTGGTCGCCGGAATTTGGGGCATTTCGCACGCTTCGGGCGAGGGTTGCGCAGCGCTCGCATGTACCGGTCGCCGGATATCACGAAGCATCGACAACTGCGACGACACGCACGTCTCCCGGTCGAGCATGCCCATCATCGCGGCGATCTGGCTGTCGGGTGGGAGCAGGTCCTCGAATTTCGACATGCGCCGGGTGTCGCCGCTGCGCAAGGCATCAAGCGCTGGTTTAAGCAATTGCATCCGCGTGTCCGCAATGGTGCGCAACAGCTTGACCGTCAGGCGCTCTTCGCCTGTATGGATGGCATGCCGCTGGGCGAGCACGAGCAGCTTGATCAAGATGTCCGTCACGCCCTGTGTCAGGTCGTACAGTGCATCGCGTATCTCAGCGGTCATCGGCTCCACATGCTGAACCCACTGGTACTGCCACGCAGCATCCACCAGGAGTGCCCATGCCGGATCGTCATGCGTTGGCTGCCTGAAGTCGCTCAGTCCGAGTCCCGTGGCACGCCTTGCGTTGCGCATCACATCGGAGAAGAGATCGATCATCGAATTTGTGCCCACGAACACAACCGGTATGCCGATGCTGTTGATGAGGTTCACAAAAAAGTTGAGCATGTTTTCCTTGCCGCCCGTCTTCGCCACACGCAAATGCTGCAGTTCATCGATGATCAGCATGCCGACGAAGTGCGTGCTCGCGATCTGTTCAATCTGGTGAACAAGTGGGACGATTCCGCGTGCTGATCGGTAGCGTTTGGCATATCGTTCGTCCCCGATTGCTCGGTCAATGGCGCGAAAGAACGCGTGGCATAGCCCTGTGAGCGAGCCGTCGAACGGACATTCGATCTTCAGCCAGGGGATCTGCACCTGAACAAGCTCGTGCCCTTTGTACTGCTGGTGACGAACAGCTTGTGGATAAAGCCGAAGAATGGACTCCAGCGCTGTCGATTTGCCTATACCGCTCAGTCCCACGACGCTTAGCGTTGAGGCGGTGGACCGGAAGCCGCTTTCGGACGTCTGGCCGAGGGCAAGCGCATACATGTGTCGCCACGTCGAGTGGGCAAGTGGATTGCGACCGACGTATCCGCTACGGATCAGCGAAGACAGGGCAGATTCGAGCTCCAGGTGAATTGGCAGGGGCTGAACCAGTTGCAGCAGTCGGTCAATGCAGTGCAGCCGGACCTCCTTCGACAGTCCGACCTCACTCCCAGGCTCTTCCGGGAACAACGCCAGCGCCGCGGCGGCGTCGGCCTCCGAGCGGATCGGCGGTAATGCTTCGATGAGTGGATTGCCCTGATACTGCGCGATGGGAGACTCGATATATCCGGCGGCAACAAGGCGAGCAGGCGTTGTCATGTGCGATTACCCCTGTTACGCAGTCGACCGAGCAGATCCAGCACTTCCGCTCCGCGCTCACCAGCATAGGTATCGACGACGCCGGGGGTAGCCGCTGCTGGAACCGGACTACCAGCCGAATCAGCGCCGCCCACCGGCGACGTGTTACTTGCGCGGTGACGCTCGGCAGCCTTTTCGAAAGCCCGATGCATCCTGATATTGCCAAGCTGACGGCTATCAGGGACAGGCGTTGATGGTTTTGCCGCGCGCTTGTCGATGCGGGCCTGACCCACGGCTGCATCGATATGCGCGTCCAGACGGACCCGGTCGTTGAGGGCGGCATACGCGTTCTCGGTTGTCGGCGTTCCGGTCATGCCAAGCATATCGAGAACCTCCTCCAGACGACGGCCGGCGACCCGCTCCTCTGATGCGAGCAGATCGCAGCGGATAAAGTTGCGCTGCGGGTCCTGAAGCCAAACGTGAGTTGTATCGTTCGGGTCGTACCAGACCGTTACGCTGCGGCGTCCGTCCCGGCGCGCCCTGGCAAACCAGTTCTCCTCAACGGCGAGGGCGCACGAGTAATACATGCCCTTGAAGCAGATGCCACCACGCTGGATCGACGCATTTTCGCGCGGTAGCAGGTGCAGGTAGACGAGATTCTCCGGTTGCGTATTCGGCGTGGAGAGCCCGCGTTCCATTCCCCATCGCCAGAGATTGACCGGTGAGGGCTCGAGTTCCTCTCCGATCATGTCGGCCGTTAGCCGTTCAGGCCTGCGGCTGTGATGGTTGTAGTGCAGGACACTGCGAATCATGATGCGGGTGAACTCCTCCAGATCGAGAATTGCATCGAGGCGGTAATCGCGCTCGCCGCGTTCGGCGATTCGCTGTCTGACAGCGCCAGGAATCCAGTGAATCTGCGCAGTCTTGTTCAGCAGTCGGAATCGGCTCTCCACGATCGATTTCCAGTCTGGCCGGAATGGCGGCGCAATCGTAATGTCGATCCCGAGGCCGGATACGATGCCCTCGGCCGCTTGCCCCAACATCTCGCCCCGGTCGGCCATCAATTCGTGTGGAAGATGGTGCGACGGCCACGCCGACGGTTCGATCTCAACACCGTACGCACTACAGAACGCTACCTTGTCAGAAAATGCGTTGAACAGCGCGTGCCGCGCTCCGTTCCAGCTAGGGCCTTCCAGCCCGACAAAAATTCCTACGATCATGGTCGAGAAAACGTCGATCACAACGTAGACCACGGGGCGGCCAATAACCCAGTTGCGGTTGTATCTGCTCACCAGATAGATGTCGGCGATTGTCGCGTCGATTTCGAAGCGATGCCCCGGCCCGTAGACGCCGTCGGCTGCCCGCCCCGTCAATCCGCGATGATCTTTCTGCCACCGACGCTCGCCCACGCGTGAGCGATGGACCAGCAGGTCATCGAACGCCTTTTTCCCCCAGTAGCTGAACTGCCGTTGGCTGGGCAACTGGTCGAGGGGTTTGAGCGTGAGGTCGTCTGCTGACGCGCCCGGCACAACATGCTCCAGTACGTAAAATCGTCGCAGGGTTCGGTGATAGGCATCCGCGATCGACCCGACTTCGTTGTTCCTGTAGAGGGAGTACCCGACCCGTATAAAGCCCTTGTCGTCCTCACCAAGGACCTTTCCGCAACGCTCACCGACCGGCGCAGCATGCACAGGCGGACGGCCCGGGCGCTTGCCAGGGGCAAATACGCGATCCTTGCCGGGCCCACCCGCGTTCTCGTAGTTCGGTAGCAACGCGTTGCGGATCTGGCCAAACATCCAATACCGGTAGAGCAATCGATAAAGGGTCTTGCGCTGTGTTTTCGTCGCTGCGGCATGTCTTGCGACGAGCGCGCCCATCGCACCTTCAGCGAATATTTCTCCCGGTACGCCTGTCTCGACCAGGCCGGCAATACGTTTCCAGTTGCGATCACGTGATTCCCGGTCAGACTGTGAGACATCCTCTTCAACCCTAAGCATGTACCCGGGTAACCTGAGCTTGGCGCGTCGCACGTCGCCCCGCTCAAGCCACGCGAGAACCTCCTCTGCTTCGACGATCCACGGCCTGCGGGGCGTAGGCAAAATCGAAATCAGCGTGGCCGGTGCAGCAGGACCACCTATCCAGAGAATGCGCGCCAGGCCGTCGAACGGCAGTCCCTCGGACAGAGCCTCGATGACCGTGTTGAGCAGTGTCGTAGTTTCGATCATGTCAGGCTGCCCGCTTATAACGAACGGGACCGTTCGGAGCCACCTGTATCCTCGGCGCCTGCGATGTCACTTTCATCGGCGTTTCGAGATCAACGAGAATTACCTTGTGCCAGACCAGATGCCTGAACAGCCTGACAGCGTCCGGGTAACGCATGCGTAGCCGGTAACTCACCATGCGAAGCAGCGACGAAAGCGTCCTGTCGTGAGTGCCAGCGTCGGCAATACCCTCGACAAAATTGGTCTGCAGGCTGCTGTCTTGCAATTCCTGTGCGATTTCCGCACAACCGCGAAGCCAGATGAGATTGCTTGCCATCGTGGCGCTCATGCTCGCCTCAGTGACGAGCTTCCAGTCCACGTCACGCTGTGCCCAAAGAGCTTTTTCGAGTTCGAGCTTTTCGAGTGTGCGAGAAAGCCTGTTACTGGGCGCCAGTTCGTCGGCATATTTAACCGTCCGCGCGAATTCGCGAACTGAACCGTCATCTGATCTTACGGTGACGACGAAATCGGTCGTCATCACGAAAGGGACCGTTGTCCCCGCATAAAGTGGATAGCGGATGCCTCGCTGCCGGGCGATTTCCCGGACTGGCGCGATAGGAAGAAGAGGGAACTGCTCACGGATATCGACGACGCGCTCCGAAAATTCAAGCGCGACAAGGTAGCGATACTCGAGATCGGAGAGCACATGATGGATGCGCCCTGTCTTGAGTCCATGGACTTTTCGCGAACGACCACGTGAGGGAACGTCTTGTACACGAAGCCACGGATTGTAGTCCGCGCCGACGCCTTGCCCATAGCCTTGGGCTACATACCGCTCGATGTCCTGTTGTGTTCTGAAACGTCGTGCCCGCATGCATGCCCCGATGAATGAGAGGCAGGAGGATACCGGCAGGTACGCCGTTTGTGTCGATCTTTATTGTCTTGTGTCCAACTATATTGTCTCGTGTCGAACTCTATTGTTTGTTCACAGATGGGCCGTGGAGCTTAGGGTTAGCCCTACTCATAGTAACTTTCCTACATAGCGCCAGATAGCCGCCGGACTTGACGCAAATCAGATTTGGCGGTCTTTCATCACTTTCATTCATATGCATATATGCAAAAAGGAATAACTGAGCCAACTGAAAGATACCGATGAATGACGACCGAAGTCCGAGCGAGCGCCGGTCATGTCGCCTCGTTCGTCGGGGATGGCCGAAATCAGCGTGTGCCCCACAGGCGGGAGCATTCTCCAATAGCACGCTCGTTCTATTTTGTGTAGGCTCGTGGAAATCGATCTCTTCCACCGCGAGCGTGCCGCCATGTCGCTGATCCTTTCCCGCCGTGACCTGAACTTCCTGCTTTACGAATGGCTCGATGTCGAGCGCCTCATCCGCATCCCGCGCTACGCCGATCACTCGCGCGAGACCTTCGACGCCGCGCTCGACACCTGCGAGAAAATCGCCACCGATCTGTTCGCGCCGCACAACAAGAAGAACGACCGGAACGAGCCGCACTTCGACGGCAAGACGGTCACGATCATCCCCGAGGTGAAAGCGGCGCTGAAGGCGTTCAGCGAAGCGGGCCTGATGGCCGCGGGCCAGGATTACGAATATGGCGGGATGCAGCTGCCGCTCGTCGTCGAAAAGGCGGGCTTCGCGTGGTTCAAGGGCGCCAACGTGGGCACGAGCGCGTACCCGTTCCTCACGATCGGCAACGCGAACCTGCTGCTCGCGCACGGCAGCAAGCAGCAGATCGACACGTTCGTGCGCCCCGAACTCGCGGGCCGCTTCTACGGCACGATGTGCCTGTCCGAGCCGCAAGCGGGCTCCTCGCTTTCCGATATCGCCACGCGCGCCGACTACGAGGGCGAATCGGCGCTCGGCGCGCAGTATCGTCTACGCGGCAACAAGATGTGGATTTCGGGCGGCGAACACGAACTCGCCGACAACATCGTGCACCTCGTGCTCGCCAAGATCCCCGGCCCCGACGGCAAGCTCATTCCAGGCGTGAAGGGCATCTCGCTCTTTATCGTGCCGAAGTACCTCGTCAACGAGGATGGCTCGCCCGGCGAGCACAACGACGTCGTGCTTGCAGGCCTCAATCACAAGATGGGTTACCGCGGCACGACGAACTGTCTGCTGAACTTCGGCGAGGGCACGCAATACGCGCCGCGCGGCCGCGCAGGCGCGATCGGCTATCTGGTGGGCGAGCCGCATCGCGGGCTGGCGTACATGTTCCATATGATGAACGCGGCGCGCATCGGCGTGGGCCTCGGCGCGACCATGCTCGGCTATACGGGTTATCTGCATGCGCTCGACTATGCGCGCAACCGGCCGCAGGGTCGTCCGGTGGGCGCAGCGGGCAAGGATCCGGCGTCACCGCAGGTGAGGCTCATCGAACACGCCGACGTGCGCCGCATGCTGCTCGCGCAGAAGAGCTACGTGGAAGGCGCGCTCGCGCTCAATCTCTATTGCGCGGCGCTCATCGACGAAGCCGATGCGATCGAAGACAACGCCGCGCGCGCACGCCTCACGCTGCTGCTCGACCTGCTCACGCCAATCGCGAAGAGCTGGCCGTCCCAGTGGTGCCTCGCCGCCAACGACCTCGCCATTCAGGTCCACGGCGGCTACGGCTATACGCGCGAATACAACGTCGAGCAGTTCTACCGCGACAACCGCCTCAATCCGATCCACGAGGGCACGCACGGTATCCAGGGGCTCGACCTGCTGGGCCGCAAGGTCGTCATCGAAAACGGCGCGGCGCTGAAGCTTTTCGGCGAACGCGTGGGTGCGACGCTCGAGCGCGCGCGCAACAGCGGTGACACGACGCTCGGCAACCACGCACGCGCGCTCGATGCGGCGCTCCACCGCCTCGTCGACGTCACGCAGAAGCTGTGGTCGGCACTCGATCCGGCGGTGACGCTCGCGAATGCTTCCGTCTATCTCGAAGCGTTTGGCCACGTCGTCATGGCGTGGATCTGGCTGGAACAGGCGCTCGTGGCGCGTGCGGCGCTGTCGCAGGCCATCACGCACGAGGCAGATTTCTATCGCGGCAAGCTGGCCGCCGCGCAGTATTTCTTCGCGTGGGAACTGCCGAAAACGGGCGCGCAGTTCGATCTGCTCGCCTCGCTCGATCGCACGACGCTCGACGCGCAAGACGCCTGGTTCTGACGCGCTGTCCGCATCGACAAAAAAAAGAGCGGCGCGACTTCGGTCGCGCCGCTTCTTCATTCAGGGCTGTTGTTAGTGCAACGATTAGCCGACTTGCGGCTTGAAGCGGTGCAATAGCTTCTCGAAGGAACCCTGCTGGCGCATGCGCTTGCTCAGGTGGCATGCAGGCCGCTATTGCGCCACCGCGTCGTGGCAGCAAATACCGATCTTGTTCCCTTCGGGATCGTGAAAGTAGGCGCCGTAGTAGTGAGGGTGATAGTGAGGCCGCAGGCCTGGGGCGCCTTCGCATGTCCCGCCATGGGCGAGCGCGATGGCATAGACGGCGTCGACGCGGTTTCTATCGGGTGCAAGCAGCGCGACCATCTGGCCGTTGCCTTGCTGTGCAGGGTTGCCGTCGTATGGCGTGCCGACGATGAAGAGCGGACGCGGCGTCCCCGGCGCCATCCAGCCCGCCCACCCACCTGACCACGGCGTATCGCACTCGCAGAACTTCAGCGTATGCCCGAGCCCGTCCATGATGGCCGAATAGAATGCGAAAGCCTGATCGAAATCGTTGATCCCGATAACGACGTGCGAAATCATCTGGTCCCCTCCCCTCTGTGCGAATAGCGCGATGACGGGGCCAGCCAGAATGAAGCCGGTTCGACACCCCACGATGGCGAACGCATGCAACTTCTCGATCACGTATCAATCGGTGTACCCGACCTTGACGCCGCGCGGCCATTCTACGACGCGATCATGGCGGCGCTCGGCGCATCGAAGGTCTACGACCGTGCCCATGCGCTTGGCTATGGCGATCGCTGTTCGCGGGACGACACAGCGTCCACCTGACTCGCCGTCTATCTCGACACGAGCGATATCGGTGCAAACAAGCGACATTGGTGTTTCAAGGCGCAAATGCGCAAGCAGGTCGATGCATTCTTTGCGGCAGGTCTCACGAACGGCGGACGCTCTGACGGCGAACCTGGCCTGCGCCCGCATTACCACGCGAGCTACTACGCGGCCTTTCTGTTCGATCCGGCAGGTAATCGCGTCGAAGCCGTGTGTCATGCGAGAGAGGACTGAGCACTGACACGCGCTACGGCGACGAAGGCGACCGGATCGCGTGCAAGGCGATTTTCCCCGCGCAAATACCTCGGAGCCGCGCACCTCAACGGGGCGATAGGTCACATCCCGTACGGCTGCGGCACGCGATTAAGGTCCTTATGCCGACGGCGCCGGGTTACCGGATGTCTTGCCGCAGTGGACCTTGAAGCCCAGATGCGTAAATGCGTCATTTGCGCAAACTTCCTCCCATGGTCGGTGACCTGACGTCGGTAACCGGATATGGGAAGTCGTTACCTTAAACGGGGCGAGGCCCATCCCGGGCTCGTCGGGAGCTACGTGCCGACATGCCGACGAGTCGGCAATCTTGCGTTCTTCTTCGATTCTTTCCGGCAAAGGATGCCGTAGACAGCTCGTGTACCGAATGCGATTCCCATAACACGATACCTTGAAGCCCTCCGTGCTCCCATAGATGGAACCCGATAGACGGGTTTTGTTTTAAATTCATCGGCTTGTACGACATTTAAAATGTAAATTATGAAGAACTGGTACTCGATTGAGATGATCGTCAGGGTTACCGAACGGCGTGCGGACGCCAAGGTACCCATGGATGGGAGTTACTGAGGTTGGTGACCACTTACCTGGCGACAGGGTCCCGGTTTTGGGAAACGTCTTTCTCATCGGACACGGGTTTTAGTGTTTACCTTTAACGCTTTAACAACTTTAGTAAACCTTTAGGCGGCGCAAAGCCTTACGTGGCAAGGCTTTCCGGGCGATTTGGTCGCCCGTTATGGGATTTCGGGTACCTGGTATGGGACGTTTGGGTTGTGGATATGGGAATTCGGTATCCGCGGATGGGTTTTTGGGGCTGTGGATATGGGGAAATGGTGCCGCGCTATGGTCCAGATGCTCGTGACACGCTTAGGTTGCTGGCTATGGGAAGCGTGAAAGGTCGCCTTCCATGGGACGTTGAGCACATCGAGGGGCTATTTCCGGAGGGCCGGGCCATACGTCAGGTCGCCTGTTATGGGAAGTTCGCCAGGTAGCCGAATATGGGAACGATATGGGAGCTGCCTGCATGGGTCCCCAGGGTGGATTTTTGTGGTGCCCTTGTCCAGGTTGGATGCTCCAGCGGCAAACGCTCAAGGGTAACCGGTTATGGGTGCGATTTATGGTGACCAGATATGGGAGCATATAGCGGTGCTGGTAGCCGATTCACGCACTCCGCCTGTCCAGTTGGGTACCCAGTTATGGGGCAACGGCCAGGTAACCATTGATGGGGAATATCTCTCAAGGTATGCAGTGGGTCCTTGTGGATAAGTCCACTGCACCAAAACTCCCATATCCAGGTACCTTCGTGGCGAAATATATGAGAGTACGCACTCACTCTCGCTGAGTTGGTTACCGGTTATGGGAGTTTTGCAGCGCGCACGACCCATAAAAGTTCCCATTTATGGGAGCGTCCATTGGCCGTTCCGGTTGCCGCTCTGGCGGGTTTCAGCTCCGCACATGCGGTTGTGACGCGCCTGTCAACCAGCCAGACACGGAAATGTCGTACGGCGGCACGGCCTTGATTGCGACCTTGAGTCACCAGGGCGCTTGGTATACAGTTACCAACCGATCAGGTTCCCTTCAAACGTGGATCACATGGCAAGAAAAAAGGCCGATGCCGGCGATGCCGACAAGCAAGGCGCACTCGTATTTCAGCAAGGCCAGCCGCCTGATCTGTTTCGCAAGGCCGTCCCGGCGATTCATATTGCGCCAAAATCCGGGTCCATCAGCCTCCAGCAGCGCAAGATGTTCAGCTCGCTGATCAAAAACGCGATTCGCCAGGATTCGCTCGAGACGGGCCGCTCGTCATTCGAGATCACGATCTCCGCCCTCTCGCAGGACGTCGATCTGAACAGCAACAACACGGAGTACGTCAAGGAGACGATCAACTCGTTGATCAGCACGGTCGTCAACTGGGACTACCTTACGCAGGATAAGCGCAGCATCTGGAAGGCCTCCGGTCTGCTCGCCGGTGCCGAACTCGAGCGCTCGGTACTCCGCTATACGTTTTCCGAACAGATTCGCGGCGAGCTGCTGAACCCCGAAATCTACGCGATGATCGATATGCGGATCACACGCCAGTTCAGGAAGGCGCATTCGCTCGCGCTGTGGGAAAACGTCGTACGTTATGAGGCAGTCGGCATGACGGCTCGCTTTCCGTTGGCGACACTCAGGGATCTGATCCTCGGCCAGGATACTTCGGCGCAATCGTACAAACTGTACAAGCAGTTCAAGAGCCGTGTGCTTGTTCCCTGCATCAAGGAAGTGAACGAAATTTCGGATCACATCTTCGATCTCATCGAGCACAAGGTTGGACGTTCCGTCGTCGCACTTCAGTTTCGCGTAACCCGCAAGCCCGAGACGGACCCGTCGCAGGAATTGCGGGCGAACGAGACGGTGCTGATCGGCGAAATGTCGAAATTCAGCATTCCGGTGTCCGAGGCGAAGCGTTTGCTGAAACAGTACGGCGAGGAGAAGATCCGGACGGCGGTCGCCTACACCGCGGCGCGCGTCGCGCAGAAAAACGCCGCACCGCTTGCGAACGTAGCAGCCTATTTCCGCAAGGCGCTCATGCAGGGTTACCAGTTGCCAGGCGCCAACGCGGCGGCAGGTACTGCGGCCGAGTCGGCCAAGGCGCGTGAAAGTCAGGATCAGGTCAAGGATCGCTACATCGCGGCCAAGATCGCCGAGGCGCGCTCGTACTTCAACGAACTTGAGTACGACGATCAGACCGCACTGATCAAGCGCTATAACGAGACCGTCGGGATGGACAAGCTCAAGGTTTCGACGGCGAAGGTGCCAAGCAAGATGGCATCGACGAATTTCTTCCGCTGGGTCGTCCTCGATACCTGGGGTCAACCGACCGCCGCGGATCTGCTTGAATTCCTGTTGAGCGGTCAGCAGGGTGCGGGCGCTGTGGATGGCCAGGCTACCGTTGATGTTGAGCTTGCGTTGAAAACCCGCGCCGAGTGAGGTAGCAGGCTACGGCTCTGCCGCTGCATTGCCCAGCGTTGTCATTTGGCCGCGTACAGTAGCAGGATTTACGAAATATTCCGAATAAATAGCAGCAGATAAATATACGCTGCCTGCTCTTCTCGTTTGAACGCTCGTTCAGACTCACTTCCCCTTCTTTAACATGAGCCCGGTCATATCAGATATGGCTGGGTTCATGCCTTCAGTATTGCCCGGATGCAAGAAATCTCCACGTGGAGATCTCACGATGATGGTTCGCGCATCGGCATGACGATACGCTAATGGAATAGATAACTGAGCAGATAACCGATGGTGTGATGCTTGGCGGTTTGGTTGGGCAATTTCATACGCTGGCTGGTTTGGGATTCACGGAGCCACGCAGTCACGGACCTTGAAGGTTGTGTTGAATGAATCTCCACGTGGAGAGAGCGATGCCTAGCCACGGGTCAATACTTGGCGGCTCCGCCGCGCCAACAACCGTGTTTTGAATCTAATCGCGGTCGGATTTGCATCGACAAGCATGCACCTAGCTCACGTAAAGCCTACACCGTAGATTCAACGACATACATCTGAATCAGACTGGCTGAAACGCCAATCACCACCGGTCACACCTATTAGCAGAAGAAGTGGCACCGCAGGACACGCAATCTCCACGTGGAGATCCGACAATGACCGCGGGCGTCTCCCTGATACGCGCTACTCCTTCGCTTTTAGCTAACGATTCACCTCCCGCCACCTATCCTTTCGGCCAAACGGTTGTGACTCGGCAACGGATTGGGCGGAAAACCTAGAATTTACTTTAACGTCCCGTTAGACTCCCACTTGGCGTGCGAAGTCTCCACGTGGAGAGTGCGTGAGGACGATCGCCAGCGGATTGAACATTGCATGGAGAACCGAATGGGACTGGTCATAGCAGTAGCGAACCAAAAGGGTGGTGTGGGTAAAACCACCACCACCATGAATCTGGCTGGGGCGTTTCAGTCCGAAGGGTACAAGGTCTACGTTGCGGATGCCGACGGCCAGCAATCGTGCATGAGTTGGTGCGCCGCCGCTGGTCCCGATACACCGCTTCCCTTCCGGGTCGGCAGCATCCACAAGCTGGAAAAGATGATTGGCCCCGAAGTTGCCGCACTCGCCGACGATTACGACGTCGTGATCGTAGACTGCCCCCCCAACATCAACGACCTCACGACTGCGCGCGTACTCGCCGTGGCCGATGCCACGATCATCCCAACCGATGCCTCGCCTATCGATATCTGGAGTAGCGAAGGGATGATGGAATTGGTCGAACGGACGCGTATCGCAAATCCGGCTGGGAAGTTCGCCATTTTGCTGAATAAGTCGAATTCGAAAACGCTGCTGCACACGCAAATGAGTGCGCTACTGGCTGAGAGTAACGTGCGCGTATTCACGTCCACGATCAAGCAGCGGGAGCTTTATCGGCAGACCGCCGCGCTGGGTCGCACCGTTTTCGACGTTCGTGGCGTACGTGGGACGAAGATCGCGAAAGACGAAATCAACGCGGTCTACAACGAGATCATTGCGCTCGTTCAGGAAGAGGAGGAGACCGTCGATGGCCGCTAAGCTCAACTTCACCAGCAAGGTCCGGGCGGGCATGGCCGTAGAACGAGTCTCTGCCGGAGAGCGTCTTGCCGAAGCCGATGTCGTCAGCATCGCCCAACGCGACGCTGGAGCCACCAGTCAGCCGGTGGAGGACGCATCGACACCCGGATCGTATTCTGTCAGCAAGATTCTGGTCGAGGATGTTGTCTCGAATCCGTACAATCCGCGCTCGTTTTACAGCGCGGAAACGATCGACGAGCTGGCCGGCAGCTTTGAGACGCAAGGTCAGATCACACCGATTCTGGTGACGCGCCTGCACGAATTCCCGGGCAAGTACGTCATCGTGGACGGCGAGCGACGCATCCGTGCCGCTCGCTCGCGCGGCGACAAGACAATCGACGCTGATATTCGCGATGGCCTCGATAACCAGAACCTGTACTTGCGTGCGTACCACGCGAATAAGGAGCGCGAGGAACAGACGGTTTTCGACGATGCGCTCGCCTGGAAAAAGCTGCTGGACGATCGAATCTACGTCGACCAGGTCGAGTTGGGTGTGGCCGTTGGAGAGGATCCGAAGCACATCAGCAAGGTCATCTCGCTCACGTCGCTTCCGTCGTTTCTGCTGCAGCGGATGGCGCAGAACAAGAAGGATGTCGGGCTTGGGCATGCCTACAACATCAAGCTGATTTTCGATCGCGCTGGCGCGACCGTCGCTGAGCATTGGCTCCAGCAGGTCGTAGAAGGGAAGGCGAGCGTTCGCAAGCTCGAAGCTGCCGCGTCCGCTGAAGCAGGTGCGCGACGGATCGGCCCGCGCCGGACACACTACCAGTCGCGTGTGCAGTTCAATCGTCCCGATGGCGTCGCGCTCGGCGAACTCAAACTCTTCGGCGACGGACGAGCCGAGCTCAGTCTCAAAGGCATCGCACCCGCGGATCAGCAACGGCTCGTTGAACGTGTCAAAACCGTGATCGAACAATGGGCGTCGGAGATGGATACGCCCGAAAGTGTGTAGTTTTACGTGCAAACCGGCCGCAGGGTCGAATCCGTGAAACAAGAGGGAGCGATCGTATCACGCGCGATATGATTTAAAAATCAACGCGATACGACGGATTTCATAGAATGTTTCACGATTTGACCCTGCGCCGATCAGACAAAAACGGGTTTTGGGGGCAAGGCTGCGGCTCTCCACCGGTATCACATACAATCTACGTGAAAATGTACTGAACATTACGTAAATGGCGTTTTGTGTACAAACCGCATTTGACCGACAGGATTGACAAACAACCGGTGCCCAGGCGATGCTTACCGCCATGAACCGCCGCCAATTTCCCATCGCGCTGATTATTCGCACCATTCCTCGAATGGTGGGTTAGTGCGTATCTGATAGCAGTAACAACAACCCGCCCCAAGAGGCGGGTTTTTTGTTACCGCCTCCTGGCTTAACGTACGTCAGCACAGGAGCAACCCATGTCGGCCAACCCGAGCCGTGTCGCAGTCGAAGTCCCCACTACCGCGCAGAACGATTACCTTCGAAAAATCCTCACCGCCCGCGTCTACGACGTGGCCCGCGAGACCGAGCTGGAGCGCGCGCCGAACCTCTCGGCGCGCCTCTCCAACCGCGTGTTCCTGAAGCGCGAGGACAACCAGCCGGTGTTCTCCTTCAAGCTGCGCGGCGCCTACAACAAGATGGCGCATCTCACGCCCGCGCAGCGCGAGCGCGGCGTGATCACCGCTTCGGCGGGCAATCATGCGCAGGGTGTGGCGCTGTCGGCTGCCAGACTCGGCGTGAAGGCCGTGATCTGCGTGCCGGTGACCACGCCCCAGGTGAAAGTCGATGCCGTGCGCGCCCACGGCGGCCCGACCGTCGAGGTCGTGCAGGCCGGCGAATCCTACAGCGACGCCTACGCCCACGCCGTGCGCCTGCAGGCCGAGCGCGGCCTGACCTTCGTGCACCCGTTCGACGA
>NZ_JBHSMP010000028.1:0-89041 GCF_042655705.1 Paraburkholderia denitrificans | reverse complement strand
ATTCATTAACGCCCGGCTCCGTCCGCCGGATGACCGCCTATCCCGAAAATCCGACAGTCTCCTAGCCCGGAGAGTCAGTTTCCTGCGGGCGCGCCGATGCTATGGCTGACCCGACCGGCGATACATTGCTGCACGCCGGGCGCTCCGTGCGAATTTGCGGTTCCGGTGGCCGGACCACTCAGCACGAGGCACAAGAACAAAGCGCAAGCCGAGAGGTTGACGCCGAAGCGCCCACCACTGGCACGTTTTTGCTTTCGACCTGAAACGCCACTTTCACCTCCCATTCTGGGGTTTTTGCCCAGGCTGACAAGCGCCGCGAAGCGTCAAGGCCGCCCAAGCCTGAAAATAAAGTCTACCGACCGTCCAATGCGACCTCAAAACGGCTGAAGCTACGGTGCTACGGCGGACTACAGGGCTTGGGCTGTTTCCTGCGGGCGCGCCGATGCTATGGCTGACCCGACCGGCGATACATTGCTGCACGCCGGGCGCTCCGTGCGAATTTGCGGTTCCGGTGGCCGGACCACTCAGCACGAGGCACAAGCAAACTGCATTATTGATATCAGAATTTCCCCACCAAAACAACATCGGGGTCAAGGCTGGTGGTCAGGGGGCATCTCCCTCCCGACAACTCATCACGCAGGAACGAAAAAGCGCGCCAAGGCGAATTATGCGCGGTGCGTCGTGTTCTGCCAGCAGCGACCCAACAGAACTCGCGGCTCAATGCCGGCGTCATGTTGGTGCAACGCGACCTTCAACGCCCCCTGCCGGAGCAAAATGCTCTTGAACCTTCTCCCAGCCGACAAGCGGATTTCTATGGAAGCAAAGATTGCGTGCATTCGGTCCGACGAGATTTTCAGCCTATATCTTGCAATCACGATAGTTGTAGCACCGGGCATCGGAAAACTGGTCACGAGGGTTCCGTCCGTTCTGACCGTTGTCGGTGGCGCGTATCTGCTCTGGCTGGGCGTCCGGACGTTGATGCATCCGCCCGAACTCACCGCCAGTCAGAATGAAGTGCAGCAGAGCCGGTGGGACTGGTCAATGCGCGGTTTTGCAATCAGCGGCCTGAATCCGAAGGCTCTGTTACTGTTCGTCGCCCAATTGCCTCAGTTCGTCAGACCTCAAGCCGGATGGTCAGCCTCCGGCCAGATTGTGGCTCTGGGACTTGTGCACATGGTCAACGTCGGCACGGTCTACTCCGTAGTCGGCTTGGGCTCGAAGGCCGTCCTGAGCACTCGACCCAAAGCGGCACGCATGGTGGGTCAGCTCTCCGGTGCAGCAATGATTCTGGTTGCAGCCCTCCTGTTCGCTGAACAGGTCTACGCTTTCGCTCGATAGTCTGTTCGCGGAAGCAAACCACTTGATGACCGGCTGCGCCTTTGTCGGCCGCTATCCAGGCACCCGTTTAACCTGTACTGGCGGCCCGCTTCTCAAGATTTCTCATCGAGCTTGAGAATTCTTAAATCCGACGAGAATGCATAATGCACCCGGGTGACCATGCCCCTATCGTCGGCCGAAACCGAATACGCGCTTCAACTTAGTCGCGAGCGTCCGTTCATAGAACGGCTTATCGTTTTGGTAGAAGTGGCCAGCGAGCCCGCTATCCCCGGGAGCGATTCGCATGACGTCAGTCGGGCCGTAGCTCTTCACGTACTCGTCAGCGACAGCACCGACATCGCGCAACACCTGTAAATCCTCGCCCTCAAGCTCGATTGCAAACAAGAGATGTGGCTGCTCGTCGATAGATGCGTCATGCATGAGCGCGAGATACGCAGCCTTTACCTCACGTCGGCCAGCCAATAGCTTCGTCACCGATTGCGCCATGTCCTCCGGCCATACACGAGGTTTCCCGATGAGTACTTTCGTCTCCTGCCGAACGATGCGCGTCGTGCCCGGGTTGCTGACACCGGTACTCAGCAGCGCTTCGACCTCAGCCGGAATGAACTCCTTGCCATAGTCCAATTGTGGGTTGAGGACCAGCGCGGCTCCGCGCGTGATTTCGAAAAGGCTGCGAGCCGGTAGCCGCAGGTACTTCTCCTCCTCCCTAATGGCGAGGCGCATCGCTTTCTCCGAAGTAAAGAAGGGAATCACAGGGCTTCCGTCCGGTCGACACCAGCTTTTTACCGCTACGTTGGCACCAGTACGTAGCGTTCCTTGCACTAGCTCGCCCTCGGGATAGCCTAGGATAAATACCTCGGCTTGCAATAGTGTGCGAGCAAATTCCGGCCGATAGGCGGGCTCGGTTGCCGCCAATCGAAGCAGGCGCTCAACGTCGTTTTCGCGTTCAACATACATAGCATCAGTCCGTTTGTTTGTTGGATGAACCCGCTGAAATGACGTTCTCGTCCGTCGGCCCGTGGAACCCGCCTCTATCCCTGCAAAAAGCAAAGTAGGCGACGGCAGCAAAGTAGAAGAGCATCCAATGCCCAGAGAATCCACGAGCTACTCGAGCCCGAAGTGAGGTGTATTCGGCCGCGCTTAGACTTCGAACGATTCTGCCGTGGTTTTCAAGTACGTATTGCCCCGCTTTGATGGCTGGGTTTCCGTCCATGCTAACGAGGCAAACATAGAAGTTGAAGAGTGCATAAGCGAAGAACACAGCGACCAAAGCCTGGACCCAGTCAGGAAACGCCCGGCGCAGGTCAGCCAGCGCTGGCCTAGCTCCAAATCGCCTGCGCGCCAACATGACGGCAGGAGCGAACACGATGAATATGCCGACATGCAGGCCCCACACGTATGGGACACGACTCATGACGTCGACGCCTAACAGCGAGGCGCCATGCACGACGACTGAGAGCGCAAGCCCGATTGCTGCGATGGAAGCCATCAGGCGATTCATTCAATTTACCTTCCACTGTGGGATGTATCGCCACCGGCCCGGTGTATCAAAGACGGTCCGGTAATCGAGTGGCAGCCAACGGGCGGTGACCATGCTCGGAGTAGTTTCGAGAACCTAGCGCGTCCGCGGACTTGCGAACGCGCTCAATCCAGACTTTCAGACGCGGCGCAAATACGCCGTTTAGGTAATCGACTTCAGGAAGAACGAAGTCGCCTTTCGGGCAGGGGGCCATTCGGTCTGAGCGGCAAGCGTGAGCATACTCGCATCCGATTTGGCCTCAAGCCGGTTCAACGTTCCGCCGTACGCGTAGTCGGCCGTGCTCCCGCACACGAACAGCAGAACATGAGCACGCCGTCCGCCTCTGCCCATCGACACCTCCAAGTCCCTAGTGTCAACAACGTCGTTCCATGGCACCGTAGCGAGGTCGAAGTACGCCACACAATCGTCGCCTAGGCGCAGTGCAGGTCGAGCCCATGGAAGGTCGCTGCCAAATCGCACAATGCGACGCAGATTGCGACCAGCCACCAGGGCGCCCATAGCGGCCCCCGAAGCAAAAGGGACGAACGCAGCCGTTGCGAGTACAGGATGAACGGGCCAGTGGACCGCAAGCAAACAGACCAACGCGCTCGCAGCGACGAAAAGGGCAGCCGCCAAGCATGTGAGCAGAGGCAGTGACGCCTTTTTCACATAGACCTCCAGAACCACCTCCTCAGATGCCCACATGCTGCGCGTCGCATCGAGATTCGCCCGGCGTCGCTTTCGAGCCTCAAAGGCCACCCAGTTGATAGAGACGACTATCAGCCAAAGTGCGACGAACTCCATGGTGCTATGGCCGACAGCGGTTAGGAGGCCCCGGGTCGTTACACTTCCGGGTCGAAGAAGGAAGCAAGCACCGGGTAGGTGCTCGCATCCATGCTCGCGCAGCCGAGCTTGCGCAACGCATTATGGTGCCGGTCGCCGAGCCAATGGTCCGCTCCTGCGTCACGCAGCACTAGCCGAAACGCGCGCGCGTCGCTGCGGCCTGCGAAGAGTTGTTCCACATACCGGTCAGCATCCAATCGTCCCGCCTCCGCAGCGGCCGCCAGGCTATCCATCACCCAGTAGAGTGCGGGATTGTGAGGCATTGCCAGCAAGGCTTCGACGTGGATTGGCGTCAGCGTCTTGTCCTCGTGATTCCAGCCACCGAATTGTAGGCACGCTCCTGCAGTGCGCCTTCCTTCTTCAGTTTCGAACAGCAGCGGAGTAACGGTCGGAATGTACGCATTGATTGTCGCCATTGATGTCCTCGGAGCCTCAATTTTTTATTGCGCCGGTCAGCGATTAAAGCGGGCCGTACGGATTAACGGCATATGTCAACAAAGCTTTAGACTATCGAGTAGTTGTCAAACGCAGCGCTGTCTGTCACGACGCACTACAGCTACGCTGCAGCGAAGTCATCAGCCATAATCCAATAGTCGAGAACCGCGGGTCCGAAATCAATGAGCTACGACCTTTTCTTTACCCTGCCTGCTGACATCACCAAGGATGACGTCGCGGCGTACTTTCGACAGCGTAGCCACTACAGGGTCGACGGCAACGCCACATACGAAAATACGAACACGGGGGTCTACTTTTCCTTCGCATTTGATGATGCGGAGCCAACCAATGGGCAAAGTGCCGGAGCGCAGCGGCGCATCGCGTTCAACTTGAACTATTTCCGCCCACACATCTTTGGACTCGAAGCCGAGCCCGAGGTGTCGCTGTTTGTCAACCGATTCAATCCGGAAATTGAAGACCCACAGGTTCAAGGGATGGCAGCGGGGCCTTACTCGGCAGAAGGATTCCTACGTGGCTGGAACTGCGGAAATGAGGTCGCGTACGAAAGCATTATCGAGTCGCATAGCAGGACCAACAATTTCCTGACAATGTCGGAAGCCGTCATCGAGGCGGCGTGGCGCTGGAATTATGAAGTCCCAACAATGCAGGCAGCGCTCGGGCAGTCAGTTTTTGTGCCCAAAATCATGATGCTCAATATTGAGGGGGAAGCGAAGTCTTCTGTCGTGTGGGGCGATGGCATACCTACGCTGCTTCCCGAGGTCGATATCGTCTTTGTCTACCGTGACGAACTTGCGCCGAAGCCATTGCTCGGAAAACGGGAGAAGGACCATTGCCTTATCGTGCACAGCCAGCTCGATGAGGTACTCGAACCACTTTCGAACAAGGGCTATCCGCTGCCAGTGCGAACACCGATATATGTCGAGGCACCTAAAAGTGTGAGCAACTTCGTTCGCAAGCTTCAGAAACACACCGGTGCGCTCGAGAGAGTCGCGATGGACCGCGTACTCAGCCGCGAGCTTTTCGAAAAGAGCCCACAATAAGGGAAGGCGTAGTAGCGATTGTTACCGCCCCCAACTGAAACAAGCAGCCACACCGCTCTGGCTGCACCCGGCGCGCACTCTACATGTCCCTTCGTCTGCAAAACTGCGCTAGAGATAGAAAGACGCCTTTGCACACATGAATCCCACTTGCTCCTTCCGCGCGGCGCGCAAACTCCTGCAGCCACTCACGGCTATTTTCCATGGCCGTTGGCCCTATCGAAGTGCGGATATTCGCTGCATAAGCCAGTCCAGCTCTTCCGGCGACACCCACCCCTTGCGAGCAACTGACACCCGAACGCGCTCCAGCGTTCGGTCCCGCGTCTGCCCCGGGTGTCGTGCCACATCTTTGCGAGCAACTGCTACCAACTGCCGCGCGAGGTCTTCACACATTTCCCACCGTCTGGCGCGCTCCTCCTCGGTTTGCCCGGCAACGTATCGACCATCGACTAGGCGAACACCGATTTTTGGCTGCACACCAGAAACCGCTGCGGGCAGTGTGTCGCGGGGAAAATCTTCGGGTACGCTAGTCATCATGTCGAAGAAGGTGCGATGGAGCCGATTTTGCTGACAGTGCTGCGGGATACAGCGCCGGTGGCGGTAGTGCTGGTGTTAGCGGCCGCAGTTGGTTTTGCGTTGGGCCGCCTGCTGCGCGGCCGTCGACCCACCCCTGATGTGCCGGACGCCCGTAAAAAGGCATTCGCGGGACGCGCAATGACCCGAGAAGAGCTGGATAAGGCCTTGTCGCACGTCGAGGGGCGGACAGAGCGCTAGCGCTGCAGCTGACCTGCGAGGATTTTGCGCACAATTTCTACGGCGTCATCGCCCGGCTCGTAGCGCACGGGAGCCGTGTCCCACCTCGGCCCTTGCCCAACAGCACTGGCGCTTGCCCAGCCGTTTTGTGTACAGCCGTCGAGGCGTAGCAGGGGAGTCACCTCGTCGCCGACCTTGCGGCCAATTGCAACCGTAAAATAGGTGCCGCTCAGGGGCTGAATGCTGTATCGGTCGGCGCACATTTCCAGTACGCGAAGCGCTTCTTCCAGCACCGAAAAAGGCGGTCGGTCAAAGGGTGTGACGCTGCCCTCGATTTCGCACAGTCGTGCCAGGCAGGCCATAGGTCGCGAGTACTCGCCGTCGTAAATCGTGATTTTCAGCATGCTCATAAGCTGTCCCGAAAGCCATACCAGTCGTGCCAATATGCACATCCGCGTGGTTCCGGGTCTTCTGCAATCAGCAGGCATGTGCAGCCATCCAGGCTGCGCTGAAATAGCGTTCGCGCGGGCTCAGGTATTTCGCGCAGTCGCACATACCTTGTGCCCGTTGAGTCTGTATGCATAGGCACGTCGCGATGCGTTGACCTGCAAACACACATTTTCAGCACGGTAACCCCCTATTTGTCGTACTTCACCGCTCTGCTGCCAACTTGTATTTTGCGGCGGATACGACGCCGGCCGGTGCACACAGCGCCGTCCACTGGTATCTGCGTTGTTGCCCCAGCGTTGTACTCGCGCGTGAGACGCCCTAGCTGCACCGCAATGCGCAACTTTCGAAATGTCTCTGCGGCGATGACTTCAAACGGCGCTGCTGGCGCCAATTGCCCCGTAAACCTGTTGACACGTGTTTTTGCATACACCCCCCTGCTGACACGCACAAGCCTTCCGTCACTCACCAGCTTTGCCAGCACACGCCCCACCTGTGCGGCGCTTCCCAGTGGGGCGACCTCTGAGCGCAAGATGACCACGCCCTTCCTCCGTTTGATGGAGTGGACGAGGCGGGCTTCGACGGTCATGTGCTGTGCATTGCTACCAACTTTGCCTGCAGCTCTGCCAACACAGCGGGCTCGCTGATACCGAGGTCTGGGTCGGTGCGCACGAGGCTGTCCGGGCACCACTCAGGCCACCCCGAATCGTCGTCATCTAGTGCAAGCCACGCTTTCGGCTTGCGGCGCAGCACGTCGCTCCAGATTTGCATGCCTCGCGGCGAGTACACAAACGCCGGAACATCCATGCGCCCGTGAACGTGCCACCAACAACACGTGCCTTCAAGCCGTGCGTAAGTCGGCGTGCCACGTGGCTTACGCTTCGGTAGTGGCGCACCCACGACGTCGACAAAACAATGCGCAGTTCCGGGTACGGTTCCAGCACCTCTTCGAGCAGCGCACAGTGCTCGAACAGCTCGTGCCCCGGGTAGCCAACAAGAAAAGGTCCGGAGTCGCGCTTTGCGTACACGTTGTGCGGATGCAATACCCCGTCGAAATCCAGGTAAAGCACGTGCCCGCCCACGCGCCGCAGCGGAGGTACGTTGGGTAATTCTCCGGGTGGGCCTGTCAGCATTTAGCGCCCACCACCGTAATGTGCAGCGTCACTTGACCTCAATCACCTTGCGCACGCGCTCGGCGAGCGCAATTGCATCGCCAGGCAACATAGGCAACGGCCACAACGGCGCTGTATGCAGCTCCCACTCGAACAGGCTGCGGACAAGCGAAACGTCCTCTGCGGACAGCAATGCTAACCTCGCGAGTGCCCGTTCCATGACATCTTCGACGCGCTCGTCCCGTGTGTCTGCCAGACACAGCGTGGCATCATGGGTGCAAGCGCAGCACCAGTAAATCGCGTGCGAGGCGGCCATCAAGCGAGTTGACGGTGTCAATTCGGCAACTCGCGCATCGCGAATAAAGTCTTCGTACGTCAAGTGGCACTCCATTTTTGAACGACGCCGAACATGGCAAGAATATATATTCGCACTACTACATTTAAATTTGCGACGCGAATTATGTGAAAGATGCCTCGACTACGCAGCAGTTTATTGGGGGCCACGCCCGCGTGAGCGTATTGCGCGCTGACCTCACATTCGAGTAGGCAGCGTGCACTTGCAACGGTGCCGCTGAATGGAACTTCTTCGCTTACGATGCGACTTTGCTGCGTCGTTAAATCTGGCTACCAGTCCAAGAATTGAGACCAGTTCCAATCGGTTGGCCGTGCGTCCGGATTCATCCCCGCTGACTCTGGTCCTTTCCTTCTCCCGTATTGCCTTATCAGCGACCTGTACCGACTCAACAAGACATCTCCTTCTCGTTTGACGTCAACATCGAGCTGTAGCTCGTCAGGCTTCGCCAACCACGTCTTCTCCTCGTCGATATCACCAAGCGTGAGCAGTGCGCCTTCGGCGACTACCTGCGCCTCAATTGGATGCAGATTAGTCTTGCGAATAAGGTCCCGCTCGAGTGCAACCAGAGCAGCGATTCTCTCGTCTCGCGGCTGAGCCAAGAGTTGACAGGCCGTTCTGGCAACAAGCCAGTGGATGAAATCAATACGCCACTCAATCTCGCCCGGCATTTCGTGCGGCGAGAGCCTGAACTGCTCGCCGTCGATATCAACCGAGATGTAGGCGCCCACGCGTGCCATCATGGTTCGCGTGGTAGCCGGTGCGTATTGCAGATTTACTGGTTCCAACCGGACCTCCAAGTAAGGGCTCTGTCGCCGCTGGACCATGGCAACTGTGACGCACTTGCCCTGCTCGCAGACCTGCGTGTTACTGGTTGCCGCGAACACGGCGAAGGCGGTCAGGTGCTCAAGAATCAGCGAAAAAAACCTGAATTAGACGTTAACGCATAATTTTAGACGTTTACGCTCTTTACGCAAGTACTTTCCGCCAGGACACTGTCCACTCCCGAAATCGCCTAAAAAATTACATGCAGTTGAGGAAGGCCTTTGGTCTCGTCGTGAGCACTGAACGAAAAGCGCTCGAACTGACGCAGACAGAACTCGCTGAGCGCGGTGGCCTCCACTTCACGGCCGTGAGCATGCTTGAGCGCGGTTCCCGGCCCGCGAACTTTG
This sequence comes from Paraburkholderia denitrificans, assembly GCF_042655705.1. NCBI lineage: Bacteria > Pseudomonadati > Pseudomonadota > Betaproteobacteria > Burkholderiales > Burkholderiaceae > Paraburkholderia > Paraburkholderia denitrificans. Next base: position 80,012 of record NZ_JBHSMP010000028.1, on the reverse strand, counting down.
ACACCCTGGTGCTGATTTCGTCGGCGCTAGGCGTACCTCTGTCTGACCTCTTTCGCCGCGCCGAAGAACTGCAAAAATCGCATCCAGATTCGTAGGCAGCCTCCTCAGCGCTCGCTCTTTTTCTCGATAAAAGTGACGCACACGTTCAAGTGGTTGACCGCGAGCCTGCGGAAGAACCGCTGTTGCTTTGAGCCCGTGCTAGCCAAGCCTCGACAACATCAATTCGCCAACGCCAAAGTTGGCGGTCGTACAACTGAGCACGCGGCGGAAGCAGCCACGGTCGGTGTTTTGCTCGCAGAAGAACGACCCGTGGTGAGATGCCCAACACCTTCGCAAGTTCTTGAAAATCGAGATATTTGTCGGCGAGGGGATTGTTGATTGATGTCATGCACCATATAGCGCACTAATTTAGCCAAATAGTCATTTTGATGGCATGGCCGACAGGCTTCGCATCGATTGCCGGGGGTACGTCTGTTCCCCGTGATTTGATTTTCGCGAGCGCTTGATGATTCGCCACAGACATCATTAATCGGCGTGTGCGCAACTCGTTGGGCGAGCCTGCCCAACATCAGGTCAAACGGTCTACGTTTAAACTGCCGATTGCGCCCAACCGGGTTCGCAAAAAGCAAGGAACAGGACATCGATGCCAGTCGCGGTTCAGTGTCGGGCAGCCAGGCTCGGCTTGCAATTGGAGATAGGCGCGATTACGGTTCTTGCGATGGCAAGGAAGGCGCGTGAAGTACCGTGAAAGGCGCCGCGCGACAGGCCGCCCGCGGGCTCCTCGTCCTCGTCCTAGTCCTTCCTTGTCGGTCAGGCATTAGCTACCAATAAACTCGAATGCGCAGTCGTAAGTCTCACGCAGGTAAAGCTCGGTGACCCCAAGTAGTTCGAGCTGAGCGGGACTGACGTCTGCGTTCAAAACACCCGGCTGCACCACGTAAATCTTGAGTGATAGCCGGCTAGACCGAAGCGACCGCGCAACAGTGGAGAGCACTTTCAGGTCACCCCGTTCGAATCGCGTACGTCCAGTGCGTTGCCGGCTGACCTCGCGGTACTGCAAGTGTTTGAACAATCGCTCAGGCTCCCCCTTCCAAAAGACACTTCGCTGAGCTTGGCCGCAAACCACGTAAAGGTCATCAACGCGTGCTCCAGCTTTGTCCCCGTGCGAGTATTTGCAGTGATAGAAGGACACCTCGACCCCTCCAGGGACAACTTTCATTGCAACCACATCGGCCATCTCGCCAGAGCCGTCATCGTCGAAGACGATGTCCAGCCGTTCCTCACCTTGTAGCGCCAGAAGACTATCGACGACACGTCGTTGAATCGAATCTGCGTCCTTGGTCGCCCCCTGCGACTCTTTTCGGATGTTCACCCCGGCCCAATCCCATGCGACAAGATGTTCGCGTTGGAACGCAACTCGGCGCTCAGTGGCCGGAAGCCGGAACAACTCGTTGTGAATGAGCGTCGAACCGTCAGCGAAGTACAACGTCGGCGGCTCGGCGCGGAACCACGCATCCAACGATTCACGTTTGCGTCCCGACGCAACATACGCTGCGGTACCCTCAACGAGTACATAGGACACGTCGTCAGCCGAAAACCGGACTTCGTACACAGAGTCGCCGTTCGGCGTTCTGAGCCGCAAGCGTAACGGACCATCCGCGGCGGTCGAATCTGGCTGAAGGTCAACATCACAGAGAGCGCTCGACATTCCGCCAATGTCGAGCTCGACGGCGTCTTCCCTCCGGTGCAACATTTCCTCATTCCAGTCGACGGCTATCAATACAACCTCCGGTCGCGTCGAGACGACTTCTGGAATCACTACATTCCGAAAAATGTCTTCCGTTGAAATATCCGGATTATTTAGCTTCGCGCCGACCTGATGACACCACTGCACCCATTTTGCAAGGTCATAGGCAATACGATGAGACCAGAGGCGCCCCTTCTGAGAGCAACCGACTGTGACCCGCTCTCCGCCTTCATAGCCACGGCCGAACAGGTTGGATTTCGACCGGTTCTGGCGCAGCGCTAAGGTAAGCGCGTTCCCGACGTCTGCGCCGCTGTACATCGAGAATTGGACCGTCCGGCTTATCAGATGGCGCAGACCGAGGTTCATGATGAGAAATCTCGTTACGCCGTGCAACGATTTAAAGATTTGCTCGCCCTTGATTAAAGTCGCATCTGGACCACAGACTGCTCGAGCGAGTTCCTCATGCACCGAAGAATTGTCAGAGCTGTTGATAAAAAGAAGTCTTTGCTCTTCGTTCCAGTGCAACACAAACACGTTCCACGCCGTATTTTTCAAGTCCCGTACATCCCCCCACGGAACCTGTTCCTGGTCCTTCGTCACGAATACGCTAACGTGCTCTGCCGGATTATTGAAGGGACCCGCATACATGCGTACAGGCTTAATTGCACGCTCAATACGCTCAGGGTCCCACGTCGCACCTGTCCGGTAAACCACAGCGCTCATCTTCGGTGAGATGTTCTGCAACGCGATTTGGGGCGCGGACTCTTGGAACCCTTCGAGGAATTCCGAGCGCCGAATTTCGTCCTCTGTAGCCCCTTCGCTTAGAACGCGAAGTAGCTCGTTCCATTCCGCGTCTTCGGCGTAGAGTGCGCGCAGGCGTTCGCCGACCTCCACATCGGCGATGTTGGCAACAACCGTCGCGTTGCCGATGTCATCGGCAGACGTCCGTGTGAATCTTCCAGTAAATTGCAGCGTAATCGCCAAGCTCTTGTGCATGTCATGAAGGGCGGCAACCTTGAGCTGCGGCATGTCGAAACCCTCCCCGAGCATGTCGACGCAGACTATCACCCTTGAAGCTCGCGAGCGCAGGGCCTGTAGACTCGCCTGCTTGACGACCGCGGTTTGACGGCTGTGCACTATCAGCGGGTGCAGGTGAGGGGCGTGGTCGCAGTAAATTTGATGTATCGCTTCGGCCCGCGATATTGACTGTACCCGGGCCATAAGGACATGGTCGAGGTTTGCCGCCAAATCTGCACTAAGCGCCGAAACCGCCTCTTCCATGATTCGTTCGTCCGCCCGCTCATTGTTGTACTCAACAACGGGCCGGAAGCTTACAGGCCGGAAGTACCCCTCGGCCTGCGCACGTCGAAGTGGGTAGTTGAAAATTACCTTTCCGTCGACCAACTTCCCATCCGTGCGGAACGGCGTCGCCGTGAACTGGAGCACGGGCTTTTCGCCGAACTCATCGCGGAATGCCGTCCAGGTTGCTGCAGAAACATGATGAGCTTCGTCTATGAACACGTGCGTCGCCCATCTCGCGATGACTGCCCTATGAGTCGCTCTACCGTTCGCCGCAATGCTCATCGTCGCAACAACCACGTTACATCGCTCGAGAATTCCCTGAAGAGCCGCCGCATCCTTGGGCATTGCCTTCAGGAACCCAACCACGGGACACTGTGCATCGGAGCCAACGACCCCGAACTGCTTGAGCCACCCCAACGTAACAAACTTGGAGCCAATCTGGTCTCGAAGGGCGTCGCTGGGAACGAGCACCAAAAGTCGGGGAATCCGTTGGGCGACAAGCAATGCAAGCATTGTCTCCGTTTTCCCGGTCCCGGTCGGCATCACAACCGTGGCAGGCTTTGAGGATGCTCGCCAATGTCCCAACGACGCATGCAGCGCACCAATCTGCGGCGCGCGCAATCCTGGACAAACAGTCCCGTCCCCATCCTCTCGCTCTTCTCGATATCGGAAAGCATCAACCCAACTTTGAACGACGACACGGGTTCTCTGCGCACTTTCGCCTACCGGCTCGGTACCAACGTTCAGCGCTTTCGGAAACGCCCAACGGCTAGGTCGGGCCGTAAGATTCCAATCCGAGCCATCGGAGGGCATCTCATCTGAATCAGTAAGAATCAGAAGGCGGTCCACACCTTCAGGCGCAGCAATCGTTCTCGTTGAGACCGCGACTTTCTCGCCGTCGAAATTATCAAGAACGAGATAATTGCGTCCGCGACCCGATGGTTGATTCACCGACACTTCCCGCCGCTTCGCGTCGCGCGTCAGTTGAATTACTCGGTTGCCATCAACAAGGCCATGAATTCCATAAACCGCCGGGATAGAAGCTTCCGTTCTCAACGTCACTCTCGCCTCTCTGCTTATCTTTATTTTGATGCGCGGTGATTCGAACCGAACCCACTGGCACCCCCGAACTACCCCTTTTAGTTGCCTGTTAACAGCGGCAAGGCGTGCGCCTTTCGCAGGACTCTGGCTATTTTTAGCCGAACACAACGAGTCAGTCGCTGGCTTTCGCCAATAGTGCGAAATGTGAAGGAAGAAGTTACTGCGATTTCGTGTTGCATCCCGCACCTCGAGAGGCTTTCTTTGATATTTCCTCAGACGATTGTAGGGCATTGAGCCCGCGGCTGCCGACCGTAACAGGTGGTCAGGTTCACCAGGCAAAGACATCATCAACGACAAAGAAGTACGCGATAAAAAAGGACCGGCACCGTGGGTCCCGAAATACCTGTTGCGGCTGCCGTTGATTATGAACAACTTTCGGCTGAAAGCGTGCCGAAGCACAAAACGAGGCAATCAGACCACTACACACCCGCCACCCGTGCATACGAGACCTGCTGTGCCACGCTTGAATCAGCAGGTTGCCGTTTCGCACCGATATAAACCGTTCCGTTATACCGGGTACCACTAACCCAACCCTCCTGGCCGCCCAATAGGACATAACGAACGGCTGACCTCCGCCATGGTAAGGCAGTAGACGGAGGCATCATGAGGAAATCACATGAAATCATAGAGTTACCAGCCTTTCGTTATAGTGCAAGGCTTTGCCATAACGAGGACGGCAACGATTCGTGGCAGCTATGTGAGGGTCTAAACGGACCCGATATGGACCTTTATTACCGAGAACTGGTTGTACTCATGCAGACCCAGGTAGCATCTCAAAGCGAGATGGATGTCCCTGCGCTATCTGACCAAACCCTCAAAAACCGTATCTCAACACTTCATTCCTTCCTCGCGTTTCACGGCAAGACGGTCGACTCCGCTGTGGGAAAGGAGCTTTTATCGCGATTCGATGCGAGCTTGAAGGCGTATTCGGAATCGCTCACCGTTAGCAGCCACTCCAAGAGCGACCGGAGAAGCCACTTGCGCGCATGGCGCAAGGCCGCAGATTCCCTGCTTCATGAAAACCGACGCATCAAGCCTGCAGAAAAAACCAACTCGGAAGTCTCGCCATTTCATCTCGCTCTCCGGGCCGCGCTAGCAACAACGGGAGATGCTCCCAAAACCATCGCTAAGCGGGCTGGCGCATCTACCACGGCTCTCGCACGTTGGCTAAAAGGCGCGGTGCCGAACCGGCGCGCTTTTCCTTCTGTCAGACGGCTTGAGCGAGAGCTGGGGCTCGAAGCCGGCACCTTGGAATCCCTGATTCCTGCGGTGAAAAAAGCGCTCGTCAATAGCGCTTCGGTTGGCGCCGGCAGTCAAATCGACTATCGCATCAGGCTCGCTCGAAACATCAGGGATATTTACTACATCCAGGAGGACGCACTTTCCGCCGACTTCTTGACTGAATGGAATGCATTTTTCGCCTACAAGACCGACAAACGGACAACCTTGGCGAGAAATCCAGGTGGTACGTGGCGACTACAATCGGGCGAAAAGCAAGCCAAACTACCGTCGGCGCACGCATGGCGTAATGGACTGTGCTGTCCGACTGCACAAAAGAATTTGGACAAATTTCGCTCCTTCTTTGGTTTCCTTGCTCGACCACGCGAGGACGGGGGGTATGGCGTTTCGGCTGATGCAGCGCAGAGCCTCGCATGGTTCGCATCTCGCGATGCCGTCAATGCTTACCTCGAATTCATGCGAGCACGGTCCGGTGGTCTGGTTCATGGAGGTCATGCAGCATTCGCAGCGCTCACTGCCGGCCTCCTCAGTGCGAATACGGGCTTTGTGACACAGCAGCCGACCCTCATCGAGCGGCTTCCCCCGGGAACTTTAAACACGGGCTGGGCCAACGCGTGCCTCGAAACGCGGCAACTCGCCAAAGAATGGCTGACTGACGCGACCGACGTGTCGCGACGCCCGGAAGAGCCTATTCAGTCATTGCTGGACATGTCCGAACCGTTGGCCCCCCTGTTCAGAGCGGTCGAGTTGCTGGACAGGGAAGCAGCTAGCGCAGCGCCTGGGAGTCCGCTGGAGGCCACCCTAAAGCGCGACGCGCTGGCGCTATCGATTGTGCTTGCAAACCCTCTGCGCCTCCGAAATCTTGTCACCATGACCTGGCGCCCGAACAACTCCGGCTCACTATACCGTCGCGAAGACGGGCAGTGGCGAATCCGGTTTGGCCCACAAGACTTCAAAAACGACCGCAAAGCCATCAAAGGAGCGTATGACGCACCGCTGCCGCGCTCGCTTGGGCAGCGAATCGAAGAATACCTGGATGAGTTCCGGCCCCGCCTCCTTCGCGCCAATCCCAAAGCAGACTGGCTTTTCCCAAATGACGAGTCCGGCAGGTGGAAAAGCCTGAATAAACAGTTCTTCAGACTGACTCGACGACTCATTCCGCAGACCCCGGGATTCGGTCCCCACGCTATACGGCATCTCGTTGCAACCGACTACCTAAGAAAGCACCCCAACGATTTTCTTACGGTTAGCCAACTCCTGCACGACAAGCTAGAGACGGTACTTTCCGAATACGCACATCTGAGACAGGACGATGCTTTCGCGAAATATGAAATCCATCTTCGCGGTGTCATGGCTAGTTGAATACTTCCTGACAGCCGGTCAACAGGTGATTCGGCTGCCAGTTCTGAAATTCAAGGCCGAGATAGGGCTATTTCTGGTCGGATGACCCGTTCTGAGCACCTGGAAACTGCTACCTTAGGGTGCTATCCTTGGAACGTGTAGCAGCCATAGAAGCCGGCTGGACCGGGGTTCCCGGGAGTTCATCGCGAGTCCCTGATTCGCCACCAGTTGTAAAAGAAGCCGCTGATCCGAAAGGGTTAGCGGCTTTTTCTTTGTCTGTCGCTTTGCGCGCAATCAGTGCGTGGCCCAATGCGGCGTGCCCAATGCGTGCCGACAGATCGCAATTCTGGCGACAGCGTCAACCCACCTTGTAAGCCGCAAATCTCGAATCGACTTCGGTCCCGAATGCGTGATTGGAATAATTGCTCAGAACCTTAACAGAGACGGCCAGGATGATGTAAAGCACATCCTGCTCCTTATAGCCGGCATCGAGAAAGGCGGCGACCTTGCCTTCGCCCGGTTTGCCGAGCGTACGAACGATGTCTTGAGTCAGACCGAACAGCGCGGCCAGCCTCGCATCCGGGATGGGCTGGCCGTTGCGAATGGCCTGCAGGACCGGGGCGGGCACCCCCGACATCTTGTCGGCAATCATGCTGTGAGCTGCCGTGCAATAGGCGCAGCCATTAACCTGGCTCACTGCCAGAAAGACAACCTCCTGCTCCGCCGGGGAAAAGCCGGACTCTCCCCGGAACAGTCCGTAGCCGTGCAGATACGTGTCGAGAACCGCCGGAACATTGGCCATGTTGGCATACATGTTGGGGATGAAACCAACCTGTTTGCGAGCCGTGTCCAGTATCTCTTTCTGCTTGCCTTCTGCAGATGCATGGTCAACAGCGGCAAGCGTTTTGATGTAAGGCATGTTCATCTCCATGGATGAGATAAATAGGATGACCGCATTTCAATCGCGGTCAGTTGGCACGAGTGCCGTAACAGCGGTGCGCCAGCTGGATGGGAGGGCATTTCATCGAGCCGTAGCTGCAAAAGACGCAGCAGTCGCCCGGAGACGGACGAAGCTGTACATGACACCTCTCGCACTCGTAAAAGAACAAACACGCGTCCGTGGGCATGTCGAGTTCGACGGCATGGCCGCATGCCGGACAGGTCAGTGTCGAGCGCAATCGAGCGTCAGTTGAGCCGGGTTGGGGATTGTTCACGCATTCATCTCCTGCCGCCTTCATGCGGAGCGAGGTCTGGGCCCAGCATGTACTCGCGCACCAGTTCCCGCGCGCGATGCAACCGGCTTTTGACGGCGCCCTGCGGCTCGCCCAGACGCTCCGCAATCTCGGCAATCGTCAACTCTTCGAAATCGCGTAGCAGCACAACTTCCAGGTAGTGCGCAGGCAACGATTCCAGGGCGTTGGCGAGGTCCACGCGTAGCGCGTCGTCGCTACGGTGGGCGAGCAACTCCTCAGCAGCCTCTTCCGGCAACGGGTCGTGCCTGAACATCATCCGTTGAAGCCTGCGGCATTCGCGCTTGATGACTGTGAACAGCCAGGCGGAGAACGCAGCCGCCGCCTTGAGACCCTTCACCTTACGCGAGATGATAAGCAGCGACTCTTGCACGGCATCGTCGACATCGCTGGCGTGGCAGTGCTTGTATGCATAACGCCGGGCGTCGGCCTGACATACGGCGAGCAGACTTGAGATAGCAGCACGGTCGCCCGTCTGTGCGGCCAGTATCAAGTTGTCCCGCTCGATCCCGCTCTTTGCCACGGCTTAGTGTCCCTTGTCCAGTTTGCGCCCCACCATCGCACACATGGGGCAAAAGCCAATCAGGCCGCTCATGGCCAGCATCGCGCCCACGATGCCCGCGCCGATGGCCAGGCTTGAACCACCCCAGTTCATGACGGCAAAGCCCAGGCTCATCAGGCCCATGATGGCACGCAGGGCGCGCTCCCAGTTCGGAACGTTCTTCACATAGAACATGGCAATTTCCTTTGTCGGTGTTTGAGGACAGTCCTCGCAGACCAAGAGGCATCCACCAGGCAAAACGGTTCGCCGAAAATGAAAAAAATGCGCGTTCGTGTTGCTATCCACCGACTGCGGCACCGCAACCAGCGAGGGTAGCGAGCTTGCGAAATTTGACTTGCTTATTGCGCACCGGAAGGCGCTTTGAAGATGTTCAGACAAGAGGGTCAAAAACGCGTGGTCAATGCCGTGAGCCATGCAGGAGAATGACTCACCAGCCGGGCTTCGATGGTTTTGTCGGCCCCGCTCAGGATAAGCACTGCGATAGCCACCATGATGGCACCCATGGCAATCTTGCCGGTCTTCCCCGCCAGCATCAGCTTGCCGCGCATTTTCGCCATGGCGTGTTGCGCCTAAAAATCAGGCAAAGCATGTGCATACGAGGCGAGGCGAGGCGAGGCGAGGCGAGGCAAAGCTTACCATTTGCCTTCTATTTGTTACGCATTCCTCTATGTTTGGTGCGCAATGCGGGGCAGCAGATGTGTCCGCTTTTTCCTAAACCGACTTCAGTCCGTACCAGACGCCACGCCCACTGCCGTGCAGCTCCAAATGTCCGCGCTCGATCAGGTCGCGAAAGTGCAGCTTCAAGGTGTTGCGATTGCTGCCTGTCAGCCTGATCGCCTCGGCCATCGTGATGCGGCCATACTCACGGGCAAACTCGACGATCTGTAAGGACAGCGCTGGCAGTGACCATCAAGCAATGCCCCGGCCACGGACATCATCATTGCCTCAGCCGCTCAACTTCCGCCAGGAATGCAGGAGTGAACCCTGCAATCAGGGATTCAATGTCGCGGACCTGAGCTCGACGGCGAGCACAACAATGCCATCTGGCACGATGTCATAGATCACGAAGTGTTGCCGTGCGGGCACCATCAAGAAAGGTGCCGAGCGAAGCTGCCGCAAGCGGCCATCCTCCGGCCTGACAGCCACCCGCTGTATCGCAGCGTACACATCATCAAGATATCGGTCGGCCACCGCTTCGCCCCATTCGCGGGTGGAGCGCACATGAATTCGACGCAGCTCGAGTGCGGCGTGGCGGGTCAGGAATAATCGGGCGGCAGATTCCGTCATTGCCAGCCCTCGGCCTCCTTGCGATCCAGCAAAGCCATGTCGGCCTTGAAATCCCCGGTCGACGCAAAGACGCGGCCCGCGGCAAGATCACGGTAGCCTGCAAGGATGGCTTCTTGTAGAAACTGGCCTTCGCGCTTCTCCATATCGCGCCTGATGAGGTCGCGCACATACTCGCTAGGCGTCTCATAGAGACCTGTTTCGCCAACCATCCGGCTCACAAACTCAGCCAGGGGCTGGGACAGACGAGCATTGATGCGTTCTGACACAGGAAACCTCGCTGGCTCATTCACGAAAAAACTGTCGCACAGATCGCGGCTTTATTCGCATCTATCGCACCACGCCAGACCAGCGTCCTACTCGATCAGCGGCTTCAGTAGGTGGCGATAGTGCCCCACTCCCTCCACGCGGTCTCTCACCTACTTCGCGTCAACCGTTATCGCACCCGTTCTGACGGCGACAGCGGGAGCTATTTCCACAGCTGGTTAGAGCCCGCCGCTTTTCTTTCATAATGCTTTCATCGACAATCCATAAGCTATTCAAAAGCAATCGGCATTTTTGGATACGCGTGATGGAAAATTCCACGAGAAACCCCGTAAGGTTAATAAATTTATTTTTATTAACCATATTTTCAATAGCCAGCTTCAATGCCACATCCGCAGCCATGAAAAATGATCTTTCACCGACGGAATCCACTGAAAAATCCATCTTCGCCAACACCCCAAGCATCGATTTTGAATGGAAAACGCTTAAGAGCGGCGACATCAACTTCGAACGTGGAGCGCTGATGATAAAAGCCCGAGAGGAAATTTAAGGGCGCGAGGTAAAATTTCAGCTAGACACGGGCACCCCCGTAAGTCCCCTTTATGAAATTGCCGTAACCGAACAACTCGGAGAGAAGTACACCAAAACTGATGCAGTCGAATTTTGCCTCACTTTTTCTGATTCTTACAGGAGATGCATGCCGTTCTTCTATATGAGATCTCTTGGCAAGAGGGCTAACGAAACAAATCCTTTACCAACGCTTGGCACACTCGGTCTCGATTTTTTCAAGTCTCAGCCGGTCGCCATCGATTTCCCTGCAAAAAAAATATATTTCTTCTCCGAGAAAACAGTCGACGAAATCCGCTCAAATCCAGGAGCATCCTTTCTGACATTCAAATCCGAATATAAAAATATACGCGACAAGATTTTCATCCCGTTCAAAATTGGCACGACAGTTCAATACGCAATATTCGATACTGGAAGCAGCGAGACGGAATTGTATTTGCCGCCTGACGAATGGGAAAAATTGCAAGCCACACACTGCCGTGGCCAAAATCATGAAACGCTTATTGTCGAGGCGTGGGGAAAGCCGCTGACGCTGTGGAGGCAACCGGCAAACTGCTCTATCGAAATCGCGAACGCCAAATTCAACGTTAGTGAGATTTATACATCGCCGGATAGCGGGTTTCCTGCGATGTTAGGCAACGCCCTCTTCCTCAACAAGGTTGTTGTGATCGACACTGCAAGACACCTCTTTGGTGTCTTGCAGTAAGTAAGCATCCAGCAGAAAAGAGGCGCAAAAAGCGCTCGAACGCCCCCCCAACCGCCACCAATCACCCCTCGATCCGCTCCCGCGTCGTGCGCAACAATTCCGCCATCGCCGATGTCGCGCGCGACGCATCGCGACACGCAATCGCATCCAACACAGCCGTGTGCTCAGGCAGCGCGGCGTTGAACACCTCCGCGCGCGTCGCATTCACACGCAACTGCCCTTCAAGCGTGCGGGCAATCAGCGCGCCGAGCGGCACGAGCAGTTCATTGCGACACGCCGCGAGCATGGCAAGGTGAAAGCGCAGATCGGCGCGCACCCATTCGTCGACGTTACGCGCGCCCACCATCGCGCTATGCGCTTCACGCAGAACCGCCAGCGCATCGGCATCGTGCGCGCTCGCCGCCAATCCAGCAGCGAACGGCTCGACCATCTCGCGCATCTCCTGAAGCTTGAGCGCGAACGCGAGCGGCGGCGCAACGCCCGCGTACCAGTCGAGCACGTCGGCATCGAGCAGGTTCCACGCTTCGCGCGCACGCACGCGTGTGCCCACGCGCGGACGCGATTCCACCAGCCCCTTCGACGTGAGCGTGCGTAGCGCTTCGCGCAGCACGGTGCGGCTGACGTCGAACATATCCATGAGTTCGGCCTCGCGCGGCAGCACTTGCGCGGGCGCGTAGTCGCCGCGCAGGATCGCGCTACCGAGTTCGAATGCCACTGTGCCGTGCAGATCGCGCTGAATCGCCGTTCTCCTCGAATGCCGTTGCGGTCCACATGCCCAGATAATGGGACCCTAAACGAAATAATACTATTAATAGCACTTAACAGCAGCTTTTGAAGTAGCATGAACGCCGAAGACGCGTAACCCACGCGCGCCGCACCCGATACCGGAGACACCGCCATGAAAATCACCAGGCTCGAAACGTTCGTCGTCCCGCCTCGCTGGCTCTTCCTGAAGATCGAAACCGACGAGGGCATCGTCGGCTGGGGCGAGCCGATCGTCGAGGGTCGCGCGCACACGGTCGAAGCCGCCGTCCACGAACTCGCCGACTATCTGGTCGGCAAGGATCCGCGCCACATCGAGGATCACTGGCAAGTCATGTATCGCGCGGGTTTCTATCGCGGCGGGCCGGTTTCGATGAGCGCGATTGCGGGCATCGATCAGGCGCTCTGGGACATCCTCGGCAAGCATCACGGCGTGCCCGTTCATGCGCTGCTGGGCGGCCAGGTGCGCGACCGGATCAAGGTCTATTCGTGGATCGGCGGCGACCGTCCGCACGACGTCGCGAACAACGCGCGCGCGGTGGTCGAACGCGGCTTCAAGGCCGTGAAAATGAACGGTTCGGAAGAACTGCAGATCATCGATACCTTCGACAAGGTCGAAGGCGTGATCGCCAATGTCGCCGCCGTGCGCGAGGCGGTCGGGCCGCACGTGGGCATCGGCGTCGATTTCCATGGCCGCGTCCACAAGCCGATGGCCAAGGTGCTCGCGAAGGAACTCGATCCGTACAAGCTCATGTTCATTGAAGAGCCCGTGCTCTCCGAAAACGTCGAGGCGCTGCGCGACATCGTCAACCAGACCAGCACGCCAATCGCGCTCGGCGAGCGGCTCTACTCGCGCTGGGACTTCAAGCACATCCTCTCGGGCGGCTATGTGGACATCATCCAGCCCGACGCTTCGCACGCGGGCGGCATCAGCGAATGCCGCAAGATCGCCGCCATGGCCGAAGCCTACGACGTCGCGCTCGCGCTGCATTGCCCGCTCGGTCCGATTGCGCTCGCGGCCTGCCTGCAGATCGACGCCGTGAGCTACAACGCCTTCATCCAGGAGCAGAGCCTCGGCATTCACTACAACAAGGGCAACGATCTGCTCGACTACATCCGCAATCCGGGCGTGTTCGCGTACGAGGATGGATTCGTGTCGATACCGCAGGGACCGGGTCTCGGCATCGACGTGAACGAGGAGCAAGTGCGCGAGATGGCGAAGACCGGCCACCGCTGGCGCAATCCCGTGTGGCGTCACGCGGACGGCAGCGTCGCCGAGTGGTGACAGGCGTGATGACCGGCCTCAACCGCGCGCGCGGCGTCGAGCGACGCTGTCTGCAAGTCGCGTTTCAGCGCCGAAACGTTTAAGGCCGGTTCGAAGCCGATTCGCCGCGTGACGCCATCGAGCGCACGCGGCGATTGTCTTCATGCGCACATAAAACCATCGCCGCTAGCCCCGCCGCTTATGATCCGTCGCGCGCGAGGCGCCAATGGACCGCGACCGGCGCCGTGCTGGCGTAGTCCTTGCTGAATCCCCAAGACCCATTGCGCGTTACAGGGATTCATATGGACACGATGCTCCCGGACTATCTGCTCCGCGAACAGGCCGCCGTCGGCGCGCTGGTCGTCTTCGGCATCATGCGTGTGATCGTTGCGGCAATCGCCCGCGCGCACGGCTGGCGCATCCTCGCCGTCGAACATGCGTTCATCGGCGTTGCGGTGCTGTGGTGCGCGCCGCAACTGCTCGATCTGTTGTGGGATCCCTCTTCCGTGTCTGCGCTCGCCGAACTCGAAGGCAAGGCCGCCGGGTGCGCTATCGCCCTCTTCTTCTCGCCGATTCTCAGTCACCGGCTCGGCTACGAGTGAGGCCGCGGCATGTTGCCTTCGCGGCCTTCGGAATTCACGTATCAGCCGTGCAACACGTAGGCCGGCACGCTGCGCGCGAGCACGGCCGCCAGCATGAGCACGCCGATCATCACGATCGCTTCCAGGTGAAGCACGTTCACGAAGCGGCGCGCCGCCGCCGTCGAAGCCGCGCGTCGCAGCTGCGCCATGGCGACGATCCGGTTATAGCCGCCCATCATGAGTGCGAGCGCCACGAGCCCCGCCTTGAACAGCAGCACGTGGCCCCACGAACTGCCGGTCAGCGCGGCGAGTGATCCGCCGGAGCCGCGCACGGCATTGAACACGCCGGTCGCGAACATGAAGCCCACCAAGAACATCGCCACGTTCGACACCTGCATCGACGTGCGGATCAGGATGCCGCGCGCCGTCGACGCACCGAGCGCCGGCAGCACGGCAAATCCGCCCGCGAGGACGATGCCGCCCCACGCGCTCGAGCTCAGGACGTGCAGCGCGTGCATGCCGAGCGCGGCCGAGGCGAAGCCCGAATCGGCGGCATGGCCGAGCGCCGCGCGCCCAAGCGCGATGACGACGAGCGCGATCCAGAGCACGCCGTCGCGCACACCGCCGGACCTGAGGAATGCCGTCACGACCAGCACGAGCGCGCCGCCAGCGGCGACGCCCCACGCTTGCCCGACGTGCGTCTGCGTGAGCACCGTCGACACGATGCCGAACGCGGCAGGCAGGCGCTCACCGCTCATCGACGCACTTTCGTAGAGCAGCCACATCGCCAGCGCGATCACGAGCACGATGGCCGCCGCGCGCAGCGAGCGTTGTGCGCGCAGCCATGCCGCATGAGCGGGCGAGACGGGGCGATGCCCATCCCTTTCGAGCCATGCGCCGTAGAGCGCCGAGCCCACGGCGAATGCGTACGCAACGTTGATGAGGGCGGCCATCGCGACCTGCCCGATCCAGAGCCAGTCGGGTTTCATCGGGCCGTCGCCTCCACGCGTTCACGCAACGAAAAGAGGTACGCGGGGCAGGCGCGCCGCATCGAACGGCAAAGTGCAATTGGAGTCATCGAGACCAGTGGCAAAGAAGCAACATGAAACATGAGTACATAGGCATCGAAGCAAACATCGAAGAAAGCGCAAATTAAACAGCGGCGAGCCACGCGATGCGCCCCGTTCGAAAGGCATCCCCCGCATGGCTCCAACGCGGATTCGGGCACGCGGGCGCCGAACAAACGCGTGCCACGGATCCGGCAACCGGTGCAGAATGATACCGGCTGATTCCGGCGATAGCGCTCCGGGTTGTTGCATTGGCGTTCGGGTAAGCCCTTGCACGGTCGGCGCGGCATGTGCGACAAATGGTCGCCGCAAGACGGCGATGATAGAATTTCGCGTCGCCGCAGTGCGCAAGGCCAGCAGATTTCAGCGCGCGCAGCCTGGAAGCCGGGTCGTTCGAAGCCCGGTCAGGTCCACGATAAAGATGGAGTTAAGCGTGTTCCCAAGACGCCTCTTCCGACCGCTCATTCCGCTCGCCGCGCCCCTGGGAGCATTGCTGGTATTCGGGGCGACCGGCGTTTTCAACACGGCGCACGCACAGACGCCGCAACCGAAGGCCCCACAAACCAAGGCCCCGGACACGATCGAAGCGCGCGTGCGGGGCTGTGCCGCCTGCCACGGCAAACAAGGCCAGGGTTCGGACAACGATTACTTCCCGCGGCTCGCCGGCAAACCGGTCCAGTATCTGTTCAACCAGCTGGTGAATTTTCGCGAGGGGCGCCGCAAGTACCCTCCGATGAACTACCTGGTCACCTATCTCTCCGACGACTACCTGCGCGAGATCGCGACGCACTTCTCGCAGCAGCGTCCGCCCTATCCGCCGCCCGCCGCACCGACGGTCGCCGCGAGCAAGCTTGCCCGCGGCAGCAACATCGTCCTGCACGGCGACCCGGCGCGGCAGGTTCCCGCCTGCGCGGCATGTCACGGCGAGAAGCTGACCGGCATGGAACCGGCGATTCCGGGTCTCGTCGGCCTGCATGCGGACTACATCAGCGCGCAGATCGGCGCATGGCGCTCGGGTTCGCGGCGTGCCATCGCACCGGACTGCATGCATGCGATCGCCACGCGTCTCTCCGACGAAGACGTGAGTGCGGTCGCCGCCTGGCTCTCCACGCAGCCCGCTCCGCAAAATCCCGTGCCCGCACCGGCGGGCTCGTTGAAGACACCGCTCGCTTGCGGCAGCGAGCCGCAATAAGGCGCCTGGGGGAGACAGCCAAATGAAACGCAAGTCCCTGTTCGCTCTTTCCGCGGCCATCGTCGCCGTGGTCGGTGCAGTTGCGGCACTCGCGCCGGTGCTGTGGTCCGGCCTCGACGCGCTGCACATCGGCGAGGCGCTCGCAGCCGGGCCCACCGACGAGGCCAACCTCATCAAACGCGGCGAATACCTCGCCCGCGCCGGCGACTGCTTCGCCTGCCACACCGTGCGCGGCGGCAAGCTGTTCGCGGGCGGCCTCGCGATGGCGACGCCGTTCGGCACGCTCTACACGCCGAACATCACGCCCGACGATCAATACGGCATCGGCAAGTGGAGCGCCGACGACTTCTATCGCGCGATGCACACCGGCCACTCGAAGGACGGCAGCCTGCTCTATCCGGCGTTCCCGTTCGCGAGCTACACGAAAGTCACGCGCGCCGACGTGGATGCGCTCTACGCGTTCCTGCGCTCGGTGCCGCCCGCGAACGTGCCAAGCCGCCCACACGAGCTGCGCTTTCCGTTCAGCAACCGCAACCTGCTGATCGGCTGGCGCACGCTGTTCTTCCGCGAAGGCGAGTTCGCACCCGATCCGACCAAGTCGGTCGAGTGGAACCGCGGCGCGTATCTCGTCGACGGCCTCGGCCACTGCGCGATGTGCCACACCTCGATCAACATGGTGGGCGGTCCGGTCAACTCGGCGGCATTCGGCGGCGGGCTGATCCCGCTGCAGAACTGGTATGCGCCTTCGCTCACGTCTGGCGAAGGCGGGCTCGGCGACTGGGACATCAAGGACATCGTGAGCCTGCTGCGGACCGGCGTCTCGCAGCGCGGCGTGGTGTTCGGCCCGATGGCGGACGTGGTCCACAACAGCTTGCAGTACCTCTCGGACGAAGACATCCGCGCGATGGCGACGTACCTGAAGACCCTCCCGCAAAAGAGCGAGGCGCCCGAGACGACGCAGATGGAGACGTCGGAAGCCTTCGGCGGCGAACTGCTGCAGCAAGGCGAGAAGATCTATCGCGACCAGTGCGCGAAGTGCCACGCGGACAACGGCCTCGGCATGCCGCCGAACTACCCGCCGCTCGCGAACAACCAGTCGATCCAGATGCATTCGGCCGTGAACCCGATCCGCATGGTGCTCAACGGTGGCTATCCGCCGAGCACGGACCGCAATCCGCGGCCCTACGGCATGCCGCCGTTCGCGCAGTCGCTGTCGAACCAGGAGGTCGCAGCCGTGGTCACGTTCATCCGCATGTCCTGGGGCAACAAGGGCAGGCCGGTATCGCCGCAACAGGTGGCCGAGCTGCGCTCCGCGCCGCTCGACTGACGCTGCGACCGCAGATTGGGGCCACAGCGCCGACGGCAAACCCATCTAAGTCGTTACTGATATAGTTGCGTAGTGGCATCTGCCTGACAGGGCGCAGCCTGCCGAACATCGCGGGTTGCGCCCTTCGCTATTTCGGGCCCGGATTGTGCGGCACGCTTCAGTGCCCGGCTTTTGTGCCCTGGCACACAGCGGCATCGTGCCGTTCGTGGTGGCATAGAGGCGGCATCCAGGTGCCGTACGGGCGCAGAAAAACAAGGAGTGGCTATGCACGCTGGTGAGCGTCTGAACAGCATTACTCACCTCGTGGGCGCAATGCTGTCGATAGTGGGCCTCGTGTCGCTCGTGACGATCGGCGCGCTCGATCACGATGCGTACAAGGTCGTGAGCTTCGCAGTCTACGGCGCGATGCTGTTCACGCTGTACACGATTTCGACGCTTTATCACGGTGTGCGCGGGCCGCGTCTGAAGGCAATTCTTCAGAAGTGCGACCACTCGGCCATCTATCTGCTGATCGCGGGCAGCTATACTCCGTTCACGCTTGTCACGCTGCGTGGGCCGTGGGGCTGGTCGCTGTTCGGAGTGAGCTGGGGACTGGCCGTCTTCGGCATCGCGCAGGAACTCACCATCGGCCGGCGCACGCGCGCGCTTTCGATGGTCCTGTATGTCGTGATGGGCTGGCTCGCGGTCGTCGCGGTCCGCCCGTTGCTCGAAGCGTTGCCGCCCGGCGGCACCGCGTGGCTACTGGCCGGCGGCATCATCTATAGCGTCGGCATTTATTTTTTCATCAACGACGAACGCATCCGGCACGGACACGGTATCTGGCACTTGTTCGTGCTCGCAGGAAGCGTCTGTCAATTCGTCAGCGTCGCGCGCTACGTCGCGTAACGCGTCTTTTGCGAAGCCATCGCGCGGCCGCCGCAGTGTCCGCGGCCCCGCGATGCAACTTAACGCCAGCCGGCGCATCTAGATAGATCGCCGACAATGCGGCGCGCGCACTGGCGCGCCGTCCCGTAACGCGAGAAGGCCGGGATGCCGGGTCCGCCCTGTGTCCCGTGGCGCGCGCATGTGCGCTGCGCCTTGCCGCCCGCGCCACCGCAATAAAACGAGTGTCTATGTCTTTTGATTCTCTCGGCTTGTCCGAACCGCTAATCCGCGCCGTCAACGAACTAGGCTATACCACCCCGACGCCCATCCAGCTGCAAGCCATCCCCGCCGTGCTGAACGGCGGCGATCTGCTCGCGGGCGCCCAGACGGGCACCGGCAAGACCGCCGGTTTCACGCTGCCAATCCTCCAGCGCCTCAATGAAATGCCGACCGCCGCGAACGGCAAGCGCGTCGTGCGCGCGCTCATTCTCACGCCGACGCGCGAACTCGCCGCCCAGGTCGAAGAAAGCGTGCGCGCCTACGGCAAATATTTGAAGCTCAAATCGACGGTGATGTTCGGCGGTGTCGGCATCAACCCGCAGATCGACGCGCTCAAGCGCGGCGTGGATATCGTCGTCGCCACGCCCGGGCGTCTGCTCGATCACATGCAGCAAAAGACGATCGACCTCTCGCAGCTCGAAATCCTCGTGCTCGACGAAGCCGACCGCATGCTCGACATGGGCTTCATCCACGACATCAAGCGCGTGCTCGCGAAGCTGCCGCCCAAGCGCCAGAACCTGCTGTTCTCGGCCACCTTCGCCGACGAAATCAAGGCGCTCGCCGACAGCCTGCTCGATTCGCCCGCGCTGATCGAAGTCGCGCGCCGCAACACGACTGCGGAAACGGTCGCCCAGAAGATCCACCCCGTCGATCGCGACCGCAAGCGCGATCTGCTCACGCACCTGATCCGCCAGCACAACTGGTTCCAGGTGCTCGTCTTCACGCGCACGAAGCACGGCGCGAACCGGCTCGCCGAACAGCTCACGAAGGATGGCATCAGCGCGCTCGCGATTCACGGCAACAAGAGCCAGTCGGCGCGCACGCGCGCACTGAGCGAGTTCAAGGACGCCACGCTGCAGGTGCTCGTCGCCACCGATATCGCCGCGCGCGGCATCGACATCGACCAGTTGCCGCACGTCGTCAACTTCGATCTGCCGAACGTGCCCGAGGATTACGTCCACCGCATCGGCCGCACGGGACGCGCGGGCGCGACGGGCGAAGCGGTGTCGCTCGTGTGCGTCGACGAACTGCAACTGCTCAAGGACATCGAGCGGCTCATCAAGCGTGCCGTGCCGCAGGAAGTCATCGCGGGCTTCGAGCCGGACCCGAACGCGAAGCCCGAGCCGATCCAGCGGCGCAGCCAGGGCGGCGGCGCACGCGCGCCGCGCCAGGGGCAAGCGCAGGGGCAAGGGCAAGGACAGGCGCGCGGCGCCGCTCAACGCGGGCAAGGCGGCAAGCCGGCGCAGCCGCGCGGCGAGTCGCGTAACGGCGGGAATGGTGGCAACGGCGGTGGCAACGGCGGTAACGGCGGACGCGGACGCGGCGCGAATGGCGCAGGCAACGACGCGCGGCGCGCGGCGAAGCCTGCGGGCGGCGCACGTCCCGTGAAGGCACAAGGCCCGGGTGCCGGCGCTCAGCGCGCCGAGCACACGCGGCGAGAAGGCGCCCGCGATCACGATCGCTCGCGTGGCGCGGCACACGAAGGCGCAACCGGCCGCGCACCACGCAAACCGCAGACGAACCCCGGCGCGTTGCTGGGAGGCCGTCCGGGCAACGGCCCGCGCGAACGCTAAGCCTGATACGGCAGCGGGACGGCGTGAGCCGTCTCGCTCGTCGTTGTCGACCGCGTTCAGAGCGGCAGATCAAAGGCCGCTTCGCGCTTTGCGTCGATCAGGTGTGCAGCATCAGGAAAGCCCCAGGCGGTCGGCTTCGCCGATTGGCTTTTCCGCTCGCATTGCCGTTGCGCCAGCCGTGCCGCGCAAACGAAAAGGCCCGCAGTGTGGCGGGCCTGCGGGCTGCACGTGGGCTGCACGCGCGGTGCGTCAGCGAAAGAACACGTGCTGCGTGATCTTCGCGAGCGGATAGTGCACGCCGGGCTGGATCTTCGCCGGGATATCGAGCGGCTTGAGCAGCATCTTCACGCACATATCGGCGGAGAGATTGTGCCGCACGAGCCGGCTCACGCGCGCGGTCAGTTCGCGGTTGTAGACTGGATCGCTCACGCGCTCGGGATAGCGGATCGCAAACACGTGACGCAGCGCGATCTCCGAATCCTCGTTCTTGATCTCCATGACGCGGCGCAGCAGTGCACCCAGCACCGCCATCCGGCCGTGGCCCTCGATCTGGTTGTACTTCTTGAAGTAGTGGAAAAAGTGCTTGTAGTGGCGCACTTCGTCGGTGCGGATGTGGCCGGCGATCTCCTTGAGCACCGGCTCGTCGGAGCATTCGCCGATCGCCCGGTAGAGCGTGGCCGTGCCCGTCTCGACCACGCAGCGCGCAACCATTTCGAGCGCGCGCGTCTTCTCGAACTCCTCGAACGAACAGGTCTTCGAATATTCATCGAAGAAGTTGTAAAACGCGGTGTCCCAGTCGAAATCGGGCCACACGTACTGGATGTAGGTCTGTAGCGCGCGGCCGTGCTGAAGCTCCTCCGGTTCCCACTCGGTGGTGAGCCATTCGGAGACTTCCGGGTCGCCGTTGAAGAACACGCTCAGGTTGCTGGTGTACAGATCGGAGCCGCTTTCGATGAACGAGGATGCGCATAGCAGCAACAGCAGATCTTCGTTCACGGCGGCACGTTGGCGGTCGATACGCGTGAAATCGATGTCTTCGATTCGCCAGGGCATCTCATGGCCTGGCTCAATAGCGTCGCGCATTGTCTTGTTCTCCCGAAGCGGAGTCTGTGCTCGCACAGGGCGCAGCTTTCGATTCAAGAAGGCGGGTGCATAAGCGTGGTGAAAGGCACCACCCACCTTTAATTCATCTTAGCTGTTGTCTCGCGAGATTGCAGTCCGCGAGCACGGATCGCTACTCGCTCCCGCAGTTCCGGAAATAGACGCCTTGAACGTGCCCCGCAGCCGCCCGCGCGGGGCGATTGCACCGGCACGCCGCCGACGCGCAACGCACTTCGCCTTGTCGCGCCGCATCAAAAACCTGAAGTGAAATCAAGGTTTTAGCCGAGCGCCACACCCGCTTGCGGGCCGCATGGATGTCAATCAAAAAATTTTCGGAATGTGATTTGTAGAACGCTGTCTCGTTGACTAGACTCCAGTTCCCCGTCGCCGATCCTGGGCCGGACAGCGTTTGGCCTGTCCGGCCCGTCAGCCGAAACTGGCAGTGTATTTTCAGAGCGCGATCAGCACGGGTGCAGGCTTTCGCTCACACCACCGCATTTTGTCGCCGGGCCGCCCTGAGGGCCGCTTTCGCCGACTTCTGATGCGGCAACACGGAGAGAACGATGCTGAGTCCGCATGAATTCGCCACCCTGCTGCTAGTGAAGGACGCGCCGCACCAGATCGACATGGAGCGGGAAGAACTGGACGCCCTCCTCGAACGACAGCTCGTCCAGCTGGAGCGGCTGGCTTCCGGCCGGCAGCAATGGCGACTCACTGAAACCGGCAACTCCGCGTTACGCGCCATCAAACGGTGTACTTAGGCGGGCGGGGCCCTGGCGCCCCGTAAATCCGTCAACGCTTTCGACTTGCGCGGACACCGGGATTGTCCGCCGCAATGCCTTGTCGAGCGCATCCCCGATGCAGGCGCATCGCTGTAGCTGTACGCGCCTGCAGTGCATGGTCACGCGGACCCGCGCGCTTCATGCCCGCGTGACCACTTTTTCTTCCGCTCGTCCGTAGCCGTTGGCGGCGCGTTTGCCGCACGTCTGGTGCGCGTTCGCTCCGCGTTTGCGCCGCGTTTACTACGTTCAGCCCGCCCGCAAGGTGGGGTCGACCGACGCGCGCCACGACACGGCCAGCGCCCGCTGTTCGTTCAGGTAGGTCACCCACCGCTCGCGCGCCTGCGGATCGCTGCTCTTGCCGAGCGCCGTGTAGTGCTGCGCCAGCGCGGCCTGGAAGCCGCAGAACTGGTCCTGCGTGAGCTTGCCGCGACGATGCGCGACGAACGCGTCGAGCGTCGCGGAATAGACGGCCTGCGCGTCGGCGCCGAAATCGACCGGATGGCCGCCGCACATGCCCTGCAAGGCGGCGAACGACGGCGCCCGCCAGCCACCCTCGACACCCGGCGGCGTAATCGCACATCCCGCCAGCACCGCCACCGCGCCGATCATCGCAAGTCCACGCATGTATTTCCCCGTCTTCATCTGAGCAACCGATCACTGAATGTCGATGCGGCTATTGTCGCATTGCGTCGAGCGCGCCACAGATCGGCCATTCGGCCTGGCCGACCGGCCAACCCGCGCCGCGCGGGGCGCCGCCGCAAAAGCACGTATCATGGCGGCGTCACCCATTTCGCCAGCGCCTCGGCGCCCTGCTCTTCGTTTTACGCATGATCGACCATCTCATCTGCGACTGTGACGGCGTACTTGTCGACAGCGAAATCATCGCCGACCGCGTCCTGTTCGAAACGCTCACGCAGACCTTTCCCGGCATCGATTTCCGCGCCGCCGTGAAATCGGCCTTCGGCCAGCAAACCTCGCGCTTTCTGGAAGACGTCGCCGCGCACTTCGGTCTCACGATGCCCGCGGACTTCCTCACCACCATCGACCACAACGTCGACACCGCGCTGGCCGCGTCGGTGAGCCCGATCAACGGCGTGCGCGACGCGCTGCGCCAGATCCCGCTGCCGGCCGCCGTCGTGTCGAACAGCCGCATGGCGCGCGTGAGCGCATCGGTGCGCCGCGCCGGGCTCGACCCTCTCTTCGGCCCACGCGTGTTCAGCGCCGATCAGGTCGCCCGGCCCAAGCCTTACCCGGATGTCTACCTTTTCGCCGCCGAACGACTCGGCGTGGAACCGTCGCGGTGCCTCGTCGTGGAAGACAGCGTGTCCGGCCTGAACGCCGCGCGCGCGGCGGGGATGAAGACCATCGCGTTCGTCGGTGCAAGCCACATCCCGTCGGGCTATGCCGACGTGCTGCGCAAGATGGGCATCACCCGGATCATGGAACGGATGGATCAACTGCCCGCTCTCGTCCTGGCGGGCATGCGCGGCGAATTCGGCGATGTGCAGTCGTAGGCGGCGGGCACTCCCCGCTTCAGGCGGGTTCGGCGCAGCGCTCGCGCAACGCGGCGAGCGACTCGCGAAACTCCACGAGTTCCGCAATCGACAGCATCGGCAGGCCGTGCAGCTTCGCAAAGCGCTCGACCTGTTCTCCGCGCGCCATCGTGCCATCCGGGTTCATCAGTTCGCACAGCACGCCCGCTGGCGCGAGACCCGCGAGCGCGGCGAGGTCGACCGTGCCTTCGGTATGGCCTCGGCGCGCAAGCACCCCGCCGGGCTGCGCGCGCAGCGGGAAGACGTGACCCGGGCGCACGATGTCGGCAGGCACGGCATTCGGGGCAATGGCGGCGCGGATCGTCGTCACGCGGTCGACAGCCGATACGCCGGTGCTCACGCCATCGCGCGCCTCGATCGTGACCGTGAACGCCGTGCGGTTGCGGCTTTCGTTGTGCGGGACCATCGGCGGCAGTTCAAGCGCGCGCACTTTCTCGTCGGGCAGGCACAGGCAGACAATGCCGCTGCATTCGCGGATGAAAAGCGCCATCGTCTCGGTGGTCAGACGTTCGGCGGCGACGATCAGGTCGGCCTCGTCCTCGCGGTCGTGATCGTCCTGAAGCACGACCGGGCGGCCTTCGCGCATGGCCTGTAGCGCCGCGGCGATGCGCGGCGGCACCTGCGCCGCGTCGAGCAACTCGAGATCGTGAATCGCGTCGAGCGGTTGTTCGACAGCTGCGGCAGCAGCAAAAGCGGTGGGGGTAAAAGGCATGTGAAACGTCCTCGCAAAAGTTGGGCGAAAAACGTTTCAGGGCATTGCAAACAGACAGGACACCCTTGCCTGCGGACTCGGGACGCGCGCGAATTGCATATCTGACTGCACACCCGCAAAGGCGTGTTCGCGCACGGCCGCATAGCCGCAATGGCTGGGCGGGCATGACCATCTGCACATCTTCTTCCATCCGGACTCTGACCGTCGGCTCTGGCTTCGCACCAGATCTGCTGACCCTGCACGCCTGTGGCTCACACCACGGGACTGGAACGCTCGCGCAGGCGCTCGCGGGCTCGCTGGCCAAGCCTAATGGCTCGGGCCGGCATACCGCCGGTGGGGAATTTCACCCCGCCCTGAAGACGCACTGATTGCCGGATCAACCGGCTGGCAAAGCATACATCAGCCGTCTGCGATATGCAGAGTAACCACGACGACAGTGCGGCACAGTTGCACATGCAACGAAGGCGGCCATGCCGGGTGGCGAAACGGCCGCGCTCGCCCCGCGTGTCCCCCGCGTATGCCCCGTATGCGCCCCGTGTGCGCCCCGTGTGCGCCCCTTCCCGGGGCACGAAGCCGCGGAACGCAAACGGCTATAATGTCGGATTACGCTGAAAGGCGGCCCGGTAGCGTCGAAAATCGCGCATAAAAGTGCACGAAAGGCGCACCGAAAGCGCACCGAAAGCGCACGGAAAGTGCGCAAAATGCCGCATCGGAACCCGACAATCCGTTGCCGAAAAGCAAGCGCGAAGACCACCTGGACCGTGACGACCGCGAGGATTGTGGAAAGCGGCCGGAATGGCAATGCGGAGCTGCCGGCCGATTCAGCCCTCATTTTTTGACCGTAGTCCAGTGTTGCAGCAATGGACGACGCCCCCAGGTCAACCACTGCGAACGGCGAATCCAGATGACCAAGAAAGTTTATGTAAAGACCTTTGGCTGCCAGATGAACGAGTACGACTCCGACAAGATGGTCGACGTACTCGGCGCAAGCGAAGGCCTCGTGAAAACCGACACGCCCGAAGACGCGGACGTGATCCTCTTCAACACCTGCTCGGTGCGCGAAAAAGCGCAGGAGAAAGTCTTCTCCGACCTCGGCCGCGTGCGCGAGCTGAAGGAAGCGAAGCCGGGCTTGCTGATCGGCGTCGGCGGCTGCGTCGCGAGCCAGGAAGGCGCGGCGATCGTCGCGCGCGCGCCGTACGTGGACCTCGTGTTCGGTCCGCAGACGCTGCACCGCCTGCCGCAGTTGATCGACGCGCGCCGCGTTTCGGGACGCCCGCAGGTCGACATCTCGTTTCCCGAGATCGAAAAGTTCGACCATCTGCCGCCCGCTCGCGTGGAAGGCCCGAGCGCCTTCGTCTCGATCATGGAAGGCTGCAGCAAGTACTGCAGCTACTGCGTCGTGCCGTACACGCGCGGCGACGAAGTATCGCGCCCGCTCGACGACGTGCTTACCGAAATCGCCGGTCTCGCCGACCAGGGCGTGCGCGAAGTCACGCTGCTCGGCCAGAACGTCAACGCTTATCGCGGCGCGCTCACCGCGGGCTCGCACGACATCGCCGACTTCGCGACGCTGATCGAATACGTCGCCGACATCCCCGGCATCGAGCGCATCCGCTACACGACCTCGCATCCGAAGGAATTCACGCAGCGTCTGATCGACACCTACGCGAAGGTGCCGAAGCTCGTGAGCCACCTGCACCTGCCGGTGCAGCACGGCGCCGACCGCGTGCTGATGGCGATGAAGCGCGGCTACACGGTGCTCGAATACAAGTCGGTGATCCGCAAGCTGCGCGCGATCCGGCCGAACCTGTCGCTGTCCACCGACATCATCGTCGGCTTCCCGGGCGAAACCGACGAGGACTTCGCGAAGACGATGGCGCTCGTCGTCGAGATGAGCTACGACACGAGCTTCTCGTTCATCTACAGCCCGCGTCCCGGCACGCCCGCCGCGAACCTGCAGGACGACACGCCGCGCGAAGTGAAGCTCAAGCGCCTGCAACACCTGCAGGCGACGATCGAAGAAAACGTGCAGCGCATCAGCCAGTCGATGGTCGGCAAGATCGAGCGCATTCTCGTCGAAGGCCCCTCGCGCAAGGACCCGAACGAGCTGTCGGGCCGCACCGAGAACAACCGTGTCGTCAACTTCCCGGCCGCGCCCGAAACGCACGCGCGCCTGGTCGGCCAGATGATCGACGTGAAGATCGATCACGCGTATCCGCATTCGCTGCGCGGCGAACTCGTGCTCGCGCATGAAGACACGTCGGCGCTCCCGCACTGAGCAAGAGCCCCGAAACCGGAGTTCATCGATATCTTGAAGACCCAACAGCAGCATCTGGAATTCACCGCACCGCGCGACGACAATGCGCGGCTCGCGAATCTGTGCGGCCCGCTCGACGAAAATCTGCGGCAAATCGAACAGGCGCTCGACGTGACGCTGTCGCGCCGCGGCCACCGCATCACGATCCGCGGACGCGGCGCGAAACTCGCGCTCGCCGCGCTCGAAAACTTCTACAACCGCGCGCGCGATCCGATCTCCGTCGACGATATCCAGCTCGCGCTCGTCGAGGCCCGCCATCCCGGCAATCCGGCGAACGATCCGCGTAACAGCCGCAACGGCGGCATTGGCGGCAACGGCGAAAACGGCGGCGAGCCGATCGATCCGCGTTTTCGCGGCGACCCCGATCATCCGTTCGACGAGCCCGTCGGCGATCGCATCGACGCCGAAGAACCCGGCCCGAAGCTCTACACGCGCCGCGCCGACCTGCGCGGCCGCACGCCCGCGCAGCGCGAATACCTCAAGCAGATCATTTCGCACGACGTCACGTTCGGCGTCGGCCCGGCGGGCACCGGTAAGACCTATCTCGCGGTCGCCTGCGCCGTCGACGCGCTCGAACGCGACCAGGTCAAGCGCATCGTGCTCACCCGTCCGGCTGTCGAAGCGGGCGAGCGGCTCGGCTTCCTGCCGGGCGATCTCGCGCAGAAGGTCGATCCGTATCTGCGTCCGCTGTACGACGCGCTCTACGACCTGCTCGGTTTCGACAAGACGGCCAAGATGTTCGAGCGCCAGATGATCGAAATCGCGCCGCTCGCCTACATGCGCGGGCGCACGCTCAATCACGCGTTCATCATCCTCGACGAGGCGCAGAACACCACGCCCGAGCAGATGAAGATGTTCCTCACGCGCATCGGCTTCGGCTCGAAGGCGGTCGTAACCGGCGACACCACCCAGGTCGACCTGCCGCGCGGCCACAAGAGCGGCCTGATCGAAGCGCAGCAGGTGCTGGGCGATGTGCGCGGCATCGCGCTCACGCGCTTCACGAGTGCAGACGTCGTACGCCATCCGCTCGTCGCGCGTATCGTCGAGGCCTATGACGCCCACGCCAGGAAAGACGAAGGCAACGGCGACGCCCGCTGAACGTCAGGAACACCGTAAGCGCTTTATGGCCCCCACACCGAAACTCAAGCTGACCGTGCAGTTTCCCGCCGCGAAGGCGTTCGCCCAGCACAAGGCGGCGCTGCCGCGCGCAACCATCGCGACGTGGGTGAAGGCCGCGCTCTTCGCCGACGCGGAACTGACCGTGCGCTTCGTCGACGCCGAGGAAGGCCGCGCGCTCAACCGCACGTATCGCGGCAAGGACTACGCGACCAACGTCCTCACGTTCGCCTACGCGGAAAGCGAGGACGATCCGCTCACGGGCGACCTGATCCTGTGCTGCCCGGTGGTCGAGAAGGAAGCCGCCGAGCAGGGCAAGCCGCTCGCCGCCCACTACGCGCATCTGCTCGTGCACGGCACGCTGCACGCACAAGGGTACGATCACGAGGACGAGGCCGAAGCCGAAGAGATGGAAGGCATCGAAACGCAGATCCTCACCTCGCTCGGCTACCCGGACCCGTACCGCCCGGGTTCGCACCGCCCGGGTTCGCACCGCTAAGGCTACCGCTCGCCGCCCCGCACGACATGCGCGCAAAAGCATCCGACAAAATCCCCGAACTGCTGGCCGTTGATGGACCAGGCGCCGGCTCGGTTAGCAACTCCGTCAGCAACCCGGTCAGCCAACCAGGCAGCAAATCAGGCAACACCGCGCGCACGCCCTGCCCCGGCTATCCGCCCTTTCTCGGCGAATCGCGCGTGCTCACCGATGCCGAACTGCGCGCGTCGCTCGACTGCGCGCTCAAGGACTGGGACCGCACGAGCGACCTGTGGCTCTTCGGCTATGGCTCGCTGATCTGGAACCCTGGGCTGCCGACGGTCGAAAACGTCCGCGCGCGCGTGCACGGCTACCACCGCGGGCTCTATCTCTGGTCGCGCGTGAACCGCGGCACGCCCGAGCAGCCCGGCCTCGTGCTCGCGCTGGATCGCGGCGGCTCGTGCACCGGCGTAGCCTTCCGGCTTGCCGCGCAAGGCGTGATGCCGCACCTCGAAGCGCTGTGGCGGCGCGAAATGGTGATGGGTTCGTATCGGCCGGCGTGGCTGCCGTGCGCGCTCGCGAACGGGCAGCACGTGGCGGCGCTCGCCTTCGTCATGCGCCGCGACGTGCCCACTTACACCGGCAAGCTCACCGACGAAACCGTGCGCACCGTGTTCGGCTGCGCATCGGGCCGCTACGGAACGACCCTCGACTACGTGTTGCGCACGACGCAGGCGCTGCGCGAGAGCGGCATGCCCGACCGCGCGCTGGAGCATCTGCTCGCGCGCTGCGCCTGACGGCGGGCGCGCTTGGCGGTGCTTGGCGGTGCTTGGCGGCGCGTCGCCGCGCCGAGCGCACGGACATTATCTGCGTTACGATTGATTGACCGGCCTTACCGACACGGCGACACGGACGCGCCACGGTCATGTTGTATCCTTAACCATTCCGCAACAACGCGCCCAGCCCGGACAGGCCGAGGGCGCACCACCATGAACGACTCTTATCCCAGTCGACGACATACCGACAAACCGCAGGAAAAGCGCTCCCTTCTCGAGCGGCTGACCGACTTCATCTCGCCCGAGCCCGACTCGCGCGCCGAGCTTCTTGAAATCCTCCAGGACGCACACGAACGCAACCTGATCGACGCCGATTCGCTTTCGATGATCGAAGGCGTGTTCCAGGTGTCCGAACTGTGCGCGCGCGACATCATGGTGCCGCGCGCCCAGATGGACGCGATCAACATCGCAGAAACACCTGACGAATTCATCCCGTTCGTTCTGGACAAGGCGCACTCGCGCTATCCGGTCTACGACGGCAATCGCGACAACGTGATCGGCGTGCTGCTCGCGAAGGACTTGCTGCGCTACTACGCGCAAGAAGAATTCGACGTGCGCGGCATGCTGCGCCCGGCGGTGTTCATTCCGGAATCGAAGCGGCTCAATGTGCTGCTGCACGACTTTCGCGTGAACCACAACCACCTGGCCATCGTCGTCGACGAGTACGGCGGCGTCGCGGGCCTCATCACGATCGAGGACGTGCTGGAGCAGATCGTCGGCGATATCGAGGACGAGTACGATTTCGACGAGGAAAGCGGCAATATCATCGCCGCGCCGGACGGCCGTTTTCGCGTGCGCGCGCTCACCGAGATCGCGCAGTTCAACGAAACGTTCGGCACCGATTACTCGGATGAGGAAGTCGACACGATCGGCGGCTTCGTCACGCATCACTTCGGGCGCGTGCCGCATCGCGGCGAGAAAGCGCGCATCGGCAAGCTGATTTTCGAGGTACAGCGCGCCGACGCGCGTCAGGTGCACATGCTGCTCGTGCGGCGCGACCCGCTGGCCGGTCAGCGCGAGAGCGAGTTGCAGCCGCAAGGGACCTGAGCCCGGCCGGGGCCGGGCCTGGCCGCCCGGCTGGCGTCACCGAATCCGACGCACGAAAGTGCTATCGTTGCGCTCGCTGGCGCGCCCTGGGCGCCGCCGTAGCAGACATCGAGCAACCGCGCGAAGCGCAACCCGATCAAATGGCAGAACAGCTCCATTCCCCGACGCGCGAAAGTGCGCCCTCCGCCACGCCCGCCAGCACCAATGGCAGAAACGGCGCCGCGCGCCGCGCGCTGCCCGCCTGGCACTATCTCGCCGCCGCCGTGCTGGGCGCGCTGAGCACGGCGTCGTTCGCGCCGACGCCGCAAGGCGGCTGGCTCCAGATCGCGGTCTTCACGATCTTCTATCTGTGGCTCACGCGCACGACCGGCTGGAAGAGCGCGCTCTTCACCGGCTGGGCCTTCGGCTTCGGCAACTTCGTCACCGGAATCTGGTGGCTCTATGTGAGCATGCACGACTACGGCGGCATGCCCGCTGCGCTCGCGGGCAGCGCCGTCGTGCTGTTCTCGCTCTATCTCGGCCTGTATCCCGCACTCTCGGCCGGTCTGTGGTCGTTTTGCGCCGGGCACGCAAGCAACGGCCGCACGCAAGACCGGCCATTCTCACCGACCTGGCACGGCGCGTTCGCATTCGCCAGTGCGTGGGCGCTCTGCGAATGGGCGCGCGGCTACGTGTTCACGGGCTTTCCGTGGCTCGCGAGCGGCTACGCGCAGGTGGACGGCCCGCTCGCCGGTTTCGCGCCGATCGCGGGCGTGTACGGCGTCGGCTGGATGCTCGCGCTCGTCGCGGCATTGCTCGTACAGGCGCTCGTGCGCGCGCTGGATCCGCAACAGCGGTCTTCGCTCCGCGAACCGGACGCACTCCGCCGGTCGCCGCGCGCCGCCTTCGTCACGCCCGCGGTCGCGGCGCTGGCCGTCATCGTCGCCGGGCTGCTGTTGCCGCTCGTGTCGTGGACCGAGCCCGCCAACGCGCCGCTGAACGTGCGGCTGCTGCAGGGCAATCTGAAGCAGGAGATGAAGTTTACGGACGAGGGCATGAATACCGCGCTCGACGAGTTCCAGAAACTCATCACCGAAAAACCCGCCGATCTCGTCGTCACGCCGGAAACCGCGATTCCGGTGCTGGTGCAGGACATTCCCCGGCCGTTCGGGCTCGCCATTCGTCAGTTCGCCGATTCGACCGGCACGGCGATCCTGTTCGGCGCCGTGGGCGCTACCGTGACGCCGGACGGACGCGCCTACGACTTCACGAACAGCCTCTTCGGCATCACGCCAGGCCAGCCGGGCCTCTACCGCTACGACAAGCACCATCTCGTACCCTTTGGCGAATTCGTGCCGTGGGGCTTTCGCTGGTTCGTGAATCTCATGAACATTCCGCTCGGCGATTTCGCGCGCGGCGCGCCCGTGCAGCCGCCGTTCCTCGTCCATAACCAGCCGGTGGCTGTCAACATCTGCTACGAGGACATCTTCGGCGAAGAGATCGCGCGCAACGTGCGCGAGAATGCGGCCACGCCCGGCGTGCTGATCAACTCGACGAATCTCGCCTGGTTCGGCGACACCATCGCGCTCGACCAGCACCTGCAGATCGCGCGCATGCGCTCGCTCGAAACCGGCCGGCCGATGCTGCGCGCGACCAACACCGGCGCGACCGCCGCCATCGACGCCCGCGGCCGCGTGATCGCGCGCCTGCCCACCTACACGGCGGGTTCGCTCGACGTGCGCATCGAGGGCACGACGGGCTTCACGCCCTACGTGAGGAGCGGCAACAACACGGTGATCGCGGTTTCGCTCCTGATGCTCGCATTCGGCTTCGCATTCGGTCCCGCGCGGCGCGCTCGCCGCAAGGCGCGGGACGAGCAGTAAGGCACGCGGGCACCGCGCAAACACAACCCGCACCCAACCCGCACGCCGCGCAATACGGTCCCGAACCTCAACGCCCCGGCAATCCGGTAAAATTCAGCGTTTTAGCACCAGGCCGTTCCTGGCCAAGGTAGCTGGCCGAGGCAACCGGCCAGGGCAGCCGGGCGGCGCAGCACGAGTCGTAGCACAACTCGCAGCACAACTCGTTCGCGCGCCGCCGGAGCCGCCGCTTCCTGCCCCAAAGACACTGCAGGCACTTCATGCTCACGTTTCAGCAAATCATCCTGACGCTCCAGTCTTACTGGGACAAGCAGGGCTGCGCGCTGCTCCAGCCGATCGACATGGAAGTCGGCGCCGGCACGTCGCACGTCCACACCTTCTTGCGCGCAATCGGCCCCGAGCCGTGGCGCGCCGCCTACGTGCAGCCGTCGCGCCGCCCGAAGGACGGCCGCTATGGCGAAAACCCGAACCGCCTGCAGCACTACTACCAGTACCAGGTAGTGCTCAAGCCCGCGCCTGAAAACATTCTCGACCTGTACCTCGGCTCGCTCGAAGCGCTCGGCTTCGATCTGAAGCAGAACGACGTGCGCTTCGTCGAGGACGACTGGGAAAACCCGACGCTCGGCGCGTGGGGTCTCGGCTGGGAAGTGTGGCTCAACGGCATGGAAGTCACGCAGTTCACCTATTTCCAGCAGGTGGGCGGCCTCGACTGCAAGCCGGTGCTCGGCGAAATCACCTACGGTCTCGAACGCCTCGCGATGTATCTGCAGAAGGTCGAGAACGTCTACGACCTCGTCTGGACCGAGTGGGAAGAGCAAGGCCCGAACGGCCCCGAACTGCGCCGCCTCACCTATGGCGACGTCTATCACCAGAACGAAGTCGAGCAATCGACCTATAACTTCGAATACGCGAACGTCGACCTGCTGTTCACGTTCTTCAACGCGTACGAGAGCGAAGCGAAGCGCATGATGGAGCTTCAGCTCGCCCTGCCCGGCTACGAACTCGTGCTCAAGGCCGCTCACACGTTCAACCTGCTCGACGCGCGCGGCGCGATCTCGGTGACCGAGCGCGCGGCGTATATCGGCCGCATCCGCGCACTGTCACGCAGCGTCGCGCAGTCGTACTACGACTCGCGCGAGAAGCTCGGCTTCCCGATGCTCGGCAATCCGGTGCACGGCGTGCCTGGCCTCACCACCGACGAACAGGACGCCGCGATGCCCGCATGGGCGCCGCCGCTGAAGGTCGAACGCAAGCTCGACGAGGAATGACCGGATTTCCGACAACAATGACCCAAGCTCATCACGCCACTCTCCTCGTCGAACTGCTGACCGAGGAACTGCCGCCGAAAGCGCTCGCGCGCCTCGGCGACGCGTTCGCCGAAGGCATCGCGCAGCGCCTTGCCGCACGCGACCTGATCGAAGGCGATCTCTCCTTCGAACGCTACGCCACGCCGCGCCGCCTCGCGGTGACGATCAAGAACGTGCGCAGCGTCGCCCCCGAAAAGCAGGTGCGCGAAAAAGTGCTGCCGGTCACGGTTGCGCTCGACGCCAACGGCCAGCCCACCGCGCCGCTCGCGAAGAAGCTCGCGGCGCTCGGCTTCCCCGACACCCCGGTGAGCGAGCTGGAGCGCGCGTCGGACGGCAAGAACGAAGCGTTCTTCCTGAATTACGCGGCGCCGGGCGCGACGCTCGCCGACGGCCTGCAGGCCGTGCTCGACGAAGCGCTCACGAAGCTGCCCATTCCGAAGGTCATGACGTACCAGCGCCCGGACGACACCAACGTGCAGTTCGTGCGCCCGGTGCACCGTCTCACGGTGCTGCACGGCGACAAGATCGTGCCGGTGACGGCGTTCGGCATCGATGCCGGCGACACGACGCGCGGCCACCGCTTCCTGTCCGAAGGCCCGATTGCGATCACGCGCGCCGACGACTACGCGCACACGCTGCAGCATAAGGGCTTCGTGATCGCGAGCTACGCGGACCGCCGCGAATCGATCCGCTCGCAGCTGATCGCCGCCGCACTGACCGACACGGTCGTGATGCCCGACGCACTGCTCGACGAAGTGAATTCGCTCGTCGAATGGCCGGTGGTGTACGCCTGCAAGTTCGAGGACGAATTCCTGCAAGTGCCGCAGGAATGCCTGATCCTCACGATGCAGACGAACCAGAAGTACTTCGCGCTCACCGACGCCGAAGGCCGCCTGCGCTCGCGCTTCCTCATCGTCTCGAATATCGCGACCGATACGCCGGTCGAAATCGTGGAAGGCAACGAGCGCGTCGTGCGCCCGCGTCTGGCCGACGCCAAATTCTTCTTCGAGCAGGACAAGAAGAAGCCGCTCGCACAGCGCGTGCCGCTGCTCGCGAACGTCGTGTATCACAACAAGCTCGGCTCGCAGCTTCAGCGCGTGGAGCGCCTCGAAGCGCTCGCGGGCGAAATCGCGCAGCTGTGCGGCGCCGACGTCGCGCTCGCGAAGCGCGGCGCGCGCCTCGCGAAAGCGGACCTGCTGACCGACATGGTCGGCGAGTTCCCCGAGCTGCAAGGCACGATGGGCACCTACTACGCGCGCCACGACGGCGAAGCCGAAGAAGTGGCGCTCGCGTGCTCCGCGCACTACCAGCCGCGCTTCTCCGGCGACGCACTGCCGGGCACGCCCACGGGCACGATCGCCGCGCTCGCGGACAAGCTGGAAACGATCGTCGGCATCTGGGGTATCGGCCTCGCGCCGACCGGCGAGAAAGACCCATTCGCGCTGCGCCGCCACGCGCTCGGCGTGCTGCGCATTCTGGTCGAGAAGCAGTTGCCGCTCGACCTCGTCGAACTGCTGCGCGCTGCCGCTGCGCAATTCGCGAACATCCCGGCCGTGACCGATTCCACCGACGCGATCTACGAGTTCTGCATGGACCGCCTGCGCGGCCTGCTGCGCGAGCGCGGCTACGCCGCCGCCGAAGTCGACGCGGTGCTCGCGCTGAACCCCACGCGCCTCGACGACATCGTCGCGCGCCTCGACGCCGTGCGCGAATTCGCGGCGCTCGCGGAATCGGCGTCGCTCGCGGCGGCGAACAAGCGCATCTCGAACATCCTCAAGAAGTCCGATGGCGCCGGGGATGCGGGTGTGCAGATCGCGCTCTTCGTCGAAGCCGCCGAAAAAGCGCTCCATGCCCAGCTCGAAGCTGTCACGCCGCGTGTCGAAACGCAGCTCGCCGCCCGCGAGTACACGGGCGCGCTCACCGCGCTTGCGGCGCTGCGCGAGTCCGTGGACATGTTCTTCAACGATGTGATGGTCAACGCCGAAGACCCGGCGCTGCGGGCCAACCGCCTCGCGCTGCTCAAGGCGCTGCATCGCCAGATGAACAGCGTTGCGGACATTTCGCGGCTCGCCGCGTGATGCCCCGAACCCACCACTGAGCGCGACGCCATGCCGACCAGTCCCAGCAGAAAGCTCGTGATCCTCGACCGCGATGGCGTGATCAACCTCGATTCCGAGGCGTTCATCAAGTCGCCGGACGAATGGGTCGCGATTCCGGGCAGCCTCGAAGCGATTGCACGCCTGAACCAGGCGGGCTATCGCGTCGCGGTGGCGTCGAATCAGTCGGGCATCGGCCGCGGCCTGTTCGACACGGCTGCGCTCAACGCCATGCATGCGAAGATGCACCGCCAGGCTGCCGCCGTGGGCGGTCGCATCGACGCGGTGTTCTTCTGCCCGCACACCGCGCAGGACCACTGCGACTGCCGCAAGCCGAAGCCCGGCATGCTGAAGATGATCGCGGAGCGCTTCGAAATCGATCCGGAAGACACGCCGGTTGTCGGCGACTCGCTGCGCGACCTGGAAGCCGGCGCCGCGCTCGGCTTTCGCGCGCACCTCGTGCTGACCGGCAAGGGCGAGAAGACGCTTGCAGCGGGCGGCCTGCCCGAAGGCACGCAAGTCCACGCCGACCTGCGCACGTTCGCACTCGACTTCCTGACGAAAGAGCGCGTCTGAACACGTCCAGGCGCGTCTGAGCACGTCTGACCCGACGCAACACTAACCTCACAGGCTGCGGCGCACACAAGCTGCGCGCCGCACGCCACTCCCCTCCGGCCCGACCGATGCGCTTTCTCCGTTCCCTGCTGCTCTTCATCTACCTCATCGTATTCACGGCGCCGTACGCCACGGCATGCATGCTGGTGTTCCCGTTCATGAACGCCGAACGGCGTTACTGGATGGCGGTGGGCTGGTGCCGCACCACGCTCTTCGTGGCGCGCTGGCTGAACGGCATCCGCTATCGCGTCGAGGGCATGGAGAACCTGCCGGACGGGCGGGCGGTAGTGCTCGCGAAGCACCAGTCCGCATGGGAAACGATCGCGCTGCCCGCGCTGATGCCGCGCCCGCTGTGCTACGTGTTCAAGCGCGAACTGCTCTACGTGCCGTTCTTCGGCTGGACGCTCGGCCTCCTGAAGATGGTTCATATCAACCGCAAGGAAGGCAAGGCCGCATTCGAATCGGTGACGCGCCAGGGCAAGTTGCGCATGGACGAAGGCGCGTGGGTCATCATGTTCCCGGAAGGCACGCGCACGCAGGTCGGCAAGCAGGGGAAGTACAAGAGCGGCGGTGCGCGCCTCGCTATCGAAACGGGCGCGCAGGTCATACCGGTCGCGCACAATGCGGGCCACGTCTGGCCCCGCAACTCGTTCACGAAATATCCGGGTATAGTCACGGTGTCGATCGGCAAGCCGATCGACACGGCCGGACTCTCGCCCGATGAAGTGAATACGCGCGTCGAAAAATGGATCGAAGCCGAAATGCGCCGCATCGATCCCGACGCGTATCGCGTGACGAAAAACGCGTCTGCGAACCCCGCACAGATCTGAAGCGCGCGGGTGGTTCGGCGATACGCCTCGCCCTTCACGCGCAGCACGTGGCACCCGCTCAATCGCACCAGACCTGACGATGCAGAAGTCCTCCACGCCGCGGCCCGCTGCGGCGCTCGACAACCGTCAACTCGATCTGCCGCTCTTCGCCGAGCCGGCGTCGCCTGCTACATCCACCACGCCTGCCTTACCGTCCAGCGCGCCGCTCGCGCCGGACGGCACGAAGCTGCGCACGCTCGTCCTGGGCGCGCGAACGCTGCACTATCGGCTCAAACGCTCGTCACGGCGCTCGATCGGATTTGCGATCGACGGCACCGGGCTCGCGATCACGGCGCCGCGCTGGGTCACGCTCGCGGATGTCGAGAATGCCATCGCCGAGAAACAGCGCTGGATTTTCGCCAAGCTCGCCGAATGGCAAACGCGCGTCGAGCAGCGCGCGCTGCCGCGCATCGAATGGAACGATGGAGCCGAGCTGCCTTATCTCGGCAAGCCCGTGCGGGTCGTGCTGGGTGCGCGGCACCTGGAATTCGACGAAGCCACGCGCGTGCTGGCGCTGCCACTGCCGCCGCATGCCGATCCGCAGCAGATCAAGGATCGCGCGCTCGGTTGGCTGCAGGGCGAGGCGAAGCGCATTTTCGGCGAGCGGCTCGCGCTCTACGCCGCGCGGCTTGGCGTGACGTTTCGCTCATATGCGCTTTCTTCGGCGGCGACGCGCTGGGGAAGCTGCTCCAGCGAAGGACGCATCCGCCTCAACTGGCGGCTCGTGCACTTTCCCCTTTCCATCGTCGATTATGTCGTCGCGCACGAACTGGCTCACCTGCGCGAAATGAACCATAGCCCGAGGTTCTGGCAAACCGTCGAGTCGATTTTTCCCGAGTTTCGCGAAGCCCGAAAGGCGCTCAGGCAGCATCCGCCGGAGATGGTGCCGGGCGTGTAAGCGGTCCGCTGGCTGTATTTTTGGTGGCCGCGTTCGCCGCTGCCAGACAATACGCGATTATCTGGACTGCAGATTAATCGCGAGCCACCGGAACCAGATGAGTAGCCGACGCTGCGTATAGCGTCAGCCATCAAACGCAACCGGCGCCGGAACGATCCGGCGCCGCATT
The DNA here is from genome assembly GCF_042655705.1 of Paraburkholderia denitrificans. Classification (NCBI taxonomy): domain Bacteria; kingdom Pseudomonadati; phylum Pseudomonadota; class Betaproteobacteria; order Burkholderiales; family Burkholderiaceae; genus Paraburkholderia; species Paraburkholderia denitrificans. The sequence continues at coordinate 41,987 of NZ_JBHSMP010000028.1, read as the reverse complement.
ACAGCACCTACGGCGCGTCCTTACTTCTTCTGGATGAACTCGATCTTGTAGCCGTCCGGATCGGTCACGAACGCGATCACGGTGGTGCCGTGCTTCATCGGCCCAGCCTCGCGCACGACGGTGCCGCCCTGCGCCTTGATCTTCGCGCAGGCCGCGTAGGCGTCGTCGACTTCCACCGCCAGGTGACCGAAACCCGTCCCCAGATCGTATGAAGGCGTATCCCAGTTGTGGGTCAGCTCGATCACGGCGCCATCGCGCTCGTCGGTGTAGCCGACGAACGCCAGCGTGAATTTGCCTTCGGGAAAGTCGTGGCGGCGCAGCAGTTTCATACCGAGCAGTTCGGTGTAGAACTTGATCGAGCGATCGAGATCGCCAACCCGGATCATCGTGTGAAGCAGGCGCATCGTGAACTCCGTTTTGCCGTCGTCAAAAACCGGACTCTACCAAAATCCCGTCCGCCCTGCCCACGCCGGACCGGCAAGCTTCCCCGATTTGCACTAGCATGAACGCCATCCCGAATTTGCCACGTGCAGCAGGCAAACCATACAGTCGAAGTCGAGACGTTGATCGACTCAAGGAGAAGACATGCGGATTCTGGTAGTGGGAGCAGGGGCGACGGGCGGTTACTTCGGCGGGAGACTGGCCGCCGCCGGGCGCGACGTGACATTCCTCGTACGGCCCGCGCGTGCGGCACAGTTGCGCGAACACGGTCTCGTGATCCGCAGCCGCTTCGGCGACCTCACGCTGCGCGACGTCAAAACCGTCACGCAGGACGCACTGAAAGCGCCGGGCGCACAGCCATTCGATGTCGTGCTGCTCAGTTGCAAGGCCTACGATCTCGACAGCGCGATCGACTCGTTCGCGGCGGGCGTCGGCCCCTCGACGCTGATCCTGCCTCTCCTGAACGGCATGCGCCACCTCGACGTGCTGCAGGCGCACTTCGGCACGCGAGCCGTTCTCGGCGGCGTTTGCGTGATTGCCGCGACACTGAACGAGCAACGCGAAATCGTGCATCTGAACGACATGCACGCGATCACCTTCGGCGACCTCGGAGGCGGCATCTCGACGCGCGCACAGGCCATCGCCGATACGTTCTCCAACGCGGGTTTCAACGTCGAGGCGAGCGAACGCATTCTCCAGGAGATGTGGGAAAAGTGGGTGTTCCTCGCATCGCTTGCGGGCGCAACGTGTCTCTTTCGCGCGTCGGTCGGCACGATTCTCGCCACGCCCGATGGCGAAGCGACTGTCGAGCGCCTCTTCGCCGAGTGCCGCGCGATTGCTGGCGCGAACGGCCACGCGGTACGCGACGCGTTTGTCGCCCGCGCGCGCTCGATGCTCTTCGCGCCTGGCTCGCCATTCACGGCTTCGATGTTGCGCGACGTGCAGAACGGCTCGCAAATCGAGGCCGATCACGTGCTCGGCGATTTGATCCGGCGCGGCGGTGCAGCGCAGAACGGCGACGCAATTTCAGTGCTGCGCATCGCCTATAGCCACTTGAAGGCCTACGAGGCACAACGCACCGCCGCGTAAGTACCCTTAAGCGCCCAGCGCGGGGGCATCATTATTGAATGCGCGCGCAGTTTGATATCTTATCGGTCCGACCACAGCCGTCCGCCGACCGATGAGCACAATCGCCCTGCCCGCGCGCCGCGCACCCGACAGCCAGGCTGTGATCCTGATGATCGTGCTCTGCGCGATCTGGGGCCTCCAGCAAGTCGCCATCAAGAGCGCCAATGCGATGCTGCCGCCGGTATTTCAGGCAGGGCTGCGCTCGGCGATTGCCGCCGTGCTCGTGTGCGGCTTCGCACGCGCGCGCGGCACGCCGCTCTTTCGCGAGGACGGCACGCTGGCCGCGGGTCTGCTCGCGGGCGTGCTGTTCGCGGGCGAGTTCATCTGCATCTTTCTCGGCCTGACGATGACAAGCGCGTCGCGCATGGCCGTGTTCCTTTACACCGCACCCTGCTTCACGGCGCTCGGCCTGCACTGGTTCACGCCTGGCGAGCGCATGAGGCGCACCCAGTGGATCGGGATTGCGGTGGCGTTTGCGGGCATGGCGCTCGCCTTCGCGGATGGTTTCGTGCGCAACGGGACAAACAGCGGTGCGGGCAGCGCGAACGATCTGCACGCGATGCTCACCGGTCTCGCAGGCGATGCGCTCGGTGTGCTCGGCGGCGCGCTGTGGGCCGCGACGACCGTCGTCGTACGCACCAGCACGCTCGCTCATGTGAGTGCGAGCAAGGTGCTCTTCTATCAACTGGCGGTGTCGGCGCTCGTGCTGCTTGCGCTCGCTGCCGGTCTCGGTCAGATGGAGGTCCGCACCGTCACACCGCTTGCGGTCATGGCGATCGGCTATCAAGCCGTGGTGGTCGCGTTCGCGAGCTATCTCGCGTGGTTCTGGCTCCTCACGCGCTATATGGCGTCGCGGCTTTCGGTGTTCTCGTTCCTCACGCCGCTTTTCGGCGTCACGTTTGGCGTGCTGCTGCTCGGCGAATCGTTCAGCAGCCGCTTTCTCGCCGCCGCGCTGCTCGTGCTGGCCGGAATCGCGCTCGTCAACACGCCCGCGAAAGCGAAGCAAAGCTGAAGCGCACCGCGCGCTGGTGCGGCTTGTGTGTCGGTTTTTCTGTTCCGGCCCGTCCGAAAACGACTGCGGGCGCTTTCGCGCCCGCATGGTCTGTCCAGCTTGTGCCGACTCGCGCCGCAATCAGCCGGGCGTCTGCGCTTCCCTGCCCAGTGCCTGCGCGATGCTCACATACTCTTGCACGGGCACATCCTCGGCGCGGCGCGCGAGATCGAAACCGAGTCCCTCGAAATCCACGCGCTCGCGATACGCACCCAGCGTGTTGCGCAGCATCTTGCGCCGCTGCGAGAACGCGGCGGTCACGAGATCGCCGAGGATCGCGTCATCGACAACCGGCAGTTCGTGCGGCGCATACGGAATCATGCGGACAATCGCCGAATCGACCTTCGGCGGCGGCTGAAACGATTCGGGCGGCACGTCGATGAGCTTGTCGATGACATAGCGGTACTGCAGCATCACCGTGAGGCGGCCGAACGCCTTGCTGCCCGGCTCGGCGACCATGCGCTCGACCACTTCGTTCTGCAGCATGAAGTGCTGATCGATCACACACGGCGCGAACGTCGCGAGGTGAAACAGCAGCGGGCTCGAAATGTTGTACGGCAGATTGCCGACGATCCGCAGCGACGGCTTCCCGCCAGGCGCCGCGAGCGAGCCGAAATCGAACGAGAGCGCGTCGCCCGCGTGGAGTTCGAGCAGCGCGCCGAACTTCTTCGTGAGCCGCGCAATCAGGTCGCGGTCGAGCTCGACCGCGTGCAGCGGCGATTCGGGCGTGGCGAGCCGCTCGATCAGCGGCTCGGTGAGCGCGCCAAGGCCCGGCCCGATCTCGACCATGCGTTCGCCGCGCTGCGGGCGAATGGTGTTGACAATGGCGTTGATCACGCCCATGTCGACAAGAAAGTTTTGCCCGAAGCGCTTGCGCGCAAAGTGGCCCTGGTGCTGTCTGCTGCTATTGGACATCGTCTGGAAAATCAGTCAGGAGGCGCGGGTATGACGAAAGCGCGCCATCGAAACGGCGGCGTCGACGGCGGCAATCAGGCTGCCCGCATCGGCACGGCCCGTTCCGGCGAGATCGAGCGCGGTGCCGTGATCCACCGACGTACGGATGATCGGCAGACCGAGCGTCACGTTAATGCCTTCGCCGAACGTCGCGTATTTCAGGACCGGCAGGCCCTGGTCGTGGAACATCGCCAGCACGCAATCGGCTTCGTTGAGGTAGCGCGGCTGGAACAGCGTATCGGCGGGATAGGGACCGCGCGCGTCGATCCCGGCCGCAACGGCCGCCTTGAGCGCGGGTGAAATCGTGTCGATCTCTTCGCGGCCCAGGTAGCCGTTTTCGCCCGCGTGCGGATTGAGCCCCGTCACTAGGATGCGCGGCTGCGGCACGCCGAAATGGCGGCGCAGGTCGTGGTCGATTATGCGCAGCGTCTCGACGAGCGAGTCGATCGTCAGCGCGGCGGGGACGTCCTTGAGCGGCAGATGCGTCGTCGCGAGCGCCACGCGCAGCGGCCGTGCGCCGGTGCCCGCGAGCATCATCACGACGCGCGGCGTATGCGTGCGCTCCGCCAGATATTCGGTGTGACCGGTGAACGGCACACCGGCATCGTTGATCGTGCTTTTTTGCAGCGGTGCGGTGACAATCGCGTCGAACGTCCGCGCCATCGCGCCGTCGATCGCACGGTCGAGCAGCGCGAGCACGTAGCGGCCATTGGCGGCATCGAGCTTGCCTGCCTGCGCCGGCGCCGCGAGCGGCACATGCTCGACGCGCACGCGCGAACCCGCGCCAATCGTGCAGAGTGCAGCCCAGTCGACGTTCACGGCGGCGGCGCGCGCCGCCAGCAGGTCCGCGTCGCCCAGTACGACAAACTCCGCATCGGGCCAGTGCGCGGCCGCGCCCGCGAGCGCCATCGCAGTCAGTTCAGGACCGACGCCGGCGGGCTCGCCGGTGGTGATGGCAATACGGAGAGGCTGGGGGACAGACTGCGGCCCCCGCGGAGCCGGCGTGGCCGACGACGAGGTTGCGGGGGCGTTCACGGCGCGATTCCTTTAGTGCTGCGGCGGCGTCATGCCGCTGATCTTGTAGTCGACGTAGGCGCTGTCGCGCAGTTCGCGCAGCCAGTCGGCGTAGGCGCGCTCCGCCTTGCGCTGGCCGATGGCCTGGCGCGCGATGTCCATCTGCTGCGAGACCGAGCCTTCGGCGTCGCGGCGGCCGAGCACCTGGATCAGGTGGTAGCCGTATTCGGTGCGGACCGGATCGCTGACCTGGCCGTCCTGCAGCGTGTTCATGGCGCGTTCGAATTCGGGCACGGTTTCGCCCGGGCTGACCCAACCGAGATCGCCGCCCTGCGAGGCCGAACCGTCCTGCGAGTAGCTGCGCGCGAATTTCTCGAAATCGCCGCCTGCCTGCAGTTCACGCTTGATTTCGAGAAGCTTCTGGCGCGCTTCCGGCTCCGACGTGCCTTCGCCGACGCGCAGCAGGATGTGGCGCACGTGCGTCTGCACGAGCTTCGGCGCATCGGCGGACGTGCCGCGGCCCGCGCGTCGATCGACGAGACGGATGATCTCGAAACCGTCGTTGGTGCGGATCACCGACGGGCTCACCTCGCCCGGGCGCAGCATCGATGCGGCCGTCACGAATTCGGCGGGAAGCTTCTCCGGCGGCAGAAAGCCCATGTCGCCGCCCGCTTTCGCTTCCGGCGCCTGCGAGTTCGACTTCGCGAGGCTCGTGAACTTGCTGCCCCCGAGGGCTTCCTTGAGCAACGCGTTAGCCTTGGCCTGCGCGGCCTCGATGTCCGTCTGCGATGCGTTGAGCGGCGCCTTGATCAGGATGCGCTCGAAGCGCAGGTCGTTTTGCTGACCCGCGTTCGGCCCGCGCTGGCTCGCGATGTAGTTCACGACTTCCGCGTCCGAGACCGAGATCTTGCTGTCCACTTCGCGCTCGCGCAGCTTCGAGAGCGTGAGTTCGGTGCGCGCGTCGTTCATGAACGTGCTCCAGGGCACGCCCGCTGCCTCGATACGCGAGCGGTACGTGGCAAGGTCCATGCCGTTGACCTGGGCGAGGCGTTCGAGCGTGCGCTGCACGGCGGTATCGTCGACGACGATGCCGTCTTCCTTCGCCTTCTGGAGCTGGATGCGCTCGATCACCATCTGGTTGAGCACCTGTGAGCGCAGCTGGTCTGTCGGCGGCACGGGCGCTTTCTGCTGGGTCAGGCGGCGCGCGATCATTTCGGCGCGCTCATCCAGTTCGCGCTGCGTGATCACGCCGTTGTTCACGACGGCGGCAATCGTGTCGACCATCTGGCCGGAATCGGCCGCATGGCTCGTGGAGGACTGGCCCGATCCGGCGGGCAGCGCCTGCGCTTGCGCCGGGGCGACCGGCGCGAGAACGGCGGCGGCGAGGAAAGTCGCAGCGAAAGCTGACAGGCGAAGCTTGTTCATCATTCCCACAGATACTCCAATGTTGGCGGGCAGCTTCGCCCGTCTCTATGCAACCGACCCCACGTTGCCCCGCGCGTCCCGGTCCGGGAAAACGCGGCGGATCACGCGTTATTGATAATCCGTGAAGCGCGACGGCACAGGCGGCTGGCCGGGCAGCGGCGTGTAGCCCGGCACGCTGGCGCGGAACGCCGCCACCAGCCCGTTGTCGACGTCCGACAGCCCCTTGAGCGTGAGTTGCGCGAGGAACCGCGTCGCCGAGTTTTGACCGCCCGTCGTATTGACCCCGTTAGCGTAGCGCTGCAGGCCGACGCCGAGCGCCCAGCAATCGGCGTCGTACTGCAAGCCGACCAGCCCGTCGACGAGGCGCGCGCCGTTCACGTCGTAGTTGAAGCGGCCCACAGCGTACACCCGGTGCGAGAGCGGCCATTGCGCCGAGATCAGGATCTGGTTGATTGGCTGGTTGTCGAGCGTCGTGTTCGCGCGCGTGTAGCGGTACGCGACATTCAACACGCGGCTCGTCCCCGGGCTGTAGCCGAATCCGACGCTCGCCTTCGTGAGCTGTTCGTTGTCGGCATTATATTGGAACGCCGTTTCCGAAGCGAAACCCGCCCCGAGCTTCAACGACGCGCCCGCGATCAGGTCCGAATGCGTGGCCTGCTCGGTCGTTTCGGTCGGCAACAGCGTGACGCGCTGATCCCGGAAGTAGTACTGCTGCGCGAGCACGAAGCGCGCGCGCTCGTCGCCCGTGGCCGCGTCGATGAAGCGTGTGGTGATCGCGGCAGTGATGCGGTTGGCGTCGGCGATGCGGTCGTTGCCGACGAACGTGTTCGGCGTGAAGATTTCCGCGAGTCCGAAGTCGGACTCGGCCGTGTCGAAGAGCGGCGCGAAGCTCTGGTTCCGGTACGGCGTGTACACGTAGTACAGGCGCGGTTCCAGCGTCTGGATGTAGTCCCGGCCGAACAGGTGCACCGAGCGGTCGAACACGAGCCCCGTGTCGAAGCTGAAGGTCGGCACCGATTCGGTGAAGTTCTTCGGCTGTCCGGCCGGCGAGCCCGAACCGATGTTGCTGAGGTCGTACGACGCGAAGTGCCACTGCACCTTCGGCGTGACGAAGTAGCCCGGCCCGATCAGCGAGTACGACAGGTACGGATTGAAGACGACGCGGTCGCCTTCGGTCATGTCCGAACTCGTGATGCGAAAGCGCGAGTAGTCGGCTTCCGCGCCGTAGTCGAAGCCCCCGACGTTGTACTTCGCGTACTGGACGTTCAACTGGGGCTCGCGGCCATACGGCGCCGCGGTCGGCTCGAGCGTCTGCCAGTGCTGGATGCGTCCGAGCACCGACCACGGGCCGTTGTTGTAGGTCAAGCCCGCTTCCTGCTGATACAGCAGCTGCGTGCCGTTCAGGAACTGGTTGACCGGTGACGCCAGGTCTTCCGGATAGGTGTTGTCCGAGACCCGGTTGTAGTAGATGTACCCGCCGAAGCCGCCGCCGAAGTTCTGGTTGTGCTGGATGAACACCGCGTAGCGGTTCGACTTCGTGATCGCGTCGTCGGGCAGGAACGTGCCGGTGATCGTGCCGCTGTAGTTGGTCGACAGATACCGGTAGGCGGCCTCCGTGAACACGCCGCGCTTCGAGATCAGTTCGGGCGTGAGCGTCAGGTCGCGGTTCGGCGCGATGTTGAAGTAATACGGCAGCGCGATCTCATAGCCGTTCGTCGAGCTGACCGAAAAAGTGGGCGGCAACAAGCCGCTGCGGCGGTCGCCCGACAGCGGAAACGTCAGCCACGGGCTCGCGAAAATCGGCACGTTCTGGAAGAACAGCACGCTGTTGTGCGCCACGCCTTCGTCCGCGCCGGTGTCGAAGTCGAACTCGCTGCCCTTGATGTACCACGCCGGGTTCGTCGAGCACCGGCATGCCGTATAGGTTCCGTTCGTGAGTACCGAACGCTCGCTGTCGAGCAGGTCCGCGCGCTCGGCGCTGCCGGAGCCGCCCGTCAACGTGAAGTGATACTTCGGCGCGGGCATGAAGCCTTCGTTGGCTTCGACTCTCAGGTGAGCTTCAGGGCCCGTGAACGTCGCGCCACTCTGGGAGACCACGACGTGGCCGTACGCGGCGGCGGTGTCGGTGTCGACGTCGTAGTGCAGCGCCTCGCCCTTCACGATATTGGTGCCCTGGCGCAGTTCGGCCGAGCCCCTGAGAGCGATGTCGGTGTTGGCGGTGCCTGTGGTCGAGTCGCCGAGCACGAACGTGGCCGGGCGCTGCCCGGACACATTCGGGTGAACTTCGAGTTGCGGCGCGAGGCGCAGGCTCAACGGGCCGTCCAGCGGCTCGGGCTGCGCGGCGGCGCCCGACAGCTGGGCGTGCGCCAGCACGGGTATCAAACCCGGCACGGCCACGAGTGCCGCGATGAGCCGCCGCTTGCCCGGCACGCCGTCGTCACTGCTGGAGATCGTCTGGAAAAACTGTCTGGGCGGCATTTATGGTTTTGGCGAATCGGCACGGCCGTCTGCCCGGTCCAGCGCTGCCTCGTACCTCTCGCGCCGGCGCGAGGCGAGGCCCGGCTGCACGTCCGGTTACCCTTCATCGTTCGATCAAGGCGGCGTACGAACCGTCACGTGGGCTTTGGCGCGAGTCGCGTCAAAAAAGTCGTGGGGTATTATATGGCAAGACGTTGATCCACTGATTTTGCCCCCGGTTTTCATGACCTCGACCGCCGCACCCCGTTTAGACGATACCCCCGCCGATTCCCGGCACGCCCTGCTCGCCGCCTGGCTCGCCCGCCACGCAGACCGTTATGCCCTCGACCTCGCCACGCTCGTCCCGGCGTCCTCCGACGCGAGCTTCCGGCGCTACTTTCGCATCGCCAGCAGCAATAGCAGCGGCGCGCACGGCGCGTCGCTGATCGCCGTCGATGCGCCACCGCCCGAAAAATGCCGCGAATTCGCCCAGATCGCCGATCTGCTCGCCGCAGCGGGCGTGCATGTGCCGCGCGTGCTGGAAGTGGACTTCGAAGCGGGCCTGATGCTCGTGACCGATCTCGGCGCCGCACCGTATCTGCAGGCGTTGCAGGAAGCCGGCCCTGGCCCGCGCTCGCGCGAACTGATGCGCGACGCACTCGATGCGCTGATCCGCTGGCAGCTGTCGTCGCGCGAAGACGTGCTGCCGCCGTTCGACGAAGCGTTTCTGCGCCGCGAAATGGAGCTGATGCCCGAGTGGTATCTGCAACGCCATCTCGGCCGCGAAATCGACGAGGCCACGCGCGGCGTGCTCGATCGCACCTTCGCGCTGCTCGTGGCGAATGCGCGCATGCAGCCGCAGGTGTTCATGCTGCGCGATTTCATGCCGCGCAACCTGATGATCGCAACGCCGAATCCGGGCGTGCTTGACTTCCAGGACGCGGTGTACGGACCGATCACGTACGACATCGCGTCGCTGCTGCGCGACGCGTTCATCAGCTGGGACGAGGAATTCGAACTCGATTGCGTCGCGTGGTACTGGGAGCGCGCCAAAAAGGCTGGGCTGCCCGTCAACGCCGACTTCGGCGAGTTCTACCGCCAGCTCGAATGGATGGGCCTGCAGCGGCACATCAAGGTGCTCGGCCTCTTCTGCCGCATCAACTACCGCGACGGCAAGGCGCACTACATGGCCGACCTGCCGCGCTTCCTCGGCTACGCAAGCAAGGTCGCGCATCGCTACCGGCCGCTGGCGGCGTTCGCGCGGCTCATCGACGAGCTGCAGGGCGCGAGCGTCGAAACCGGCTATACCTTCTGACCATGCCCGTCCATGACGAGATTCACTTGATGAGCCGCGCCCGCTTCGAGCGCACGGCGATGATCTTCGCAGCCGGGCGCGGCGAGCGCATGCGCCCGCTCACCGACACCTGTCCCAAACCGCTGCTGAGCGTCGGCGGCAAACCGCTGATCGCCTGGCAGATCGAACGGCTCGCGGCGGCCGGTTACACGAAGATCGTGATCAATCACGCGTGGCTCGGCGACCGGATCGAGGCGGCGCTCGGCGACGGCGAGCAATTCGGCGTCGCGCTGCGCTACTCGCCCGAGTGTGAAGCACTGGAGACGGCGGGCGGCATCGCCGCAGCGCTGCCGCTCCTCGAAGCGAACGGCGAACCGGCGGTGTTCCTCGCCGTGAGCGGCGACGTCTACAGCGAATTCGACTTCGCGCGACTCGACGCGCGCGCCGAAGCACTCGCCGCGCAGCCCGAGCCGCATATGCACCTCGTGATGGTCCCGAATCCGCCGTTCCATCCCAACGGCGATTTCACCCTCGGCGCCGATGGCTTGCTCGCCGCCGACGGAGCGCCGCGCTACACCTTCGGCAATATCGGGCTCTATGACACGCGCATGTTCCGTGCGCTCGCGCGCGGCACGAAGCGCGCGCTCACACCGTACTACCGCGAGAGCATCGCGCAGCGGCGCGCGAGCGGCGAGCTTTACGAAGGACACTGGGAAAACGTCGGCACGCCCGCGCAACTCGCGGCGCTCGACGAAGCATTGCTGGCCCGGCAGCACGGTTAAAGCGCAGCGGGCGGCCCGTGCATGCTGCATGGGCTGCATGGGCCGCCTGAGCCACACGCAAGCGCCACGCACAACCCGCGCCCAATCCACCCGCCGCGCGCCTCACTTCCCGCCCGCAGGCTCCGCCATCTGTCCGGCCGGCTCGCCCGACTTCTGCTGCTGGAGCGCCCACATCTGCGCATAGTGGCCACTCACGCGCAGCAATTCGGCATGCGTGCCGCGCTCGACGATCCGCCCATGATCCATCACGATGATCTGCTCGGCGTGCACGACCGTGGAGAGCCGGTGCGCGATCACGAGCGTCGTGCGCTCGCGCGCGATGTTGTCGAGTTCCTGCTGGATCGCGCGCTCCGAGCGCGAATCGAGCGCCGAGGTCGCCTCGTCGAACAGCAGGATCGGCGGATTCTTCAGCAGCGTGCGCGCAATCGCGACACGCTGCTTCTCGCCGCCCGACAGCTTCAGTCCACGCTCGCCGACCGGCGTGTCATAGCCCTTCGGCAGCGTCTCGATGAACGCGTGAATATGCGCCGCGCGCGCCGCCGCGATCACTTCGTCGCGACTCGCATCGGGCCGCCCGTACGCGATGTTGTAGTAGATCGAGTCGTTGAACAGCACCGTATCCTGCGGCACGATGCCGATCGACACACGCAGCGTCTCCTGCGTGACGTCGCGGATATCCTGGCCGTCGATCGTGATCGCGCCGCCCGTCTCGCGTTCGAGATCGTAGAAGCGGAACAGCAGGCGCGCGAGCGTCGACTTGCCCGAGCCGCTGTGGCCCACCACCGCCGTCGTCGTGCCGGCGGCAATCGTGAAGCTCACGTCGTGCAGGATCTGTCGCGACGGCTCATAGGCGAAGCTCACGCGCGAGAAACGCACTTCGCCGCCGCGCACGGCAAGCTGCGGTGCATCCGGCGCGTCGGCGACTTCGCGCGAGACCGTGAGCAGCGTGAACATGCGGTCCATGTCGGTGAGGCTCTGCTTGAGTTCGCGATACACCGCGCCGAGAAAATTCAGCGGAATGTAGAGCTGCAGCATGAACGTGTTGATGAGCACGAGGTCGCCGAGCGTGAGCCTGCCCGCCATCACGCCTTGCGTCGCGCGCCACAGGATGAACACGAGCCCCGTGCCGATGATCGTCTGCTGCCCGAAATTCAGCGCCGAGAGCGACTGCTGCGACTGGATCGCAGCCGTACGATAGCGCTGCAGATTTTCGTCGTAACGCTTCGCTTCCCACTCTTCGTTGCCGAAATACTTGACGGTCTCGTAGTTGAGCAGCGAGTCGATGGCGCGCGAATTCGCGCGCGAATCGAGTTCGTTCATGGTGCGGCGAAAGTGCGTGCGCCACTCGGTCACCCGCACCGTGAACACGATGTACACGACGAGCGCGATGAGCGTGACGATCGCGTAATACGCCTCGTACTTCACGACCAGGAAGCCGAGCACGAGCCCCACTTCCACGAGCGTCGGCAAGATGCTGTAAAGCGAGTACGAAATGAGCTGCATGATGCCGCGCGTGCCGCGCTCGATGTCGCGCGACATGCCGCCCGTCTGCCGGTCGAGATGGAAGCGCAGCGACAGCGCGTGCAGATGGCGGAACACCTTGAGCGCAAGCAGGCGCACGGCGCTCTGCGTCACCTTCGAGAACAGGATCTCGCGCAGTTCGGTGAAGAGCGACGTCGAGAGCCGCACGGCCGCGTAGGCGATCACGAGCATCCCGAGCCCGCTGACGAGCACGATGCCGGGCGCGTTCTGTTCGCGCCCGAGCGCCGCGAGTTGGCGCACCGCGGCGAGATTGTCGACGATGTGCTTCATCACGATCGGCACGCCGAGGTTCGCGACCTTCGCGCCGATCAGGCACGCGAGCGCGAACGCCACGCGCCACTTGTAGGCCGTGAGATACGGCAGCAGCGAGACGATCGTCTGCCAGTCGTTGCGCGGGCCGACGGCGGGCAGCGCGGGTTCGTTGGAGGACGGGAAACGGCGCATGGGCGAAAGCGGGGCGTGAAGGCGTATTCGGGGCGTTGGCGGCGTTGCGGACAACGGGTTCGGCGGGGCGTTCGGCGGGCGTCCGGCTGGAAGCGCGCAGTCTACATTGGCCAGCCGCAAGCCCGCTTTCTCGTACCGCTTTCTCGTACAATTCCTAGTCCCGGTATTGTCGCAGAACGCTGCACACGCCGCTGAGGCCCGCCAACCGGCGCATTTTAGTCGTACATTAGGCGCACCTTCCGCGTACCTCAGGCGCGCGAACGCCCCGACGTTTCCCCCCTTTTTTGTGGATTACCGATGAACGACGCCCAGCCGCTCCCCCAACAACCGCCCGCCTTGCGCGTCATGCCGCAGCCCTCGGACGCGAACGTCCACGGCGACGTCTTCGGCGGCTGGATCATGTCGCAGGTCGACATCGCCGGCTCGATACCGGCGAGCCGCCGCGCGAACGGCCGCGTCGCGACCGTCGCGGTGAACTCGTTTCTCTTCAAGCAGCCGGTGTTCGTCGGCGATCTGCTGAGTTTTTACGCCGAGATCGTGAAGACGGGCAGGACGTCGGTGACCGTCGAAGTCGAGGTGTACGCCCAGCGCATGCGTCTCGCCGATGAGGTCGTCAAAGTCACCGAAGCGACGCTCACCTACGTCGCCACCGGCAACGACCGCCGCCCGCGCCCGCTGCCGCCGCTCGAGTAATACCTGCCGGGGCGCGACGCAAGCGCCCCGCGCCGCCTTTACGTCGATACGTCACGTCGATACGTCACATCGGTGCGTCAGCACACCCACGCGACCCCACGGCTTTCGACCTGCGTGGCGCTCGCGCGCAGCAATCGCTCGATATCTTCGCCCGGCAGCGCCGGCGCAAAGAAGAAGCCCTGCATCTCCTCGCACGCGCGCTCGCGCAGGAACTCGAACTGCACGGTCGTCTCCACGCCCTCCGCGATCACCTTCAACTGCAATTCGTGTGCGAGCGCGATGATCGCGGCCGTGATCGTCTGATCGTCGCCGTTCGTGCCGATATCCGCCACGAACGACTGGTCGATCTTCAGCCGGTCCACGGGCAGGCGCTTCAGGTAGCTCAGGCTCGAATAACCGGTGCCGAAGTCGTCGATCGCAAGGCCGATCCCAAGCTCATGCAGTTCGTTGAGCATCGATACCGCTTCCTCCGCGTTGCGCATGAGCGCGCTCTCGGTGAGTTCGAGTTCGAGGTAGCAGGGATCGAGTCCGGTTTCGGCCAGCACTTCCGTCACCACTTCGGCGATATTGCGCTGATGGAATTCGCGCGCCGACACGTTGACCGACATGCGCACGGGCAGGAGCCCCGCGCGCTGCCACGCGCGGTTCTGGCGGCAGGCCTCGCGCAGCACCCAGTCCGTCAACGGACCGATCAGGCCGCTCTCCTCCGCGACCGGGATGAACTTCGCGGGCGGCACGAGCCCCGAATCGGGATCGAACCAGCGCACCAGCGCCTCCATGCCGATGATCCGCCCCGTTTCCACCTCGACCTGCGGCTGGTAGTGCAGCTTGAATTCGCCGTCGCGCAGCGCGCGGCGCAGGCGCCGTTCGAGGTTCATGCGCACGTCGACGTTCGCGTTCATCTCCGGCTGGAAGAACTGGAACGTGTTGCGCCCCATGTCCTTCGCGCGGTACATCGCGACGTCAGCCTTCTTGAGCAGCGATTCCGCGTCGTCGCCGTCCTGCGGATACAGGCTCGCGCCCATGCTGCAGCCGATGTACAGCTCCGTGCCGTCGACCCACACCGGCTCCGAGATGATCGCGCGCGCGTGCTCCATCCAGCCGACCAGCGCGCGCTCGCCGACGACATCGGTGAGCACGATCACGAACTCGTCGCCGCCGTGGCGCGCCACGGTGTCGCCCGCGCCCACGCAGCGCACGAGCTGCTCGGCGACCACGGCGAGCAGCCGGTCGCCGACGCTGTGGCCGAGGCTGTCGTTCACGTGCTTGAAACCGTCGAGGTCGACGAACACCACGGCGACGCTGCGCGCTTGCCGCTGCGCGGCCATGAGCGCCTGCTGCAGGCGGGTGCGCAGCAGGTTACGGTTGGGCAGCATCGTGAGGCTGTCGTAGTTCGCCTGATATTCGAGCTGCTCCTGATAGCGGATCAGCTCAGTGACGTCGTTGATGATGCCGATGTGGTGCGTGGTGCGGCCATCGACGCCGGGCACCGGCGCGATCAGCAGCTGGTTCCAGAAGAGCGCGCCGTCCTTGCGGTAATTGCGCAGCACGGCGCTCACCTCGCGGTCCGCGACGAGCGCCTTTCGGACCGCGACGAGTCCGTCCTGGTTGCGATCGTCGCGCTGCAGCAAGCGGCTGTCGAGGCCGAGCACTTCAGCCGGATCGTAGCCCGTGATGCGCCTGAACGCCGGGTTCGCGTATTCGATCAGATTGCTGCCGTCCAGCCCCGGCGCCGTGATGAGAATGGCGTTCACGCAGGCATCGAGCGCGCGGCTTTGCAGGCGCAGCGCGAGATCCGCACGCTTGTGCGCAGTGGTGTCGGTGTAGGTGCCGAGCACGCCGATCACGCGGCCCTCGCCGTCGAGCATCGGCAGCTTGCTCGAAAGCCTCGTCTTGTGCTCGCCGCGGATCACGAGGTCCTGCTCGAAGTTGATGTTCGGCAGCCCCGATTCGAGCACCTCGAGATCCTGCCCGCGCAGGGCCGCCGCGTAGGTGCTCCACGGCATTTCATCGTCGGCCTTGCCGACCACCTGCTCGGGGTACGCGAGGCCCGCGTCGCGCGCGAACGCCATGTTGCAGCCGAGATAGCGCGATTGAGCATCCTTCCAGAAGATGCGCTGCGGAATGTTGTCGATGACCGTTTCGAGCATCTGGTTCGAGCGCTGGGCTTCGGCTTCGGCCATGATCTGGTCGGTGACGTCGTCGGCGAGCACGAAGACGGCGGCGCGGCCGACAAAGGTCAGCGCATGGTGCGACACATCCGCGCTGATGATCGAGCCGTCGCGGCGCCGGTGATGCCAGATGCCCGCCATCGTGCGCACGTTCGGCGTGAGCGTGTCCGAGCGCGTGAGGTGCTGTTCGAGGCGCGAGACGTCTTCGGGCGGGCGGATGTCGCGGATCGTCATCGTCAGAAATTCTTCTTCGCTGTAGCCGTACTGCTGGATGGCCGCCGCGTTGACGGCGAGAAAGCGCAGCGACTCGCGGTCGAAGACGTACATCGGCACGGGGTGCGCGTCGAACAGACCCTGGAAGCGCTCGCCGCGCGTGCGCACGCCGCGCAGCAGCTCGCGAGCCGCATTCTCGCGCGCGGCGAAGGTGTAGATGAGCACGGTGACGCCCGCCAGCATCGTCACGACCAGCATCAGCAGCGTGCGGCTCGCCGAGCGGGCCGCTTCGCTGAGCGCACCGGCCAGTGCGAGATCCTCCGAGCTTTGGAGCCCCGCAAGCTTCGCGTTGAGCTGGTGGGTGCGCGCGTCGAGCCGAATGTAGTCGCTCGCGAGCGAAGCGCGGGCTTCGCCGACGATGGCGGGCGCGCTGGCGCCTTGCGCATCGGCCAACAGCCGGGCGTCGCGCGCCAGCGCGTCGTCGATGTCGTGCTCGAGCGCAATCGCTTCGGGCGCCACCGCGTCGAACCGGCCGGCAAGCTCGGGATTGTTCGCAAGCTCCGCGCGCGCCGATCGCACGATTTCGTCGAGTAGCGCGGCCCGCCCGGCGCGCGCACCGGGCGCCTCCTGCTCCCCGGTCGTCTGCAGGCGGGCGAGCACACCGATCGCGCCGGTCAGCGCATCGCGCACGCGTGCGATGTCATGCCTCACGCGCGAGGCGCGCGCGGCCTGCGTATCGATCTCGCGCTGCAAACCGATCTGCGACCACGCGACGAACGCGTTGGCCCCGATGGCTGCCACGACGACCGCCAGATTGATGAGCTGGCGTCTGGAAAAAAGAGGATTCATTGTGTGCCGAACGTCGTTCGTCCCTCGGACCGTGTACGCGGGACGAATGAAAACGACCTGCGCGCGAATGGCCGGCGTCTACTGCACCATACCGAATAACGGCACGCTTTCGGCGAGGCTTGAGAGCCAGGGGCTGGAAAATTCGGCGGGAATACTCGGCGGCGCCAGGACGGCGCTCGCCGGTGACGGGACTCAGACGGCCCCCGGACGTGATTTAAGCGCCCGCTGCAAGCCCGAACTCGCGCATGGCGGGAACAAAATCGTGGTTGCTCTCGGGCTTGCGGGCGAGCTTGGCGAGCACGTAGCGCTGGAACGGCGCAAGCCGCGCCCACGCTTCGAGGTCCGGCGCGGCGAGGCTCGCGAGCGCCGCCTGCTGCGCGATGCCGCCCGGCACGGCGTTGATGTCGCGCCAGGCCGGTGCTTCGTCGGGCTCGAACCACTCGGGCTCGACATTTGCGTGCGTGCGCAGCATTTCGAAGAGCGCGTGGTCGAAATTGGGCTCGGTCGCGATGTCTTCGTCGACGGGAAAGCGTGCGAGCAGCCTGCGATCCTCCAGCGGCAGCAACTGCCACTGGGAAAGCGAGATGCGCAGGCCGAAACGGTCCAGATTGAAGCGCACGCACATGGGAATGTAGGTGAGGTTTTCCGACGATTCGACTTCGAACCGGAACAGAAGCGGAGCGGCGTTCAATGTCATGGCGGTATCCTCGCAAGGCGGACGTATGCTGGAGGCGCCCGCTTGAGGTATTTTAGAGCCTTCCGCGCGGCGCGCGAGCACGCGGCGCGAGGCCAGAATCCGGAGTATCACGCTTGAACCCATTAGAAACAGAAGACCAGCCCGGCACGATCCGGCTGCATGTGCGCCGGCACGACAGCGGGGCGGTCGAAACGCGCGCCGACTACGTCTGCCAGGAATGGCCCGTCGCGCTCGTGTTCAACGGCATCTCGCATGCCGTGATGATGTGCACCCCTTGCGATCTGGAAGCGTTTGCCGTGGGCTTCGCGATTTCGGAGGGCATCGTCGCACGCAATGCGGACATCCAGGACATCGAGGTCATCCTTCACGAAGATGCCGACCTGCCGCACGCCGAGGTCCGTCTCACGGTCGTCCAGCAGGCCTTTGCCGGGCTCAAGCAGAAGCGCCGCGCGCTCGCCGGCCGCACGGGCTGCGGCGTGTGCGGCGTCGAGAGCATCGACCTGCTCGAACTGCAGCCCGAGCGCGTGCCCGACACGGGCTTCGTCGAGCATCTCGCGCCCGGCGCCATCGCACGCGCCGCGCACGAGTTGCCGGAACATCAGGCGCTCACGAAGCTCACCGGCGGCCTGCATGCAGCCGCCTGGTGCGACGCGCAGGGCGCGATCCTTTGCGCATTCGAAGACGTCGGCCGCCACAACGCGCTCGACAAACTCATCGGGCAACTTGCGCTCGGCCGCATCGACCCGCAGCAAGGCTTCGTATTCCTGTCGAGCCGCGCGAGCTACGAGCTGGTGCGCAAGGCGGCGCGCGTCGGCATCCCGATGCTCGCGACGATCTCCGCGCCCTCCTCGCTCGCCATCGCCATCGCGCAGCGCGCCGGTCTGCGTCTCGTGAGCTTCTGCCGCGAATCCGGTTATATCGACTACGAGGTTCGCTAAAAGCGGACGCTGCAAGCGGCGCGGCCAGGACGTTGTCGAGGCCGCGCGACCGAGGCGTCAGTCGAACTGCCGGAAGTCCGGCTTGCGCTTTTGCAGGAACGCCGTGAACGCCTCGCGTGCCTCCGGCTGCAGCAGCATCTTGCCGAAGTGCACCGCCTCTTCCTGGATGCGCGTCTTGATCTCCTCGCCGCTCGTACGCTTCATGAGCGCCTTCGTCAGGCGCAGCGACGAAGCGGGCAGCGCCACGAGCTTCGCCAGTTGCGCGGACACGAACGCATCGAGTTCGGCTGCGGGCAGCACGCGGTTCACGAAGCCCATGCGATGCGCTTCGGCGGCGCCGAACATCTCGCCGAGCAGCAGCTTTTCCGCCGCCGCCTGATAACCGGCGATACGCGGCAGAAGCAGCGACGACGACGCTTCCGGGCACAGCCCCAACTGCGCGAACGGCATGGCGAAGCTCGCGGTATCGGCCGCATAGACCATGTCGCAATGCAACAGCAGCGTCGTGCCCACACCGATCGCCGCGCCGGCCACCGATGCGACGAGCGGCTTTTCTGCACTCGCAATCGCCGCGAGGAAGCGCATCACGGGCGAATCGCCGCCAGCGGGCGGCGTCTTCAGAAAGTCTTCGATGTCGTTGCCAGCGGTGAAGATGTCGGCCTGGCCGCGCAGCAACACGACGCGCACCGACGCGTCCTCTTGCGCCGAGGCGAGCGCATCGTTCATCGCCTCGTACATCGCTGGCGTGAGCGCGTTCTTGCGCTCGGGGCGGTTGATGGTGATCGACAGCACGCCGTTTTCGCGCGCGATCTGAATTTCCTTCATCGCCGTATTGGTCATCCGCGTTCTCCTTTTGTCTCCTGATGAGGCCTCGGTTCACGCCTCACCCGCCCAAGATGAAAAACGGTTCGCAGACCACGTGTAGCCTGCGAACCGTGTTGTTCTGGCGCTTCGGCACCAAACATCCAGAAGCGCCCGAGCCGCTTACAGGCGCTCGATGATGCCTGCCGCGCCCATGCCGGTGCCGACGCACATCGTCACCATCCCGTACTTCAGATTGCGGCGGCGCAGGCCGTGCACGAGCGTCGACGCGCGGATCGCGCCCGTCGCGCCGAGCGGATGGCCCAGCGCAATCGCGCCGCCCATCGGGTTGATCTTCGACGGATCGAGGCCGAGGTCCTGAATCACCGCCAGCGACTGCGCGGCGAACGCCTCATTCAGTTCGATCCAGTCGAGGTCGTCCTGCTTGAGCCCCGCGGCCTTCAGCGCGGCCGGAATCGCTTCCTTCGGGCCGATGCCCATGATCTCGGGCGGCACGCCGCGCACCGCGAAGCTCACGAAGCGCGCGAGCGGCGTGAGATTGAACGCTTTGAGCATCTTCTCGGAGACAACGATCAGCGCGCCCGCGCCGTCCGACGTCTGCGAGCTGTTGCCCGCCGTCACCGAGCCCTTGTTCGCGAACACGGCGCGCAGCTTCGCGAGCCCTTCCATCGACGTGTCCGCGCGCGGGCCTTCGTCGAGCGCGAGCACGCGCTCCTTCACCTTCACGTCGCCCGAAGCGAGATCCGGCAGGCGTTCGATGATCGTGTACGGCGCGATCTCGTCGTTGAACTCGCCAGCCTGCTGCGCGGCGAGCGCGCGGCGGTGCGATTCCACCGCAAACGCGTCCTGCGCCTCGCGGCTCACCTTCCAGCGCTCAGCAACCTTCTCGGCGGTCAGACCCATGCCGTAGGCAATGCCGATGTTCTCGTCCGAATCGAAAATATGCGGCGACATCGACGGCTTGTTGCCCATCATCGGCACCATGCTCATCGATTCGCAACCGGCCGCGATCATCGCATCGGCTTCGCCGACGCGGATGCGGTCCGCCGCCATCGCGAGCGCCGTGAGGCCCGACGCGCAGAAGCGGTTGACGGTCACGCCGCCCACCGTGTTCGGCAGTCCCGACAGCAGCGCGCCGATGCGCGCCACGTTCAGGCCCTGCTCGGCTTCGGGAATCGCGCAGCCGACGATCGCGTCTTCGATCACCTTCGTGTCGAGACCCGGCACGTGGGCCACCGCCGCTTTGATCGCGTGGACGAGCAGCTCGTCCGGGCGGGTGTTCCTGAACGCGCCGCGCGGCGCCTTGCCGATGGGCGTGCGGCTCGCGGCGACGATGTATGCGTCCTGCAACTGTTTGCTCATCTGATACTCCAGTGTCTGGTGTGCGTCGTGCCGCTTAGTTGCGCACCGGCTTGCCGGTCTGCAACATGCCCATGATGCGTTCCTGCGTTTTCTGCGTGCCGAGCAGATCGACGAAAGCGCGGCGCTCGAGCGTGAGCAGCCATTCTTCGTCGACCGTGCTGCCCGCTTCGACGTCGCCGCCGCACACCGCTTCGGCGATGCGGCTCGCGATCAGGAAATCGTGATCGCTGATGAAGCGGCCGTCGCGCATGCCGACGAGCGACGCCTTGATCGTCGCAATCGCGGAGCGGCCCGCAACCGGAATCTGCACCGGGCGCAGCGGCGCGCGGTAACCCGCGGCGCTCAGCGCGCGTGCTTCCTTCTTCGCCGTGTCGAGCAGTTCGAACACGTTGAAGACGATCGTGTCCGAGGGCTTCACGTAGCCCATTGCGCGCGCGTCGAGAGCCGAGCCGGACACCTTCGCCATCGCGGCGTTCTCGAACGACTTCTGCAGGAAGCGCAGCAGGTCGCCCGGAGCGGCACCGGCAGCGTTCGCGGCGTCGGCAGCGCGCAGCGCGGCTTCCTTCAGGCCACCGCCCGCGGGCACGAGGCCCACGCCTACTTCGACGAGACCGACATAGCTCTCGACGTGCACGACGCGCTTCGCGCTATGCAGCATCAACTCGCAGCCGCCGCCGAGCGCGATGCCCGACACTGCCGCCACGACCGGCACGTTTGCGTACTTCACGCGCAGCATGCCCTGCTGGAACTTCTTCACGAACGGCTCGATGCCCTTCGCGCCGCCCATCATGAACGCGGGCATGGCTTCTTCGAGGTTCGCCCCGGCCGAGAACGGGCCGCCCGGCGTGCCGAGCTTGAGCGACGTGGGCTGCCACACGACGACGCCCTTGTAGCCCGCTTCCGCGATCTCGATTGCCTTCGTGAGGCCGTCGAGCACGCCCGGGCCGATGGTGTTCATCTTGCTCTTGAACGAGACGATCACGACGTCGTCTTCACCGGCGCGCTCGTCGGTCCAGGCGCGCACGTGGTCGTCTTCGAAAAGCGTCTTGCCGAAGGTCTTCGGATCGCGCGCACCGGCTTCGCCGAAGAGCGGCGCGCGGAACACCTGGCGCTCGTACACCGGCAGGTTAGAGCGCGGCACGAAGCGTTGTTCGGCGGGCGACCACGAGCCTTGCGCACCATGCACGCCGCCGTTCTCGGCGACCTGGCCTTCGAACACCCACGCGGGCAGCGGCGCATTCGAGAGCGCCTTCCCGGCGTCGATGTCTTCCTTGACCCAGTCGGCGACCTGCTTCCAGCCCGCGCTCTGCCAGCCCTCGAACGGGCCTTCGTTCCAGCCGAAGCCCCAGCGGATCGCGAGATCGACGTCGCGCGCGTTCCCGGCAATCGATGCCAGATGCACGCCGATGTAATGGAACACGTCGCGGAAAATCGACCACAGGAACTGTGCCTGCGGATGCTGCGTCTCGCGCAGGAGCTTCAGGCGCTCGGCGGCCGGACGCTTGAGGATGCGGCCCACGAGTTCGTCTGCCTTGCCGGCGGCTTCGACGTACTCGCCCGAATTCGCATCGAGCACCTTGATCGTCTTGCCTTCCTTGCGATAGAAACCGCCGCCGCTCTTCTGGCCGAGCGCGCCCTTCGCCACGAGCCCCGCGAGCACGGCGGGCGTTTCGTAGACCGGGAAGAACGGATCGTCCTTCAGATTGTCCTGCATCGTCTTGATGACGTGCGCCATCGTATCGAGGCCCACGACGTCGGCCGTGCGGAACGTCGCCGACTTCGCGCGGCCGAGGCGGCTGCCGGTGAGATCGTCGACTTCGTCGAAGCGCAGGCCGAACTTCTTCGCCTCGGCGATCACCGCGAGGATCGAGAAGATGCCGACGCGGTTCGCGATGAAGTTCGGCGTATCCTTCGCGCGCACGACGCCCTTGCCGACGACGCTCGTGAGGAACGATTCGAGCTGGTCGAGGATTGCGGGCAACGTGTGCACGGTCGGGATCAGCTCGACGAGGTGCATGTAGCGCGGCGGGTTGAAGAAGTGCACGCCGCAAAAGCGCGCGCGCAGATCGTCGCCGAAGCCTTGCGAAAGCTCGGTGATCGACAGCCCCGACGTGTTGGTCGCGAAGATCGCGTTCGGGCCGATATGCGGCGCGACCTTCTTGTAGAGATCGTGCTTCCAGTCCATGCGCTCGGCGATGGCTTCGATCACGACGTCGCATTGCGCGAGCTTTTCGATGTCGTCTTCATAGTTCGCGGGCGTGATGTACTGCGCGTCTTCCTTCACGCCGAACGGCGCGGGCGAGAGCTTCTTGAGGTTCTCGATGGCTTTGAGCGCGATGCCGTTTTTCGGGCCTTCCTTCGCGGGCAGATCGAACAGCAGCACGGGCACGCGGGCGTTGATCAGGTGCGCTGCGATCTGCGCGCCCATCACGCCGGCGCCGAGGACGGCGACCTTGCGAATAATGAAATTGCTCACGTTGTTCCTCCAGCGGATATGCAATGTCGAGCGGATTGGGAGTGTGGGCGGCGCTGTCTGGCCCAGCCTCAGCTTCAGCCTGAGCGTTAGCGCCGCACCGGACAGGCTTTTAGAACAGCGCCTCGTCGACTTCCATGAGCGTCTTCGAGCCCGCGCGCGCCTGGCGGATCGCGGTAGCCGTTTCCGGCAGCAGCTTCGCGAAATAGAAACGCGCGGTGGCGAGCTTCGACTTGTAGAAGAGGTCGCCCGACGCTTCCTTGTCGAGGGCGATGCGCGCCATGCGCGCCCAGAAGTACGAGAACACAAGGTGGCCGACCGTGCGCAGATACGGCACCGCAGCCGCGCCCACTTCGTCGGGGTTCTGCATGGCCTTCATGCCGATTTCCATCGTGAGCTTCTGCACCTTGTCGCCGATGTCGGCAAGCGGGTTGATGAACTCCTGCATCTCCGGCTTGATGCCTTCGGCTTCGACGAAATCGGTCACGAGCTTGCCGAACTTCTTGAGCTTCGCGCCCATGTCGCCGAGCACCTTGCGGCCCAGCAGGTCGAGCGACTGGATCGCGTTCGTGCCTTCGTAGATCTGGTTGATGCGCGCGTCGCGCACGTACTGCTCCATGCCCCACTCGGAGATGAAACCGTGACCGCCGAACACCTGCATGCCGAGGTTGGTGCTTTCGAACGCGTTGTCGGTGAGGAACGCCTTGATGATCGGCGTGAGGAGCGCGACGAGATCGGCGGCCTGCTTGCGCTCGCCTTCGTCGGCGTGCGAGAGCTCGCGGTCGATCTGCAGCGCCGACCAGTACGTGAACGCACGGGCGCCTTCGGCCCAGGCCTTCTGCGTGAGCAGCATGCGGCGCACGTCCGGATGCACGATGATCGGATCGGCGGGCTTGTCCGGCGCCTTCGGGCCGGTCAGCGCGCGCATCTGCAAGCGGTCCTTCGCATACGCGAGCGAGTTCTGGTACGCGACTTCGGTGAGGCCGAGACCCTGCATGCCGACGCCGAGGCGCGCCGCGTTCATCATCACGAACATGGCGTTCAAGCCCTTGTTCGGCTCGCCGACCAGCCAGCCCTTCGCGCCGTCGAGGTTCATCACGCACGTCGCGTTGCCGTGGATGCCCATCTTGTGCTCGATCGAACCGCACTTGATGCCATTTCGTTCGCCCAGTTCGCCCAGTTCGCCAGGCTCGCCCGTGGCCGTCGGCACGAACTTCGGCACGACGAAGAGCGAAATGCCCCTGGTTCCGGGCGGCGCGTCCGGCAGGCGCGCCAGCACGAGGTGGACGATATTGGCCGACATGTCGTGTTCGCCGGCCGAGATGAAGATCTTCGTGCCGGAGATCGCGTACGAACCGTCGCTGCCCGGTTCGGCCTTCGTGCGCAGGAGGCCGAGGTCGGTGCCGCAGTGCGGCTCGGTCAGGCACATCGTGCCGGTCCACTCGCCCGAGACGATCTTCGGCAGATAGGTCTTCTGAAGTTCAGGCGTACCGTGCGCGTGCAGGCATTCGTAAGCGCCGTGCGAGAGACCCGGGTACATGCCCCACGCCTGGTTCGCCGAATTCAGCATTTCGTACAGCGCGTTGTTCATGAACACGGGCAGGCCCTGGCCGCCAAAGTCGGGGTCGCACGCGAGTGCGGGCCAGCCCGCTTCGACGAACTGCGCGTAGGCCTCTTTGAAGCCGGCCGGCGTGGTGACGACACCGTCGCCGCTGTACGTGCAGCCTTCGCGATCGCCCACCTGGTTCAGCGGAAACAGCACCTCGGAGCAGAACTTGCCCGCTTCTTCGAGCACCTGGTTGATCGTGTCGGCGTCGAGGTCCGCGTGCTTAGGCATCTGCTTCACTTCGCCTTCCACGTTCAGCAGCTCGTGCAGCACGAACTGCATGTCGCGCAGCGGCGCGGTGTACTGTCCCATCTCTTCTCTCCAAAGTTAGAGCGATGCCGGTCAACCGCCGCCGCGACGCATCTCGCGCCGCCAGTCAGCCGATAGCCAGGCGTTAGCGGCCTTCGCTCTGATACGAAACAATCAGTTTTTCCAGCGCGGCCCACGCATGCTTCGGTGCGTCCGGCAGATGCAGGAAGCGACCGTCATGATGCAGGCCGAGCGTGACGCTATAGACTTCGAACAACATCAGCCCCGGATCGGTGTCGCGGCGCAGATGGCCTTCTTCGATCGCCTGCGAAATGGCGCGCAGCAGCGCCGCACGCCAGATCGTGACGCTCGACACGAGCTGCTCGCGCACCTGGCTGTCCGCGCGGTCGTCGTACTCCACCGCGCCGCTGATGTAGATGCAGCCGGTCGTGACTTCGTGAATGCGCTTCTCGAACCACCGCGACAGCATCGCACGCAGACGGGGCAAACCGCGCGGTTCACGCAGGCTCGGGAAGAAGACTTCTTCCTCGAATCTGCGGTGATACTCGCGCACCACCTCGGCCTGCAGATCCTCGCGCGAACCGAAATGAGCGAAGACGCCGCTCTTGCTCATCTGCATGCGCTCCGCCAGCAGACCGATCGTCAGACCTTCCAGTCCATCGCGACCTGCCAGGTCGAGTGCTGCATCGAGAATTGCGGCTCGTGTCTGTTCGCCTTTTCGCATAGCTGTTTTTACCGTAACGATGTGGCCGGAATTAAGGCCGATATAAAATCGAACGGACGTACTATTGTTGAGTACAGCCGTCCGCGAAACAAGCACTTTATTAGAAACCGGTTTCTAACGAATGCTCTAATTCTGGGGCAAAGCGTGCCGCGCACAAGCGGGCTTCCATCGATTGCGCCCTTATCTCTTCGTATGGCAGTCACGAAGGGGGCGCCCGGGTTGGTCCGGGTTGGCCTGCGTTGGCCCGGGTTGGCCCTAGTCGTAGCCGCCGACCGTCAGCAGCTTCATGACCGCGCGATAGGCCGAATAGGCGAGCCAGCTTACCGCCCGCTCGAGCACCGGGCGTGCCTCATAGCGGGCGCGGTCGATCGGCACGGCGTCGCTGAACGCCGCCAGAATCGCGTCGCGCAGTTGCTGGATCTGCGGATGCAGCACCATCACCACGTTGGCCTCGTTGTTGAGCACGAGGCTCAGCGCGTCGAGATTCGAGGAGCCCACGGTGGCCCACTTCGAATCGACGACCGCCACCTTGCCGTGCAGCATGGTCTTTTCGTATTCGGCGATGTGCACGCCCGCGGACAAGAGCGTGTGATAGAGGAACGGCACCGCGTAGTCGAGGAGTTTGAACTCCTTTCGTCCGATCAGGAGGCGCACGGTGATCCCACGTCCGGCCGCTTCTACCAGCGAGCGCCGCAGCCGCCGTCCGGGCATGAAATACGGGTTGGCGAGCAGCACTTCGTCGCGTGCGGCGTCGATGGCGTCGAGATAGGCCCGTTCGATGGTGCGCCGGTTCACGACGTTGTCGCGCGCGACGAACGCCACGCACGGCACGCGCGCGGTGCGTGGGTCGCGCACGCTCGCGCGCAGGCGCGCACGCAGCCGCTCGAGGATGCGCGCCGCGCGCCCGCGCGGCACGGCGTGCGCCAGCTCGCGCAGCGCGTCGTCGATGGGGCGCGCGCGGCGGCCCGTGCCCTGGCCGGTCGGATGCGGCGAGAGAAAACCCACGCTCGCAGGCACGCCGGGAAACGGCTGCACCGCTGCCGAGCGCGGCACCGGCGGCCGGTAGCCGAGTTGAATGCGGCGCCACTGGAATTCGAACGCCTCGCGTACGTCGACCACCACGGGACCGCTCAACTCGGCGGCAAAATCCCAACGGTCGAACGGCAGCGTCCTGCCATCCTGTTCGCGATCGTCGATGACGTTGATGCCGCCGCAATACGCGTACTGATCGTCGATGACGGCGAGCTTGCGGTGCGTGCGAGAAAAGCCGAAGCGGCCGAAGATGTGCGGGTTGTAGACGCGATGCTCGACACCGGCTGTGGGCCAGTCGTCGAAGAGCGCCGTGCGCGGGCTGCCGATGCCGTCGGTAATCACGCGCACGCGCACGCCGCGCGCGGCGGCGCGCACGAGCGCCGCCGATACGGCGCTGCCCATGCTGTCGTCGCGAAAGATATAGGTTTCGAGCGCGACGTCGCGCGTGGCCGCGTCGATGCGCTCGATCATCGCGCCAAAGAGCGCCGCGCCCGAGCCGAACAGGCGCACGTCGTTGCCGCTCGTGAAGCGATAGCGAGTCCGGTAGCGCCGGCCGAGCAGCAGATCGTGCAGCCGGACGGCGAGCCGCGGATCGATATCCATCACACGCGCGCTCCGCGCAGCCGGCCAGGCAATTGCAGGATCGCCTCGCGATTCGACGACGAGAAGCACTTCGCGGCCGCCGCTTCGTACGGCAGCCAGAGATACGCAATGTGCTCGCGCGGCGCGAGCGTCACGGGCGTGCCGTGCGGCACTTCGAGGCTGAACCAGTGTTCGGTGTTGCGCGTGACGCCGCTTGCGTAGCGATGCCGCCAGACCGGATAGATCTCGTATTCGATCGTGTGGCGCCAGTCGACGAGCGCGGCGTGCGGCACGCCGCCCGAACCGACGACGATGCCGGTTTCCTCGCCCACCTCGCGCACGGCGGTTTCGGCGAGCGGCTCGTCGAGGCGGTCTTTCGAGCCCGTCACCGACTGCCAGAAACCCGGCCGGTCGGCGCGTTCGATGACCAGCACTTCGAGCTGCGGCGTGTGAATGACGACGAGTACGGATTCCGGAATCTTCGGCGGCTTCTGCATGGTGACGGAGCGTGGGTGGACTCTCGCGGCACGCGTCGTCGCTCGCGCGGGCCTCACAGAGAAAATACAAAGAGAAATACAAGGAGAAAATGTAACGCAAAAAGCAAAAAAGGCGCTCGATGCGCCTTTCCTGCGTTGCTTTTTGCGTTACGTCTTGCGTTGCGTTGTCTCGTACGGCGCTCCGCCCGCTGGGCCCGCCGCACGGACTGCGCGTGCTTACTGCGCGTCCTTACTGCGCAGCCTTCTGCTCGGGCTGACGCAGACGGATGTGAAGTTCGCGCAGCTGGCGCTCGTCCACCGGGCTCGGCGCCTGCGTGAGCAGACACTGGGCGCGTTGCGTCTTCGGGAACGCGATCACGTCGCGGATCGAATCGGCACCGGCCATCATCGTGACGATACGGTCGAGGCCGAACGCGATACCGCCGTGCGGCGGCGCGCCGTACTGCAGCGCGTCGAGCAGGAAGCCGAACTTCGCACGCGCTTCCTCCGGTCCGATCTTCAGCGCGCGGAACACCTTGCTCTGCACTTCTTCCTGATAGATACGCACCGAGCCGCCGCCGATTTCCCAGCCGTTCAGCACCATGTCGTAGGCCTTCGCGAGGCAGCGGCCCGGATCCGATTCGAGGTATTCCAGGTGCTCGTCCTTCGGGCTCGTGAACGGGTGATGCGCGGCCACGTGGCGGTTTTCTTCCTCGTCGTACTCGAACATCGGGAAGTCGATGACCCACAGCGGACGCCAGCCGCTCTCGACGAGGCCGTTGGCCTTGCCGAATTCCGAGTGGCCGATCTTCAGGCGCAGCGCGCCCAGGCTGTCGTTCACGACCTTCGCGCGGTCGGCCGCGAAGAAGATGATGTCGCCGTCCTGTGCGCCCGTGCGCTCCAGGATCGCGGCAATCGCGGCGTCGTGCAGGTTCTTGACGATCGGGCTTTGCAGGCCGTCACGGCCCTTCGCCACTTCGTTGACCTTGATCCACGCGAGACCCTTCGCGCCGTAGATGCGCACGAATTCCGTGTAGCCGTCGATGTCGCCGCGCGAGAGTTCGCCGCCCTTCGGCACGCGCAGCGCCGCGACGCGGCCGTCCTTCGTGTTGGCCGGTGCGCTGAACACCTTGAAGTCGACGTCCTTCATGGCGTCGGTCAGTTCGGTGAATTCGAGCTTCACGCGCAGGTCCGGCTTGTCCGAACCGAAGCGGCTCATGGCTTCCGAGTACTGCATGACCGTGAACTTCGCATCGAGTTCGACGCCGATGGTTTCGCGGAACACGTGACGCGCCATGTCTTCGAACAGGTCGCGGATTTCCTGCTCGCCGAGGAACGACGTTTCGCAGTCGATCTGCGTGAATTCGGGCTGACGGTCGGCGCGCAGGTCTTCGTCGCGGAAGCACTTGACGATCTGGTAGTAGCGATCGAAGTTCGCCACCATCAGCAGCTGCTTGAAGAGCTGCGGCGATTGCGGCAGTGCGAAGAACTGGCCGGCGTTCACGCGCGAGGGCACGAGGTAGTCGCGCGCGCCTTCCGGCGTGCTCTTCGTGAGCATCGGCGTTTCGATGTCGATGAAGCCGAGCGCGTCGAGATACTTGCGCACGGCCATCGTCACGCGATAGCGCAGGCGCAGGTTGTGCTGCATCTGCGGACGGCGCAGGTCGAGCACGCGATGCGTGAGGCGCGTGGTTTCGGAGAGGTTGTCGTCGTCGAGCTGGAACGGCGGCGTGACCGACGCGTTCAGCACCACGAGTTCGTGGCACAGCACTTCGATCTTGCCGCTCGTGAGGTTCGCGTTGACCGTGCCTTCCGGACGGTTGCGCACGACACCCGTGATGCGCACGCAGAATTCGTTGCGCACGCCCTCAGCCACCTTGAACATCTCCGCGCGGTCCGGGTCGCAGACCACCTGAACGAGGCCCTCGCGATCGCGCAGGTCGATGAAGATGACGCCGCCGTGGTCGCGGCGGCGATGCACCCATCCGCACAGCGAAACAGTTTGGCCCAGGAACTGCTCGGTCACCAGACCGCAATATTCAGATCTCATCGACATGATGTTCGTCTTTCGTTATGCATGAATAATTGAACGGGCGGCCGCGCGCAGTCATGAGCCGCGCCCGGCGCCCGGTATTACAGCGGAGGATCGATGGGACGGCGCGCAGGCGCTGCCGGGGCGACGACGCCCATCGAAACAATATACTTGAGCGCCGCATCGACGCTCATATCCAGCTCGATCACCTCGCTTTTCGGCACCATCAGGAAAAAACCCGAGGTGGGATTCGGCGTGGTGGGAACGTAGACGCTGACGTGCGGCTCGCGCAGATGATTCACCACGTCGCCGCCCGGCACGCCGGTGAGGAACGCAATCGTCCACGAGCCGCGGCGCGGGTATTCGATCAGCAGCGCCTTGCGAAACGCGTTGCCGTTGCTCGAGAGCAGCGTATCGGAAACCTGCTGGACGCTGCTGTACAGCGGGCCGACCAGCGGAATGCGGCGCACGAGCGCGTTCCACCACGAGACGAGCTTCTGGCCGATGAAGTTGTGCGTCAGAAGGCCGACCGCGAAGATGAACGCGAGCGTGAGGAGCGCGCCGATCCCCGGCAGACGCAGGCCGAATAGCCGCACGGGCCGCCACGATTCGGGCAGCAGCAGCAACGTCTCATCCATCGTGCCGATGATCAGGTTCAGCACCCACAGCGTGATGGCGAGCGGAACCAGCACCAGAAGGCCGGTCAGAAATACGGATTTGAGCGTCGCTTTCTTCGTCATCGTGTACACCGCCATGCGAGCCGCGCAGCGTCAGCGCGGCGTACGTGCGGTCCGGCTTGTAACCGGGCCGCGGATTCTCAGGTGGTTCCCGCCGTGCTGGCCGTCGCGCTCGTGTTCGTGCTCGTTCCCGACCCTACGCTCGCGCTCGCGCTTGTGCCCGACCCAGCCGGTGCCGCCGCGCTCTCGCCCGACGGCTTGCCGCCCTCGGACGCCGCCGCGGACTCGCCCGCAGCCTTCGCGCCGGTTGCTGCCGCGCCCGTACCGTTGCCGTTGCCGCTGTTACCGCCACGGAAATCGGTCACGTACCAGCCCGAGCCCTTCAGCTGGAAGCCAGCCGCGGTCACCTGCTTGCGAAACGTTTCGGCACCGCAATGCGTGCATTTCGTGAGGGGCGCATCGCTGAGCTTTTGCAGCACGTCCTTCTCGAAGCCGCACGACTCGCAGCGATAAGCGTAGATCGGCATGATCTCTATCCCGGTGAAAATCTGACAAATGCCTGCAAAGCCTTGAATTATAGCCGCATTCGATCGCCCGCCCTGGCTTTTGCCGGGAAGGGGCCGGTCGCGGCCAATTTCTGACAGTTTGGGGCGGACCGAGCGCCGATCAAGTGGCCGGCGCGACAGTTTCGACGCGCGCGTCGTTGCGTTGCCAGGTCATCCAGCGCTCGCGGCCCTCGAACACCGGCAGTGAACGGACCGCAGGCTGCTCGTCGAGCAAGGTGAAGTACGGCGAAAGCAGCGCGTCGATTTGATCGCGCCGCATCGGGAACGGCGGCCCTTTCTGAGGCTCGCCGATGAAAAAGTAACCCGCGAGCAGCGCACCGGGCTTCAGCAACGTGGCCATACGCTGCGCGTAACGCGGATAGTGCGCGGGCGGCAGCGCGCACAGGAACGCGCGCTCGAAAATCCATCCGGGAGCGAACGGCGGCTCGTACGTGTAGAAGTCGGCCTGCTCGACCACCGCCGCATGCTCACCGAGCGCCGCACGCGCGCTCGCGACCGCAGCCGGGGCGAAGTCGATGGCGCGCACCGTGCGGCCGTGCCCGGCAAGCCAGCCCGCTTCCCACGCGTTGCCGCAGCCGGGTATCAGCACGGCTGCATCGGGGTGAGCCGCGGCGAACGCTTCGAATTGCGGCTGGACGCCCGCCTGGTCCCACGGCGTGAAGCCGCGGCTGAAGCGCTCCTCCCAGAACGATGCGAGCCCGGGATCGCGCGTGTCGAATTCGGGTACGCCTTGGGGTGGCGTGGGGCGAACCGGTTCGTTCATGCTCGATCTCCTTCTGCTGCTTTGTGCCAGTTGGTGACAGTTGGTGCCAGTGGGTGACAGTTAGTGCGAGTTGCGAAGACTCAACCGCCCGCGGCAAGTGCAATCCACACGCGCGCCACCACCATGCCCACCCCCACCGCAATGCCGAACACCAGCGCGCCTTGCAGCAGCCGGTTCGTGCGGCGTTGTTCGGCGAGCAGGGCGCGCAGCGTTTCCTCGTCGGCGAGATGGGCGGCGCCCTCGCGGTGCTGCAGCGCCTGATGGATGAGGCGCGGCAACTGCGGCAGCGTCTTGCTCCATTGCGGCGCTTCGATCTTGAAGCGTTCGTACCAGCCGCGCAGACCGATCTGCTCGGTCATCCAGCGTTCAAGATACGGTTTCGCGGTCTTCCAGAGATCGAGTTCCGGATCGAGCGAGCGGCCAAGCCCCTCGACGTTCAGCATGGTCTTTTGCAGCAGCACGAGCTGCGGCTGGATTTCGACGTTGAAACGGCGCGAAGTCTGGAAGAGCCGCAGCAGCACCTGGCCGAGCGAGATATCCTTCAGCGCGCGGTCGAAGTACGGTTCGCACACGGCGCGGATCGCGCTCTCCAGCTCCTCGACACGCGTCGTGGGCGGCACCCAGCCCGACTCGATGTGCAGCGTGGCAACCCGGTGATAGTCGCGCTTGAAGAACGCGAGGAAGTTTTGTGCGAGGTAATTCTTGTCGAAGTCCGAAAGCGCGCCGACGATGCCGAAGTCGAGCGCGATGTAGCGCCCGAAGTGCGCCGGATCGAGGCTCACCTGGATGTTGCCGGGGTGCATGTCGGCGTGGAAAAAGCCGTCGCGGAACACCTGCGTGAAGAAAATCTCGACGCCTTCGCGCGCGAGTTTCGGAATATCGACGCCCGCCGCGCGCAGCCGGTCCACGCGGCTGATCGGCACGCCGACCATGCGCTCCATCACGAGCACGTTGGACGTGCTGAACTCCCAGTACATCTCCGGCACGAGCAGCAGGTCGAGGCCCGCGAAGTTGCGGCGCAACTGGCTCGCGTTGGCGGCCTCGCGCATGAGGTCGAGTTCGTCGTGCAGGTACTTGTCGAATTCGGCGACCACTTCGCGCGGCTTCAGGCGCTTGCCGTCCGCCCACAGCCGCTCGGCCCACATGGCGAGGTCGCGCAGCAGCGCGAGATCGGAATCGATCACGGGGCGCATGTTCGGCCGCAGGACCTTCACCGCGACCGGCTTGCCTGCGTGTTGCCCCGACTTCACCTTCGCGAAGTGCACCTGGGCAATCGACGCGCTCGCCACGGGCACACGCTCGAACTCGTCGAAGAGCGAATCCACGGGCGCACCGAGCGCCTTTTCGATCAGGCCGATGGCCACGGCCGAGTCGAACGGCGGCACCTGGTCCTGCAGGCGCGCGAGTTCGCTGGAGATGTCGGGCGGCAGCAGATCGCTGCGCGTGGAGAGCACCTGGCCGAACTTCACGAAGATCGGGCCGAGGCTTTCCAGCGCGAGACGCAGCCGCACGCCGGGCGGCTGGTTGAAACGGCGGCCGATGGTGGTGATGCGCAACAGCAGCCGCACGCGCCGGTCGTTGATCCGGCTCAGCATCACTTCGTCGAGACCGAACCGGATAATCGTGAAGAAAATCTTCAGAAAACGCAGGAAACGCATGTTCTAGTGGCCTGTGGTCGGGCGCGTGCCGCGCAGCGGCGTGGACGTGCCGGCAACCGTTTTTTGTTCGAGGCGCTCGATGCGTTTCTCCACGCGCGCGAGCGCATCGCGCGCGCGGGAGAGTTCGACGTTCAAGCCATCCAGCTCGGCGCGCCGCACGAGTTGCGGGTTTTCGTCGAGCAGATATTCCGTGACCGAGCCGAGCACGTTGCGGCTGGTGCGCCACGCCTGGTCGCGCGCCGTACGCGCGAGCGAGGCGATGCGCCATGCGCCCGCGTCGCCGATCAGCTTCGCGAGATCCTCCTCGGGCTCCCAGCGCAGGTGCTCCGCGAGCTTGCCGATGACCTGCGCGAATTCCGCATCGCCCTCGATCTTGACGTGCTTCATCACCGAGGCCTGACCGCCCTGCACGAACGACGAGAACGCCGAGGCGGGCAGCGAAAGCGCGACGTCCGCATGCTGCGCGTCGTGTTCATCCACGGCGGCGAGGTAGCCGTCCGGCTGGACGAGCAGCGTAAGCACGACGGGCGGACACGACAGGCGCGCCGTCTTGCCCGCATACGGCGCGAGGCGGTCGCGGGCCCACGATTCGCGGGCGAGCAGGTGATTGACGGCGGCGGTGAAGGGCTTGGCGGCGAAGGTCATCGGACGTGAAATAAGAAAAACCGCGCGGGCAAAAGCTCGCGCGGGTTCCTATTGTAGCGTTCGTGCGGTCCGATCGCGGTGCGCGCCGGCCTGGCCGGACGGCTAACGTGGCGTCCTGTCACCGTGCCGCGACGGCGTCATGATGCAAATCATGAAGAACGACCACAGGACGCGCAGTCTGAACCGAGGCCCGATGCCGCGCCAGGCGGAGGGCCAGCGGGATTCAGTGCGTTCAGTGCGATTCAGTGCGATTCAGTGCGATTCAGTGCGATTCAGTGCGATTCGGTCTGCTGGATACCGGCGAGCAGCCAGCCCTCGCCCGTCGAGCGCGACTTCGAGAGATTCCAGATCTCCGCGAACGGCTCGGCAGCCACGCCCGGCGTCTCGCGAATCAAACCGGAGAAGCGCACGCTCGCGAGATATTCGTCGCCGCGCTCGGTCACATCGAGCAGATCCGCGTTGAGCTGCACGACGTCGGTCTGGTTCGACTGCGTACCGCGGTCGGCGAGATCCACGCGAATCTCGGCGAACATCTCGGGCGTCGTGAATTCGCGGATGTCGTCCAGATTGGCCGCGTCCCATGCGGCCTGCAGACGCACGAAATGGACCTTGGCATTACGCAGGAACCCCTCGGTGTCGAAGCCCGCGGGGATCGACGGCGCGGCGCCGATCTGCGGCGTCGTGAGCGGATTTGCTTCGGGTGCGAGGTATTGGCCGGTCGGCGGCGCCGTGAAGCGCGGCTCCGAAGGGAAGCTGCCTGACCCATGCGAACCACCCTGCAAACCGCCCTGCGACATCAGCCCGCCGCCGGTCTGCCAGGCGGGCTGGACCGCGCGGCGGCGGTTCATGATCTTGCGGATCAGCCAGATGGCGACGAAGGCGATCAGCGCGATGATGATGACGTTGGCCATCGCACCGGCGAATGCTTCACCCAGGCCGAAGTGAGAAAGGAGCGCGGCGATGCCGAGGCCGGCGGCGAGTCCCGCGATCGGTCCCAACCAGCGGTTGCGCGCCGGAGCGGCGGGCGCGGGCGTGGCAGGCTGGGCGCGCTGCGCCTGGCCGGGCTGCGCCGCCGGGCTCTGCTGCGCAGGCGGCGTAGTCGCGCTGCGTTGCGTGGCTACCGGCGATTGCTTGCCGAGGCTGCGGCCGCCGCCCATGCGCCGGGCTTCGGCGTCGAACGACGCGAACGAGCTGCCAACCAGCACGCCGATCACGGCCAGGGTTCCGATCCGTCTGGCCCACCACGATGAAAGCTTTTTGGAAGCGTTGATTCGGGGCTCAGACATATCGAAATTTCCTTTAAAAACAGTTAACTATGGACGCTAATATTTTGTAGCGACGTGCAAGGCTACCACGCCAGCTGACAAATTGTAATATTTGACGGCGTCCAGGCCGACTTGTTCCATAATTGTTTTCAAAGTTTCCTGGTCCGGGTGCATACGGATCGATTCCGCGAGATAGCGATAGCTCTCGGAATCGTTGGCAAAGCGCTCGCCAAGCCACGGCAGCACCTTGAACGAGTAGACGTCGTAGGCTTTCTTGAGCGGCTCCCACACCTTCGAGAACTCCAGCACGAGCACGCGGCCGCCCGGCTTGAGCACGCGTCGCATCTCGCCGAGCGCGGCGTCCTTGTGGGTCATGTTGCGCAGCCCGAAAGCCACGGTCACCACGTCGAAGTAGTTGTCCGGAAAGGGAATTTTCTCCGCGTCGCAGAGTAGTGCGGGCGTGACGACGCCGCGGTCGAGCAGCCGGTCGCGGCCCACGCGCAGCATCGATTCGTTGATGTCGGTGTGCCAGACTTCGCCTTTCGGCCCCGCTTTCTTCGCGAACGCCATCGACAGATCGCCGGTCCCGCCCGCGATGTCGAGCACCTTCGCGCCCGGCCGCACGTTGGCCTGTGCGATCGTGAAAGCCTTCCACGCGCGGTGCAAGCCACCCGACATCAGGTCGTTCATCAGGTCATAGTTCGAGGCAACCGAGTGGAACACGCCGGCCACCTTCTTCGCCTTGTCCTGTTCGTCGACTGTCTGATAGCCGAAGTGGGTTTTGCTCATCGCGGTCTTCCTTTCGCAGGGGGTCTTGTCTTCAGTTGTATTCAGAATAGCCGCCGCGGCATGCTCGCGGCGACGACGGGGCAGGATCGTAACAGGAAGCGTCAGTGGCAGTGGCCATGTGCGGCAGGAGGCGGCGCCATTGGCGCATCGCGATCAACTCCCGCGGCCTTCAGCTTCGCGAAATAGTCTGCCCACAGCTCGTCCTGGCGCGTAGCCAGTTCATAAAGCTGATCCCAGGAATAGATGCCGCTGTTGTGGCCGTCCGAGAAGGTCGGCTGCAACGCGTAGTGGCCGACGGCCTCGAGCGCCGTAATGGCGACCTCGCGCTTGCCCGTCTGCAGCGTCTCCTGACCCGGCCCGTGGCCGCGCACCTCCGCCGAGGGCGAATACACGCGCATCAGCTCGAACGGGATGCGGTAGCTCGCGCCGTTCGCATATTGCAGTTCCAGCACGCGCGAAACGGCGTGCACCACGACGCCGGTCGGCACCGGCGTATCGTTTTTCAGTCCACTCATGATCGTCCTCGGGCTCCCGCCCGCTCAGCGAGGCCGCCCTGCCGCCTCGGGTCAGGGCCTCCTCGGGTCAGGCCTGTTTATCAGGCCAGCGCCTGCCGCATTTCCTGGCGCACGGCGTCGCGCAGCAGCGTGGCCTGCGCACGGCGCTGGCCGAGCATCGCCTCGGAAACCGTGCGCTGACGCGGCGCCCACACCGGCAGCGGGAAGTGCGCGTCGTTCGTGAAGCGCGGAATCACGTGCCAGTGCACATGCGGCACCTGGTTGCCTAGGCTCGCCAGGTTCACCTTCGACGGTTGCATGACGCGGCGCAGCGCCCGCTCGACGGCATAGACGGCGCGCATAAGGTGTTCCCGGTCCGGCACGCCGAGATCCGAGAATTCGGCGACGTGCGCGTTCCAGATCACGCGGCAAAAACCCGGGTAGTCGGCCTCCGACGTCGCCAGCACGACGCGCATCCGCTCGTCCTGCCACAGCACGTCGCCGCCCTCCTCACTGCAGAATATGCATCCCATCGTTGCCCCCGAACCGGTTCACGGAATCGTTATAAAACTTCGCGCAATCGATGCGCGCCGCCATTAAACCAGCACGCGCTCGATTCCGCCATTGTTCGCCTTCTGAACGTAGTCCGCCATCCAGTTTTCGCCAAGCAGGTGCCGGGCCATTTCGATCACGATGTAATCGGCGTCGATATCGGCGTCCTCGTTGTATCGCAAGAGCCCCTGCAGGCAGGCCGGGCAGCTCGTGAGGATCTTCACGTCCACGTCGTTGCCCACGCCGCCCGCCTCTTGCGGCGTGGCCGGCTGCACGCCGTTCGCGCCGGCCCCGACGAGCGGGATGCCGCGCAACTTCGCCGCACCCCGGCGAATTTCTTCTTCCTTGCGAAAACGCACCTGGGTCGACACGTCCGGCCGCGCCACGGCCAGCGTGCCGGATTCGCCGCAGCAACGCTCGTTCTTTTCGATCTTGTAGCCGTCGTGATCGCTGCCCATCAGTTCGTTGACGAGCTTCACCGCGTCGACGTTCTTGATCGGCGTGTGGCACGGGTCGTGGTACATGTAGCGCGTGCCCTTCACGCCTTCGAGCTTGATGCCCTTTTCGAGCAGGAACTCGTGGATGTCGATGATGCGGCAGCCCGGGAAGATCTTCTCGAATTCGTAGCCGGCGAGCTGGTCGTAGCACGTCCCGCACGACACCACCACGGTCTTGATGTCGAGGTAGTTCAGCGTGTTCGCGACGCGGTGGAACAGCACGCGGTTATCCGTGACGATCTTCTCCGCCTTGTCGTACTGGCCCGAGCCGCGCTGCGGGTAGCCGCAGCACAGATAGCCCGGCGGCAGCACGGTCTGCACGCCCGCCTCCCACAGCATCGCCTGCGTCGCGAGCCCGACCTGCGAGAAGAGGCGCTCGGAGCCGCAGCCCGGGAAGTAGAACACCGCTTCCGAATCGACGCTCGTCGTCTTCGGATTGCGGATGATCGGCACGATCTTGTTGTCTTCGATGTCGAGCAGCGCGCGCGCCGTCTTCTTCGGCAGGTTGCCCGGCATCTTCTTGTTGACGAAGTGGATCACCTGCTCGACCACCGGCGGCTTGCCCGTGGATGACGGCGGATGCGCGGTCTGCTTCTTCGCGACCTTCTTGAACAGTTCGTTGCCGAAGCGCTGCGCCTTGTAGCCCACGCCCATCATCGCGGTACGCACGAGGTTGATGGTCTGCGGATTGGTGGCGTTCAGGAAGAACATGCCCGCCGCGCTGCCCGGGTTGAACTTCTTCTTCCCCATCTTGCGCAGCAGGTTGCGCATGTTCATCGTGACGTCGCCGAAGTCGATCTTGACCGGGCACGGCGTCACGCACTTGTGGCAGACCGTGCAGTGGTCGGCGACGTCGTTGAACTCGTCCCAGTGCTTGATCGACACGCCGCGGCGCGTCTGCTCTTCGTACAGGAACGCCTCGATCAGAAGCGAAGTCGCGAGGATCTTGTTGCGCGGGCTGTAGAGCAGGTTCGCGCGCGGCACGTGGGTCGCGCACACCGGCTTGCACTTGCCGCAGCGCAGGCAGTCCTTCACCGATTCGGCGATCGCGCCGATATCGGACTGCTGCATGATCAGCGATTCGTAACCCATGAGGCCGAACGACGGCGTATAGGCGTTGCGCAGGTCGGCGCCTTCGAGCAGCTTGCCCGCGTTGAAGTGGCCCTGCGGATCGACGCGCTGCTTGTAGGCGCGGAATTCGGCGATCTCGTCGTCCGTGAGGAATTCGAGCTTCGTGATGCCGATGCCGTGCTCGCCCGAGATCACGCCGTCGAGCGAACGCGCGAGCTTCATGATGCGCGCGACCGCCGCGTGGGCGTCCTGCAGCATCTCGTAGTTGTCGGAGTTGACCGGGATGTTCGTGTGAACGTTGCCGTCGCCCGCGTGCATGTGAAGCGCGACGAACACGCGCGCGCGCAGCACCTTCTTGTGGATCGCCTGGGCTTCGTCGAGGATCGCCTTGAACGCGCCGCCGTTGAAGATCTGGCGCAGTTCGGCGCGGATCTCCTGCTTCCACGACACGCGCACCGTGCGGTCCTGCGTGATGTGGAACACGGTCGCGGCCGGCTGCGCGTCGACGCGGTCGGCGAACTTTTCCGCCAGCGCCTCGTAGCCGAGCTGCACGAGCGAGTGCTGCGCCTCGGCAAGCGGCAAATCGAGCTTGTCGCGCAGGAACTCCCAGCGCGCGCGCACGCGCTTGAGCAGTTCGATCGCTTGCTGCACGCGGTCTTCGAGCAGCTCGGCGCTCGGGATTTCGCTCGCGTCGTCGCTCTTGCTGAGCGGCAGGTTGCCCGCCTTGAAGAACACTTCGAGTGCGTCGAGCAGCTGCAGCTTGTTCTTGATCGACAGCTCGATGTTGATGCGCTCGATGCCGTCCGTGTACTCGCCCATGCGATTGAGCGGGATCACGACGTCTTCGTTGATCTTGAACGCGTTCGTGTGCTTCGCGATGGCGGCCGTGCGGCTGCGGTCGAGCCAGAAGCGCTTGCGCGCCTCGGCCGAGATCGCGACAAAACCCTCGCCGCTCTTGCCGTTGGCCATGCGCACGACTTCCGAGGTCGCCATGGCGACCGCATCGGCGTCGTCGCCGACGATGTCACCGATCAGCACCATCTTCGGAAACGCGTTGCGCTTGCTCTTGGTCGCATAGCCGACCGCGCGCAGATAGCGCTCGTCGAGATGCTCGAGGCCCGCGAGAATCGCGCCGCCCTGCTTCGCCGTTTCGAACAGGTAGTCCTTGATCTCGACGATGCTCGGAATCGCCTCGCGCGCCTGGCCGAAGAATTCGAGGCAGACCGTGCGCGTATGCGCGGGCATCTTGTGCAGCACCCAGCGCGCGGACGTGATGAGGCCGTCGCAGCCTTCCTTTTGCACGCCGGGCAGGCCCGAGAGGAATTTATCGGTGACGTCCTTGCCGAGGCCTTCCTTGCGGAACCGCTTGCCCTCGATGTCGAGCCATTCGGTACGCAGGAGCTTCTCGCCCGGCGCACGCTCGCCGTCGAACCACTTCAGCTCGAAGCGCGCGAGCGCGACGTCGTGAATCTTGCCGAGGTTGTGGTCGAGGCGCGTGACTTCGAGCCAGTTGCCTTCGGGATCGACCATGCGCCACCAGGCGAGGTTGTCGAGCGCCGTGCCCCACAGCACCGCTTTCTTGCCGCCCGCGTTCATCGCGATGTTGCCGCCGATGCACGAGGCGTCGATCGAGGTGGGATCGACCGCGAACACGAAGCCCGCGGCTTCGGCGGCCTCGGTCACGCGGCGCGTGACGACGCCCGCGCCCGAAAAGATCGTCGGCACCTGACGCCCGACGCCCGGCAGGTCGGTCATTTCGACCGCGCCCAACTGTTCGAGCTTTTCCGTGTTGATGACGGCCGAGAACGGCGTGAGCGGCACCGCGCCGCCCGTGTAACCCGTGCCGCCCCCGCGCGGAATCACCGTGAGACCGAGTTCGAAGCACGCCTTCACGAGCGCGGCAATCTCGGCTTCGGTGTCGGGCGTGAGTACGACGAACGGATATTCGACGCGCCAGTCGGTCGCGTCCGTGACGTGCGAGACGCGCGAGAGGCCGTCGAAGCGGATGTTGTCCTTCTGCGTGCAGCGGCGCAGCACTTTCGTCGCGCGGCGGCGCAACTCGGCCATTTCCCCGAATTCGCCGGCAAACGCGTCGACCGCGCGGCGCGCGGCGGTAATCAGCGTTTCGACACGCGCGGCGCGGTCCACGCCCGCGTTGTCGCCGTGCTCGCTCAGGTCGGCGCGGCGGCGCTTCTCGATTTCGGCGAGACGGTGATTCAGCGCTTCGATCAGGAGCGCGCGGCGCTTCGGGTTGTCGAGCAGGTCGTCCTGCAGATACGGATTGCGGCGCACGACCCAGATGTCGCCGAGCACTTCGTAGAGCATGCGCGCCGACCGGCCGGTGCGGCGCTCCGAGCGCAGCTCGGCGAGGGCGCTCCAGGCCTCCTCGCCCAGCAGGCGGATGACGATTTCCCGATCGGAGAAGGACGTGTAGTTGTAGGGAATCTCGCGCAGGCGCGGTTCGACGTCGGCGGTCACCGTAGCGGCGGCGCCATGAGGATCGAAAACTTGAGGTGCGTTCATGGTTGGACGACTCTTTGGGTCAGTACCGAGCAAACGGCTCGCTGGCCGTCCGGCCGATGCGGACTGGGCGCGTGGGGCGCTATTCTGAAATCTTGTCCGCCTGTGGCTGGTTGCGGACCTGGGGGGTGGGGAAGATGGGCGGCGGCAGCACTCACGCCGACGGTTCCCCGGCGCTCAGACTCCGCGACACGATCGTGCGTGGCGGACATGCCTCTGCGCTGCGGGGCGGGTCTCGCGCCGTACGGGCACCAAATGGGCGGTCCGAGGTTGCCAGTGCATCTTCCGATCCTGCTTGTCAAAAACGGATTTTAACGCATGATCCACACCTGCGCTGGTGCTGCGCGGCGCGCGTAAGGACATACGCGGGTCATACGCAGGACATACAAGTTTCACTTTCGCCCGACGCCGGGTCGCGCTCTTGCCGCCCCAGCGCGGCAGCCCGCCTCGCTTCCTTCTCCCGCTTCCTTCTCTCGCGTCCGTACCTGCTGTCAGCGCGTGCGCCGTTGGCGCTATCATTGATTCTTTTCCCGTCATCTCCCGCTTAAGCGCCCGTCCGCATGGCCACCCACGACGACTATCTGAAGAAAATCCTCACCGCCCGCGTCTACGACGTGGCCCGCGAAACCGAGCTGGAGCGCGCCCCGAATCTCTCGGCGCGCCTTTCCAACCGCGTGTTCCTCAAGCGCGAGGACAACCAGCCGGTGTTCTCCTTCAAGCTGCGCGGCGCCTACAACAAGATGGCGCACCTCACGCCCGCCCAGCGCGAGCGCGGCGTGATCACCGCTTCGGCGGGCAATCATGCGCAGGGTGTGGCGCTATCGGCCGCGAAGCTTGGCGTGAAGGCCGTGATCTGCGTGCCGGTGACCACGCCGCAGGTGAAAGTCGACGCCGTGCGCGCCCACGGCGGCCCGACCGTCGAGGTCGTGCAGGCCGGCGAATCCTACAGCGATGCCTACGCCCACGCCGTGCGCCTGCAGGCCGAGCGCGGCCTGACCTTCGTGCACCCGTTCGACGA
>NZ_JBHSMP010000027.1:0-44028 GCF_042655705.1 Paraburkholderia denitrificans | reverse complement strand
ACCGGCCCCTCCCTGACCTCCTGCGTCGGACCGGAGCCCCCTACCGCGCGAGCGGTTTCGTTCGTCGACCCGTAGCGGCCGGTCGGCACTCTACAAAGCAGCCATTCGGACGCGGGTCTGGTGACCACCTCGGTGAGAAAGCGTCATACGCGCATGCGGAAACCCTCTCAGGGTGTTGCATCACAAGTTACTGCCTCGAAAAGCGTGTTGTCACGGGTGACTAAAAACACGCCGGGTGTGCCTGACCCGAGCACGTGCAGAGGCTCCAACTTGGCGACCTGCCTCCAGAATTCATCCGTGTACGTGTCATCGACGTTGAGCGGACTAAACCCTAGCCGATTCACGAAATTTGCATGGGGCTCAAATTTTATAAACCTATCGTACACGTACCACTCGTCAAACCCTGGCATCGGAAGCTGAGATACCACCTTGACTAACGGACTGACCGCGAGTGTGCCGATCTTTGACCATCCCGCCGTGAATTCCTCATCGGTCGGCGTATATGGGCCGCTGTCACAACTTGCAATTGCAACATATCGCCCTAGCACTAATTCCGGACAGCGTAGAACTAAGTCCTCGATAGCCCCGTCAGTCCCGTCGCTCCATTCGACTATCCGATAGCCGGCACGTTCGCCTGTTCGCGTTACTCTCTCCCCGCTCTCGTCCGTCAGATTATCGATCATCTTTTCTAGAAATGCCCGCACATGTGCTTCCGCTTCTTCGCGCGTACCCTCGAAGTTCAACCTAATAGCGCCATTTCCGAATTGACAATCAGTTGCCTCCTGCACTACTTCGTAGCCGAATATGAATGTTCCGTCGTCGCGCTGGTATACGTGAAACCCAACGTCGTACGCTAAGCCGTGCGCATTTTGTCGCACATACCGAAACGTCTGATCATATCCGGCCCGGAATTTCATCTGGTTGCCTCCATTCGACAGCAATTGAGACTTACGATCTGGATTTCTGTGCGGTTCCTGCAGACGAGTCAGGAAGCGACGAGGGGCTTAGGCCAGTCACCGTTTCAAGACGCAGGCATCGAACGCCTTTGGTAGCTCACTCAGGGGGATGGCATTTGTATTGGGTGTCAACGGCGCCTGAACGTCAATACCTCCAACGCGAGTTTCGACGTCGACCTCTCCAAGGGCTTGATCGAGGAAGAGGTAAGCGATGGCGCGAAATGTCTTGCGCTCCACAGCGGAATAACCTGCTATGAATACCGTGAGGTCCGCCTTCTCGCCATCAGGATAAATGTCTACAGAAACAGAATTCGCCTTTACCGTGATGCCGTTATATTGAATGTCGGCTGGTTCTCTGCGAGGGCGGAACTTGATCACTTTCCACCTTGGCAATTCGGGGGCCGAGGAAGCAAGGCTTTCGACCTTCGGAAAGGCTGCGCGAATTCCATCGGCGCTAATGACGAACTCACGCTGGCGGTTCTGCTTTGGCCCGAACTCGAATGTGAGGCTGGAATCCACTTTGTGCATTTCAGCGGTCAACCGATCGAAGGTTACTTCCTGGTCGCGCTCAAAATCATAGAGACTCGCTTCGTTCGTTTGAAACCATTTCCAGAAATCGGTTTCAGGCGAGGCATGCGCGCGACCAGCAAGGAAGGCGAATATTGCTGAGACCACGATAAGGAGTGAGCGCACGGAAATCATGAAGGACGGAACCAAGTATTGGGGAGCATTTTTCCTGCATCACTCCGACGCCCGCTCCCTCGTTTGGCATTCATCGTCGCGTTGCGGCTAATTTCTGTGCTTGCACGGAGGAAGTTTTTTCAGTGGCCGCTCCTATAGTACGCCGCACTGAAGGATTGCTTTCTGTGCGAAACCCCACCACCTGCCATACATTGGGACGATGCGGGGCGAGAATACTGTAAACGTCTGCCTGCGGCCGACCGGTGTCTCCGATTGGCCTCTCAACCGAAGGTGTCGCTCCCCGATTGTCGACCGTCTTGGCATAGAACTCGAATGACCCAAAGTGGCCGATATCTCGCATTAGAGCGCGCATGTCCGCACGTTCGCTGAAGTCCTTGTCGAACGTCCGCGCTTCGCTTCCCAGGCAAACACCCACCGCCCGCCTGGGGGTATCTCAGGCGATGACCTTCTAC
This sequence comes from Paraburkholderia denitrificans, assembly GCF_042655705.1. Lineage (NCBI taxonomy): Bacteria > Pseudomonadati > Pseudomonadota > Betaproteobacteria > Burkholderiales > Burkholderiaceae > Paraburkholderia > Paraburkholderia denitrificans. The sequence goes on along the minus strand of NZ_JBHSMP010000027.1, from coordinate 41,918 downwards.
GCTGCGGCAGCCTGCTCGCGCATGCGACGGGCTTCGTCGCGCAGGAACTGCTGGTAATCATCCAGATCGCCGTCGAAGGGCTCTACGCCGCCCTTGGTGACCAGCCAGAACTCGTCACATACGGCGCGCAGCAGGGCCCGGTCGTGACTGACCAGCATCACCGTGCCTTCGAATTCGTTGAGCGCCATGGCCAGCGCTTCACGTGTGGCCAGGTCGAGGTGGTTGGTCGGCTCGTCGAGCAGCAGCAGGTTGGGGCGCTGCCACACGATCATGCACAACACGAGCCGCGCCTTTTCGCCGCCGCTCATCGTGCTAACCGCCTGATGGACCATGTCGCCACTGAAGTTGAAACTGCCAAGGAACGTGCGAAGCGACTGTTCGGTACCGCTCTGGCCAGGCGCGCGCATGTGCGGCGGCGTGTCCCTGGCAAGGCGGATCATGTGTTCCATCGGCGTGTCGAGCGGACGCAGCACGTCGAGTTCCTGCTGGGCGAAGTAGCCGATGTTCAGGCCCTTGCCTTCGCTGATTTCGCCAGCAATCGGCGCCAGCGCATGCGCCACCGTCTTCACCAGCGTGGACTTACCCTGACCGTTGGCACCGAGTATGCCGATGCGCTGCCCGGCCAGCACGGAACGGTTGATGCCCCGCACGATGACCGTGGGCGGCGTGCCCGGCAGTGCGCCGGCCGGCGCGGGGTAGCCGAAGCTCGCGTCCAGCATCGACAACAGCGGGTTCGGGACGTTGAGGGGCTCCCTGAACTCGAAGTTGAACTCTGCATCCGCAAGCACTGGTGCGATCTTCTCCATGCGTTCGAGCGCCTTGACCCGGCTCTGCGCCTGTTTGGCCTTCGAGGCCTTGGCCTTGAAACGGTCGATGAATTTCTGCAGGTGGGCGATCTTGTCCGCTTGCCTCGCCATCGCAGCCTGCTGCAACACGAGCTGCTCAGCGCGCATGTCTTCGAACTTGCTGTAGTTGCCGCCATAACGTACGAGCTTGGCGTTGTCGACGTGCACCGTCACCTGCGTCACCGCGTCGAGGAATTCGCGATCGTGGCTGATCACGACCAGGGTTCCTTGATAGCGCTTGAGCCAGGTTTCCAGCCAGACCAGCGCGTCGAGGTCGAGGTGATTGGTCGGCTCGTCGAGCAGCAGCAGGTCGGATGGGCACATCAGCGCGCGCGCCAGCTGCAGTCGCATGCGCCAGCCGCCGGAGAAACTGTTGACCGGCTGGTCAAGCTGCGCGGCCGTAAAACCAAGTCCCAGGATCAGCGCCTGGGCACGTGCGGGGGCATCGTGTGCACCGGCGTCGTGCAGGGCCATGTAGGCGTGCGCCATGCGCATGCCGTCGTCGCTGGCCTCGGCGGCGGCGACTTCGGCCTGCGCGGCGAGCAGCACGGTGTCACCCTCGACTACGAAGTCGGTCGCGCCCTGCTCGGTCTCCGGCATCTCCTGAGCGACCTGGCCCATCTTCCATGCAGGGGGAATCGAGAATTCGCCGCTATCTTCGTGCAGCTTGCCGTTGAGAAGGCCGAAGAAGGACGACTTGCCGGCGCCATTGCGGCCGACAAGACCAATCTTTTCGCCGGGGGTGAAGGTGACGGACGCGCGGTCGAGCACGACATTGACGCCGCGGCGCAGCGTGACATTACGGACAGAAATCATAAGGAGCTACTTCGGAGAGGTTTGGCATGATAGCCGACCGGAAGCACAGGGCTGTCTCTTTTCTGAGCCGCTTGCGCTTTGCGGCGCCCACCGGCCACAAAGCAAGGCAGGCCCTGGCGCACCGGGTGTACCGGCTGCGGGGCCAGCGAACATAGCAGTGAATGACGGCTCCTGCCCGCTGCCGCCCCACCAGAACACGGCGCTCTCCTTCCGGGCGACCAATGCGGCTTCGACATTCAGCGGGAGACTATCGGAAAACCCGTCCCCAAACCGCCCTGATTCTTCGAGCGCGGTCTTCAAAGAGATATGAGGCGGCCAGAGCGAGCAGACCCGAAACGATACCCGTCGCGACGTGCTCGACAAAGGGAATGCGGTAGTGGCTCGCATGCGAATAAGCGTCGCCTAACGTTGTCAGACAGCCGACGACCAGCGCATTGCCATATCGATGCGTGTAGAGTTTCGCCGCCGGCGTGAACGTCAGAAGTACCGCCAGGATTCCGGTGAGCAGCCCTGTCCGGAATGCAATCGTCCAGTGTGCAAGACTCATCACGTTGCCCCAGCTCCCCGGCATGCAGGTCATGCACGCGCTGGCAGGCTGCCAGAAACGCTGAGCAAACAGCCTGACCCGGCGTTTCCACTCGCTTGACATGATGTATCCCCATCGATGCGTCACGTACGACGCCGCTCTCAGTTTCGCTGGGACGGCCTCCATGCTCTTTCTCTTGGCCAGTTTGAACCAGGATGTCGGCCCCGTCATGGATGCGGAGAGCGTGCGCGGCCTCAAGCTCAAAGAGTGGCGTATCCACGGTGGAATACTACTCCGCGACCGGAGCCCCGCCGTTTCGACAGGAGCCGGAGTTCGGCCCCGGCACCAGTCGGCGCGGCCCCGTTTCCGCTGGGTGCGAATGTCGTGCCGCACGTCCATTGCATCACTTGCTCCGTGCGTGGCCACTGGCAAGCGGGCTAACGGACGCTTGGGGCGATCTGCACGAAGCGCTACGAGCACTGCGAGCCGACTGTCGGACAGAGATTTCCGAAGCGGAGCACGTAAAGGTTGATGACCTGATTCGCGCCATCGCAGTCATCGTTTTTAGGCGATGACCGGCAGCTAACGGCCGACCCCGGCCCGTATTGCCCATCCTCCACAGAAATCCACGAAGACCGCCCCAAAAAAAAAGCACGCCCGCAGGCGTGCTTCTGTGACTGCAAAAACGCAGCGCGTCAGCGCACCCGCATCCCCGGTTTCGCGCCGCTGTGCGGCTCGAGAATATAGAGGCCGGGTTCGGCCTTCTCGTTGGCCGACGATGCCGCGAGCACCATCCCTTCGGACATGCCGAACTTCATCTTGCGCGGCGCGAGGTTCGCGACCATCACCGTGAACTTGCCCTTGAGGTCCTCCGGCTTGTAGGCCGAGCGGATGCCCGAGAACACGTTGCGCGTGTGCTCTTCGCCCACGTCGAGCGTCAGTTGCAGGAGCTTGTCCGAGCCTTCGACAAACGCGCAATCGACGATCAGCGCGATGCGCAGGTCGATCTTCGCGAAGTCGTCGATCGAGATGACTTCGGGCGTTTCCGGTTCGGCCTTGGTCTTGGCGCTGTCCTTGGTGGCGTCCTTCGAAGCCTTCGACTTCTGCTTGGCATCGGCAGAGGCAGCGGCGGTCGCGGCGGGTGCCTCGGCGGCCTGCAGCGAATCGCGGTTCGCGGCGAGCAATGCTTCGATCTGCTTCGGATCGACGCGCGTCATGAGGTGCTTGTACGCGTTGATCGGCTTGGCCGACGAGAGCGGCCGCGTAGCATCCGCCCACACGAGCGGCGCGATCGACAGGAAGCTTTCCACGCCCGCGGCGAGCGTCGGCAGCACCGGCTTGAGCGCGAGCGAGAGCAGACGGAACGCTTCGAGGCTCACGCTGCAGGTTTCGTGCAGCGCGGCCGAGTTGGCCGGATCCTTCGCCTGCTCCCACGGTTTCGCGGTATCGACATAGGCGTTGACGGCGTCGGCGAGTTCCATCGTGTGGCGCAGCGCGCGGCCGTAGTCGCGCGACTCGTAGTGCGCGGCGATCTGCCGGATCGCATCGCGCAGTTGCGCCACCAGCGGATGCTGCATCGCGCTGTCCAGCACGCGGCCGTCGAAACGCTTGATGAGAAAGCCCGCCGCGCGGCTCGCGATGTTGATGTACTTGCCGACGAGGTCGCTGTTCACGCGCGCGAGGAAGTCTTCGAGGTTCAGGTCGAGGTCTTCCATCGTGCCGTTGAGCTTGGCCGCGAAGTAGTAGCGTAGCCACTCGGGATTCAGGCCCGTCGTGACGTAGCTTTCGGCCGTGATGAACGTGCCGCGCGACTTCGACATCTTCGCGCCGTCCACCGTGAGAAAGCCGTGCGCGAACACGTTGGTCGGCGTGCGATGGCCCGAGAATTCGAGCATCGCCGGCCAGAACAGCGTGTGGAAGTACAGGATGTCCTTGCCGATGAAGTGATACTGCTCGGTCTTCGCGCCGGGCTTCACCCACGCATCGAAGTCGAGGCCGCGCTGCTCGCACAGGTTCCTGAAGCTCGCGTAGTAGCCGATCGGCGCGTCGAGCCACACGTAGAAGTACTTGCCCGGCGCGCCCGGAATCTCGAAGCCGAAGTACGGCGCGTCGCGCGAGATGTCCCAGTCGGCAAGCTTCGATTCGCCCGCTTCGCCCAGCCACTCGCGCATCTTGTTCGTGGCTTCGGGCTGCGCGAGGCCGCTCACCCAGCCGCGCAGGAATTGCTCGCAGCGCGGGTCGGAGAGGCGGAAGAAGTGATGTGTCGAGGTCTTGCGCACAGGCGTCGCGCCCGAGACGACCGAGTACGGATTCTTCAGATCGGTCGGCGCGTAGGTGGAGCCGCACACTTCGCAGCTGTCGCCGTACTGGTCCTTGGCGCCGCATTTCGGGCATTCGCCCTTGATGAAGCGATCCGGCAGGAACATGTTCTTGACCGGGTCGTAGGCCTGCTCGATGTCGCGCGTGTCGATCAGCCCCGCTTCCTTGAGCGCCAGATACACCGACTCGGAGAGCGCGCGATTTTCTTCGGAGTCCGTCGAGTAGTAGTTATCGAACGAAATGCCGAAGCTGTCGAAGTCGCGCTTGTGCTCCTGCCAGACGCGCGCGATCAGTTGCTGCGGCGTGAGGCCTTCCTTCTCGGCGCGCAGCATGACGGGCGTGCCGTGCGTGTCGTCGGCACCGACGTAGTAGACCTCGTGGCCATGCATTCGCAGCGCGCGAACCCAGATGTCCGTCTGGATGTACTCGACCAGGTGGCCGATGTGGATTTGCCCGTTGGCGTAGGGCAGGGCGGACGTGACGAGAATCTGGCGGCGGGCCTGCTGAGCTTGGTGTGTGCCGGCGGCACTGAGGTCGGTGGCGGGTGCTGACATAGGGAGGGAGTCCGGTGATGCGGGAGGTCGAAACTGCGATTTTAGCAGGGCTGTCGGAGTGCGCATTCCGGGCCGGGAGCGATGTGCGCAGCGTGTGGGCAACCCGCGGACAGACCGCGGACAAAATCGGCGGGCAAAAAAAACCGGGGCACGATAGCCCCGGAGCAACAACGACAAGAGGAGAATGGTGACGCGGCGGCTTCGCCAGCCACGTACCGTCAATACAGACCGCCGTTGGGCGAGAGAGTTCGAAGTTTTTTCGATTCTGTCGCCGCTGCAGCCAGGCCTGGCCTGGGCCGGTCCAGCCCGGCGGTCGTCCTGCCGTCAGCCTTGATGCTGCGCCGTCGCGCGCAGATAGATCTCCACGCGCCGGTTGGCTGCACGGCCTGCCTCGGTGTTGTTGTTCGCGATCGGCTGGGTGTCGCCGCGGCCCTCAGCCGCGAGGCGTTGCATCGGGATGCCGCGCGACGTCAGGTAATTCACGACGCTCTGCGCACGGTTGACCGACAGCGTCTGGTTGAACGCGGGCTGGCCCGTGCTGTCGGTATGGCCGACGACCTGGGCGACGACTTCCGGATTCTGCTGCAGCGTCTGCGCGACCTGGTCGAGCACGGGAGCGAACGTCGGCCTGATCGCGTAGCTGTTGGTGTCGAACGTCACGTTACTCGGGATGTTGAGCTTGAGCGAGCCGTCCGGCTGCTCGGTGATCTGCGTGCCCGTGCCCTTGGTCGCGCCGGAGAGCCGGTTGCGGATGGCCGACCAGTTGTAGCCGGTGATGCCGCCGACCAGCGCGCCGGCGCCGGCGCCGATCGCCGCACCCTTGCCGCCGCCGAAGATGGCGCCAAGCGCCGCGCCGGTGCCGGCGCCGACGCCCGTGCCGACAGCCGTGTTCGTGCCCTGCTGGGTTGCGCAGCCGGCGACGAGTGCTCCGGCGACGACGAATACGGACAGGCGAGTCATGATTCTTGTGTTCATTTTGATTCCTCTCTTGAGTGGGACAAGACTGCCGCCGACGTCCGGCGGACGGCTCGCAGGCCCCGGCTGGAGTCAGGGTCTTCGGGCGGCGCGAGTCGGCAGCTACTACAATGGCGGCTTGAAGGCCTGTATCGCGAGCTTCGCGGTTTCGAATCCGACGCCGCGAAGCGTGCCTTGCCAGCAGAAATATCGCAATCCAGCTTAACAATTTCTTTCGAATTTTGGTGCCAGCGCGGCAAGGCGGTCCACGCGCGCGGCCTGCGTTATCACGGAGTATCAATGAGCATAGATCGGGCTTTGGTCGACGCCGCGCTCGCGGCCCTCACGGATCCGAACACCGGCCACCCGTATGCGACGGGCAAGGGCGTGCGTAATGTCACCGTCGAGGGCGAGGGTGTCGGCGTGGAAATCGTGCTCGGCTATCCGGCGAAGAGCCAGGTCGACGCGATCCGCGCGCAGGTCGAGGCGGCGCTCGCCGCCGTGCCGGGCGTCAAGTCGAGCCGCGTCGCGGTGCGCACCGAGATCGCCGCGCACGCTGTTCAGCGCGGCGTGAAGCTGCTGCCGAACGTGAAGAACATCGTGGCGGTCGCCTCGGGCAAGGGCGGTGTCGGCAAGAGCACGACGGCCGTGAACCTCGCGCTCGCGCTCGCCGCCGAAGGCGCCTCGGTGGGCGTGCTCGACGCCGATATCTACGGTCCGTCGCTGCCGATGATGCTCGGCATCCACGGCCGCCCCGAGTCGCCGGACGGCCAGTCGATGAACCCGCTCGAAGGCCACGGCGTGCAGGCGAACTCGATCGGCTTCCTGATCGAGGAAGACAACCCGATGGTGTGGCGCGGCCCGATGGCCACGTCGGCCCTCGACCAGCTGCTGCGCCAGACCAACTGGCGCGATCTCGACTATCTCGTCGTCGACATGCCGCCGGGCACCGGCGACATCCAGCTCACGCTCTCGCAGCGCGTGCCCGTGACGGGCGCCGTGATCGTCACGACGCCGCAGGACATCGCGCTGCTCGATGCGAAAAAGGGCCTCAAGATGTTCGAAAAGGTCGGCATTCCGATTCTCGGCATCGTCGAGAATATGGCCGTGCACGTCTGCTCGAACTGCGGGCACGCCGAGCATGTTTTCGGCGCGGGCGGCGGCGAGCGCATGGCGCAGCAATACGGCGTCGAAGTGCTCGGCAGCCTGCCGCTCGACATCTCGATCCGCGAGCAGGCCGACTCGGGCAATCCCACCGTCGTCGCCGATCCGAACGGCCGCATTGGCGAAACGTATCGCGCCATCGCGCGGCGCGTCGCCATCCAGATCGCCGAGCGCGCACGTGACATGACGTCGAAGTTTCCGAGTATCGTCGTGCAGAACACGTAAGCCGGACGCCCTTGCTGCTTGGGGCTGAGCGCGCCTTTTCGGTGCGCGTGCGGGTATCATGTGGCCCATCGGGTCCGGTACGATGACCGCAGGGGCGGCTCCCGGTTGCCAAGAGGATTGCATGGGAAAAGGAAACGACTGGCCAGCAGGGTTGGCCGCCGGGTTCGCCTCGCGGCTTGCCTCGCGGTTTGCATCGCAGTTTGCATATGCAGTGCCGGTAGTCGCCGGCTGCGTGCTGCTGAGCGGCTGCGCCGGTTTCATGGGACAGCAGGACAAGCGCGCGACCGCGCAGCTGCTGCCCACGATGGGTAGCCAGGTGCGCGGCACGGTATCGTTCGTCGAACGTTCGGACGGCGTGCAGGTGAATTACAACCTCGCCGGTCTGCCGCGCGACAGCGATCACGCCCTGCAGGTTCACGAACGCGGCGACTGCAATGCCGCCGATGCATCGAGCGCGGGCCCCGTCTTCGCGCCCGCCGCCGACCGCCTGAAGCCCGGCGTACGCGTGGAGGGCGATCTCGGCAACATTCACGCCGATTCGAACGGCGTTGCCTCCGGCTTCATCGTCGCGCCCGACGTTTCGCTCGACGGCGTGCGCTCGGTGCTCCAGCGCGCCGTGCTGGTCCACCGCGAACCGATCGACCCCTACGCATACCCGCAACGCGGCACCGGCACGGCGCTCGCATGCGGCGTGATCCGCGCCCAGTGAGCGCGCCCTTTTGTCGCGCTGCGCCCCGCGGCGCGGCGGCAGGGCGGGCTTGCAGCCGGTTCGGCATGGTTGTGCGGATCGCCGCGCGCCCGGGGTGCAGGGGCTGAACGTGTTGCGCGGATGCACGGCTGCCACGCGTTGCCGACGCGCATTCCGGCAGGCCAATCCACATCGCGTAAAATAAGCGCCTTTCGTCTTTTAACTGGCACGCAGCGACCCAATATGGCAATCAAATCCGACAAGTGGATCCGGCGCATGGCCGCAGAGCACAAGATGATCGAGCCGTTCGTGCCCGACCAGATCCGCACGTCCGAGGACGGCCGCAAGATCGTGAGCTACGGTACGTCGAGCTACGGCTACGACATTCGCTGCGCCGACGAATTCAAGATCTTCACGAACATCAATTCGACGATCGTCGACCCGAAGAACTTCGACGAAAAGTCGTTCGTCGATTTCCGCGGCGACGTGTGCATCATCCCGCCGAATTCGTTCGCGCTCGCGCGCACGGTCGAGTATTTCCGCATCCCGCGCAACGTGTTGACCGTGTGCCTCGGCAAGTCCACGTACGCGCGCTGCGGGATCATCGTGAACGTCACGCCGTTCGAACCGGAATGGGAAGGCTACGTGACGCTCGAATTCTCAAATACGACACCTTTGCCTGCGAAAATCTACGCGAACGAGGGCGTCGCGCAGGTGCTCTTCTTCGAGAGCGACGAGATCTGCGACGTGTCTTACGCGGATCGCGGCGGCAAGTACCAGGGGCAGCACGGGGTCACGCTGCCGAAAACCTGATCCGGCCTGGACTCACCACTCATACGAGATACGGGGACCGCTGTGCAACACATGCAGCGGTCGTTTCTTTTGGAGAATCGCCCATGAAGTTTCGTTTTCCCGTCGTCATCATCGACGAAGATTTCCGCTCCGAGAACATCTCGGGTTCCGGCATCCGTGCACTCGCCGAAGCGATCGAGAAAGAGGGCGCGGAAGTCCTCGGGCTGACGAGCTATGGCGACCTGACGTCGTTCGCGCAGCAGTCGAGCCGCGCATCGTGCTTCATCCTGTCGATCGACGACGACGAATTGCTGCCGTACGTCGAGGGCGGCGACGAGGAAGCCCCCGAGCACGCGCCCGCGATCATCGCGTTGCGCGCGTTCATGGAGGCCGTGCGCCGCCGCAACGCGGACATCCCGATCTTCCTGTACGGCGAGACGCGCACCTCGCGCCATCTGCCCAACGACATCCTGCGCGAGCTGCACGGCTTCATCCACATGTTCGAGGACACGCCGGAGTTCGTTGCGCGCCACATCATCCGCGAGGCGAGGGTCTATCTCGACGCGCTCGCGCCGCCGTTCTTCAAGGAACTCGTCAAGTACGCGGACGAAGGCTCGTACTCGTGGCACTGCCCGGGCCACTCGGGCGGCGTGGCGTTCCTGAAGAACCCGCTCGGCCAGATGTTCCACCAGTTCTTCGGCGAGAACATGCTGCGCGCCGACGTCTGCAACGCCGTCGACGAACTCGGCCAGCTGCTCGACCACACGGGCCCGGTCGCGGCCTCGGAGCGCAACGCGGCGCGCATCTTCAGCGCGGACCACGTGTTCTTCGTGACCAACGGCACGTCCACCTCGAACAAGATCGTCTGGCACGCAACGGTCGCGCCGGGCGACGTCGTGCTCGTGGACCGCAACTGCCACAAGTCGATCCTGCATTCGATCACGATGACGGGCGCGATCCCCGTGTTCCTCACGCCGACGCGCAACAACTTCGGCATCATCGGTCCGATTCCGCGCGACGAATTCAAGCCGGAGAACATCCGCCGGAAGATCGAGGCGAATCCGTTCGCACGCGAGGCGCTCGCGAAGAATCCGAATCTCAAGCCGCGCATCCTCACGATCACGCAGAGCACCTACGACGGCGTGATCTACAACGTCGAGATGATCAAGGATCTGCTCGGCGACATGCTCGACACGCTGCACTTCGACGAAGCGTGGCTGCCGCACGCCGAATTCCACGACTTCTACCAGGACATGCACGCCATCGGCGCGGGCCGTCCGCGCACCGGCTCGCTCGTGTTCGCGACGCACTCCACGCACAAGCTGCTCGCGGGCATTTCGCAGGCTTCGCAGATCGTCGTGCAGGACTCGGAAAACAGCGTGTTCGACCGTCACCGCTTCAACGAAGCGTATCTGATGCATACGTCGACGAGCCCGCAGTACGCGATCATCGCGTCGTGCGACGTGGCTGCCGCGATGATGGAGCCGCCGGGCGGCCCGGCGCTCGTGGAGGAGTCGATTGCCGAGGCGCTCGACTTCCGCCGCGCGATGCGCAAGGTGGACGCCGAATACGGCGACGACTGGTTCTTCCAGGTCTGGGGCCCGGACGAGCTGGCCGAGGAGGGCATCGGCTCGCGCGAGGACTGGATGCTGCGCCCGAACGATCACTGGCATGGCTTCGGCGCGCTCGCCGAAGGCTTCAACATGCTCGACCCGATCAAGGCGACGATCGTCACGCCGGGCCTCGACGTGGACGGCGAATTCGGCGAGACCGGCATTCCGGCCGCGATCGTGACGAAGTATCTGGCCGAGCACGGCATCATCGTGGAGAAGACGGGCCTGTACTCGTTCTTCATCATGTTCACGATCGGCATCACGAAGGGCCGTTGGAATTCGATGGTCACCGAACTCCAGCAGTTCAAGGACGACTACGACAACAACCAGCCGCTGTGGCGCGTGCTGCCCGAGTTCGTCGCGCAGCATCCGGCGTACGAGCGCATCGGCCTGCGCGACCTGTGCCAGCAGATCCACAGCGTCTATCGCGCCAACGACATCGCGCGCCTCACGACCGAGATGTACCTCTCGGACATGGAGCCCGCGATGAAGCCGTCCGACGCGTTCGCGAAGCTCGCGCACCGCGAAGTGGAACGCGTGGCCATCGACGAACTCGAAGGCCGCGTCACCTCGATCCTGCTCACGCCGTATCCGCCGGGCATTCCGCTCCTGATTCCGGGCGAGCGCTTCAACAGGACGATCGTGAACTACCTGAAGTTCGCGCGCGAATTCAACGAACGATTCCCGGGATTCCACACGGACATCCACGGTCTGGTCGGCGAGATGATCAACGGGCGCATCGAGTATTTCGTCGATTGCGTGCGCGACTGATTGCGATGATGAAAGGCAAGACGATGCGCGTCGCGCGGCTGGCCGCCGGTTTGCGCGCTGCATCGCTGACGATGGCGGCGTGGCTGCTCTTCGCGGGCCACGCGCACGCCGAAGTAGGCGCCGCCGATCCGATCGATACGGCCATGCGCACGTGTCTTGCGCGCGCGGACCGCTCGTCGGCGGCGGGGCAGGTGCAGTGCATGGACGACTCGCGCACCGCGTGGCGCAGCGCCGCCGACAGCGCGTTCATGCAACTGCTCGCGAAGCTGCCGGTCGCGCGGCGCTTGCGCTGGCAACTGAGCGAAACGCGCTGGGTGGCGTGGCGCGATGCCGAGGACATCATGCTGGCCGCGGCGTTCGATACGTCGAGCGGCTCGTCCTATAAGCTCTACGAAGCGGATATGCGGCTGCAGCCGGTGCGCGACCGCGCGCTCACGCTGCGCGCCGAAGCGCGCGCGCTTGCGGACCAGCCGACGCCGCGCGCGCGCGTGTGTTCGGCGGACGCGCGCTGCGAGCACGTGAGCTACGATCTGAACCGCTATTACCGCAAGCTCTACGCGCGCATGCCCGCGCACGGACGGCCTGCCGTCGCGCGCGCGCAGGCCGCATGGCGCGCCTATAGCGACGCGACCACGCCGCTCCTCGACGAACACGCGCGGCTCGATTTGCTGGGTGCGCGGCTCGCGACGCTCAAGCGGCTCTCGGAGACCGTGGGCAATCGCTAGCTGGTGGTGAGACTGGCCGCGCCGATGCGGCGCTCAGTCGATGAGGAATTCTTCGGACGTGCGCACCGGCACGGTCGTGGGATCGCCGAGGAGGTCGTGCAACGCGACCCCGATCTGCTTCGACATCGTCGTGAGCGCGAGATCGTTGTCTTCGGTGCCGAACGGGTCTTCGATCTGCGCGGCAATCGTTTCGTGCGCCATGAACGCGTAGGCGACGAACACCGCGAAAATCGGCGTCGCCGCGCCGATGCTGTCCACGAGACCGAACGGCAGCATCGCGCAGAAGAAGTACACGGTGCGGTGGATCATCACGGTGTACGCGAACGGCAGCGGCGTCGAGGCGATGCGCTCGCAACCGCCGATCACATCCGAAAGGGCATTCAGATTGCGCTCGAAGGCGAGCACGGCCCAGCCGTCGAGGCCGCCTTCGCGCGCTTCCCGGCGCATCCATTCCGATGCGCACATCAAGAGCGTGACCGGACGAAAGCGCGAAGCCATCACGCGCTCGAACAGCGCGGGCGGCAGATGGGCCTTGAGATCGTCGTGCGGGTCGGTGTTGCGCAATTGATGGCGCAACGCGTGCGGCAGCGCGCAGAGCAGTGTGACGAGCTCGCGCGTGCGCGGGCGAGGGTCTTCGTCGTTGGCGAGCGTCAGCGCCTGGCGCGTGAGCGAGCGCGACTCGTTGAGGAGCAAACCCCAGAGCTTGCGGCCTTCCCAGTAGCGGTCGTAGCTCGCGTTGTTGCGAAAGCCGAGGAACACCGCGAGCGCGATGCCCATCAGCGAGAAGGGCACCGTGCTCAGATTGACGGTGACTTTGATGATGTGATCGTGCGAAGCCACCGCGACGATCGAGATACACAGCACGAGGAAGAGCCGTGGCAGCAGCTCGGGCAGCACGGAGCCGCGCCACGCGAGCAGCATCCTGAACCAGTTCAGGTGGGGACGGACGATCATTGGAACACGAATAACAGAGGAACAAGGCCGGCGGCGCCGGCCGGGACGCACCGGGCGCGGCACAGGCTGCCGCGCCGTGCGTCATGCGCGCAGGCCTTGGTCGACCCGTTACCTGACGCGTTACTTGACGAGCGCGGCGCGCGCCGCTGCGATGGCCGCGCGGACCTGCTCCGGCGCGGTGCCGCCCGGATGGTTGCGCGCCGCGACCGAGCCGTCGAGCGTCAGCACGGCGAACACGTCGTCGCCGAGCAGATGCGACACGGCGGGCAGCTCGCGGCGCATTTCGTCGAGCGTGAGGTCCGCGAGATCGCAGTTGCGGTCCACGCAGATGCGCACCGCGTGCGCGACTGCCTCGTGCGCGTCGCGGAACGGCAGGCCGCGCTTGACCAGGTAGTCGGCGAGGTCGGTGGCCGTCGAGAAGCCTTGCAGCGCCGCCGCGCGCATCGACTGTGCCTTCACGGCGATGCCCGCCACCATTTCGGCGAAGATACGCAGCGTGTCCGCGACCGTATCGACGGTGTCGAACAGCGGCTCCTTATCTTCCTGGTTGTCCTTGTTGTAGGCGAGCGGCTGGCCCTTCATCAGCGTGAGGAGCGCCATCAGATGGCCGTTCACGCGGCCCGTCTTGCCGCGCGCGAGTTCGGGCACATCGGGGTTCTTCTTCTGCGGCATGATCGACGAGCCGGTGCAGAAGCGGTCGGCCAGATCGATGAAGCCGACGCGCGGGCTCATCCACAGCACGAGTTCTTCCGAGAAGCGCGAGACGTGCGTCATGACGAGCGCCGCGGCAGCCGTGAATTCGATCGCGAAGTCGCGGTCCGAAACGGCGTCGAGCGAGTTCGCGCAGATGCCGTCGAAGCCGAGCGTCTTCGCCACCGCAAAGCGGTCGATCGGGTAGCTCGTGCCCGCGAGCGCCGCCGCGCCGAGCGGCAGGCGGTTCACGCGCTTGCGGCAATCGATCATGCGCTCGCTGTCGCGCGTGAACATCTCCACATAGGCGAGCAGGTGATGGCCGAACGTGACCGGCTGCGCGACCTGGAGGTGCGTGAAGCCGGGCATGATCGTGTCCGCGTGCTGTTCCGCGAGGTCGAGGAGGGCGGTGCGCAAGTCGCCGAGCAGGCCGCCGATGCGGTCGATCTCGCCGCGCAGCCACAGGCGGATGTCGGTGGCGACCTGGTCGTTGCGCGAGCGGCCCGTGTGCAGGCGCTTGCCCGCATCGCCGATCAGCGCGGTCAGGCGCGCTTCGATGTTCAGGTGGACGTCTTCGAGGTCCAGTTGCCACTCGAACTCGCCGCGCTCGATTTCGCCCTTGATCTGCGCCATGCCGCGCTGGATCGCGGCGAGGTCGTCGGCGGCGATGATCTTCTGCGCGGCCAGCATCGACGCGTGCGCGAGCGAGCCCTCGATATCGACGATCGCGAGGCGCTTGTCGAAGAAGACCGACGACGTGTAGCGCTTGACCAGCTCCGACATGGGTTCGGAGAAGCGAGCCGACCAGGCTTCGCCTTTTTTGTGCAGTTGGGACGTCATGGTGTTGAGCGATGAGCGGTGGGATGGCGAGCCCCGCGGCGTGGCCGCTTGTCGCGTGCCGGCGGCGCGCGGCGGGGAAAAACGGCAATTTTACCATCGGCGGCTGACGGACTGGCGCCGCTGGCGCTTCTGGTGACGCGGGTGACGCTGGCTGGCGGCGCTCAGAGCCGGACGAGTACCACGAGCTTCAGATCTTCCCGGTGCGCGGGCTTGAACGTGATCTGGTCGTAGGCGACGCGGCCGTGGCGCGGGTGATTGAACTCGCGCCGCCCGCCCTCGCGCTCGAACACGTCCTGCGAGGCCCAGAAGCGCGTGAACTCGTCGCTGGCGGCGATCAGCGACTCGATCAGCGCGTGCGTGGGCGCGTCGTTCAGGTGCCGGATCGAATCGGCGCGGAATTCGGCGGCGAGCCGCCGGGCGCGCGTGGCCCAGTCGGCGATCAGTTCGCGCGCGAGCGGCTCGGTGAACGTGAAGCGCAGCAGGTTGCGGTCGTGCTCGCCGTCGAGCCAGCCCGTGAAGAGGTCCGCCGCGTGGGCGTTCCAGGCGAGCGCCGTCCACTGGCGGTCGAGCACGTAGGCGGGCGCGTTCACGAGTTGAACGGTCTGCAGGAGCGTCGCGGGCGCGTCGGCGGCGTTGGCCGGATCGGGCTCGGCGGGGTCGCGCTGCGCGGCGAGTTCGAACAGATACGCGCGTTCGGCGCGCGAGAGCTGCAGCGCAACGGCGATGCGCGCGAGCGCGTCCGCCGATGCCGACACGGGCCTGCCTTGCTCGATCCACGTGTACCAGGTGGGGCTCACACCGCACAGCTGGGCGACTTCCTCGCGGCGCAGGCCCGGCGTGCGGCGGCGCGGGCCGGGCGGCAGCCCCACGGCCTGCGGCGACAGGCGTTCGCGATGGGCGCGGATGAACTCGCCGAGCGCTTGCGCGGGCGTGGCGTCGAGGGTTCGGCTGCTGGTGGCTTCGGGGGCGTCGAGACTCATGATGCGGGACGGGTGGTGGCGATACCAGAATATCCGCTTAACTTGTACTGGTACAAACGGGCCTCTATTGTAGCGTCTGACGTGATGAAAGGCCCGCCGCGTCGGACGCCCGGCGAAATGCCGCCGTGCGTCCCTGCGCTTGCTGACGCGCGATGGCGCCCCACAATACAGCCGCAAGCCATGAGGAACATTCGATGAAGCATCACGACCAGGTCGCCGACGCGTTCGGCACGAGCGCCGCCGCTTATCTCACGAGCCAGGTCCACGCGACCGGGGCCGATCTGGAGAATCTCGCCGCCACGTTTGCGACGACCAGTGGCCACGCGACGGTGCTGGACATGGGCTGCGGCGCGGGCCATGCGAGCTTCGCCGTGGCGCCGCACGTGCGCGAGGTGGTGGCCTACGACATCGCGCAGCCGATGCTCGACACGGTCGCCGCCGCCGCCCGCGAGCGCGGGCTCGCCACGATCCGCACGCAGCAGGGCGCCGCGGAAACGCTGCCGTTTCCCGACGGCTCGTTCGACTGGGCAATCAGCCGCATGAGCGCGCATCACTGGCGCGACGTTCCGCGCGCGCTGGCGGAGGTGCATCGTGTGCTCAAGCCGGGCGGGCGGCTGAAGTTCATCGATATCGCGGGCATCGACGACCCGCTTTACGACACGCATATCCAGGCGATCGAGGTGCTGCGCGACGCATCGCATATCCGCGACTATCGCGCCGACGAGTGGATCGCCATGCTCGAACGCGCGGGTTTTACTGCCAGCGTGACGCAGCGCTGGCGTATCGCGCTGGAATTCGATTCATGGGTCGCGCGCATGCGCACGCCGCCCGAGCGCGTCGCCGCGATCCGCTCGATGTGGGACCGGGCGCCCGATGAGGTGCGTCACTATTTCGATGTGCGCGACGATGGCTCTTTCAAACTCGACGCGGTAATGATCGAGGCGACGCGGCGGGACTGAAGCATCGCTGCGCTCGATACGAACAAAAACGGCGTCGTGCCCGCGAGAGGCACGACGCCGTTTTTCATGACGCAGAGCGCCGCGTGTGGAAGGCTCAGCCCGTATTGCGCAGGCCCGCCGCGATCCCGTTGATGGTCAGGTGAATGCCGCGGCGCACGCGCGGGCTCGGGTCGCCCGCGCGATAGCGCTTGATCAGTTCCACCTGGAGGTGATTGAGCGGATCGAGATACGGGAAGCGGTTCTTGATCGAACGTGCGAGCAGCGGGTTATCGGCGAGACGACCGCTTGCCCCCGTGATCTCGTTGAGCACGCGCGTCGTGCGTTCCCATTCCGCGACGATGCGCTCGAACACATGCTTGCGCAGCTTCTTGTCGGTCACGAGCTGCGCGTAGCGCGACGCCACCGCGAGGTCCGTCTTCGCGAGCGTCATGTCCATGTTCGACAGCAGGTTCGAGAAGAACGGCCAGTCCTTGTACATCTTCTTGAACATCGCGAGCCGGCGCGTGCGCTCGGCCTGGCTGCCCGCAGCGTCGAGATACGACGTCACGGCGCTGCCGAAGCCGTACCAGCCCGTGAGCAGCAGGCGGCACTGGCCCCACGAGAAGCCCCAGGGAATCGCGCGCAGGTCGTCGATCTTGCGGTTCGCCGGGTCCTGGAGCTTGCGCGACGCGGGCCGGCTGCCGATGTTCAGCTCGGCGATTTCGGTGATCGGCGTGGATGAGAAGAAGTAGTCGGTGAAGCCGGGCGTCTCGTACACGAGCGAGCGGTACGCGGCCATCGCCGCATCCGAGAGCGTCTGCATGATCTCTTCGAACGCCGGCAGTTGCTCCGGTGCGTTGCCCGCCGTGTTGCCCGCTGTATTGCCCATCGGCAGCAGCGTTGCTTCGAGCGTCGCGGCAATCACGGTTTCCAGATTGCGGCGGCCGATCTCCGGGTTGCCGAACTTGCTCGCGATGACTTCGCCCTGCTCGGTCAGGCGGATCTGGCCTTCGACCGTGCCCGGCGGCTGCGAGAGGATCGCGTTGTAGGTCGGGCCACCGCCGCGGCCTACCGTGCCCCCGCGGCCATGGAACAGGCGCAGCCGGATGCCGCGCTCGCGATGCAGCGCGACGAGCGCGAGTTCGGCGCGATACAGCTCCCAGTTCGACGTGAGGAAGCCGCCGTCCTTGTTGCTGTCCGAGTAGCCGAGCATGATTTCCTGCTCCTTGCCCTGGTGCTCGACGATGCTGTCGATGCCCGGCAGCGCAAGCAGATCGCGCATGATGTTCGGGGCGTGGCGCAAGTCGGGGATCGTCTCGAAGAGCGGAATCACCATGAGCGCGGCGCGCGCGGGGTCGTCCGCGTGGCCGAGGCGCCCGCTCAGGAGGCCCGTTTCCTTCTGCAGCAGCATCACTTCGAGCAGGTCGGAGACGGTTTCGGTGTGCGAGATGATGTAGTTGCGCACCGCGCGCGCACCGAATTTCTCGCGCGTCACGCGCGTCATCTCCAGCACGCCGAGTTCGCTTTTCACGCGGTCCGAATAGTCGAGATACGGCGAGCGCAGCGTGCGCGGGTCGGCAAGCTGCCTGAGCAGCACGGTCTGCTTGTCCTCTTCGGACAGCCCGGCATAGTCGGTTTCGAGGCCCGCACGCGCGAGCAGTTCGGCGATCACGGCTTCGTGGACGTCCGAGCTTTGGCGCAGGTCGATCGACGCGAGATGGAAGCCGAACACTTCGACGGCGCGCAGCAGCGGCGCGAGGCGCGGCGTGGCGAGCGAAGCGCCGTGATGCTCGGCGAGAGAGTCCATGAGGATGCGCAGGTCGCGCGAGAACTCGGCTGCGTCGGCGTAGGGCTGCGCGCGCACGGGTGCTGCGCCGCGGCCCGCGCTGCGCACCGCAACCACGCCTTCGCCCAGCCGCACACGCGCGCTCGCGGCAAGCCGCGTATAGACGCCGATCAGCGCGCGGCGATACGGCTCGTCGACGCGATGCGGCGACTGGTCGGGCGAGGCATCTGCCAGCGCCTTGAGTTCGGCGCTCGCGCCCGCGAGCAGGTTCGACACGGAAAGCTCCGCGCCGAGCCGGTGCACTTCATCGAGGTAGTGCTGCAGGATCACGTGCGCCTGGCGCTCGCTCGCTTCTTCGAGCGTGGCGGCCGTGACGTTCGGATTGCCGTCGCGGTCGCCGCCGATCCAGCTGCCCATCTGGAAGAACGCGGGCAGGCGCGCGCTCACGCCGTGCTCCTTCAGCGAGGTTTCGATCTCGCCGTACAGCGCGGGGATCTCGGTGAGGAAGGTCGTGTGGTAGTACGAGAGCGCGTTTTCGATCTCGTCGCCGACGGTCAGGCGCGACGCGCGCAGCATGCGCGTCTGCCAGAGCGACGTCACGCGCGCGCGCAGCAGCGATTCATTCAACGCGCGTTCGCGATGCGTGAGCTGCTGGTCGCGCTCGGCGAGCAGGCGCGCGATGTCGTGCTGCGAATCGAGCGTGCTTTTGCGCTGTACTTCCGTGGGGTGCGCGGTGAGCACGGGCACGATCAGCGCGTCGTTGAAGAATTGCTGGAGCACCGGCGTCGCGGCGGCGCCCGCCTCGGCGAGGCGTTCGAGCGAATGCGAGATGGTGCCTGGTTGCGGCGCCGAACCCGCGAGATCGTGGATGCGGTGACGGCGGTTGCGATGGCGGTCCTCGGCGATGTTGGCCAGATGCGAGAAGTAGCTGAACGCGCGCACGACGCTCACGGTCTGCTCGGGCGAGAGCGCGCGCAGCTGCTTGTCGAGCGTGAGCGCTGCGGCGTTGTCGTCTTCGCGGCGAAAGCGCACGGCGGTCTGGCGGATCGTCTCGACGACGTCGTACACCGCGTCGCCTTCCTGCTCGCGCACGACTTCGCCCAGCAGGCGCCCGAGGAAGCGGATGTCCTCGAAGAGCGGCTGGTCCTTGTCGTCGCGGGTGCGGCCATTGCGCGCGGGCTGCGGCGTTTTGGCGTTGGCTGCAGGGGGGATCTTCGTTTCCGGAACGGCGGATTTCGATTTCGCAGTGGCCGCTTTGCCGGCTTTTTTCGTGGTGGACGCGATGGCCGCATTCGCCGCCGCCGTTGCCGCTGCGGTTGCCGCTTTCATGGCTTTGGATTTTTTGTCGGCATGCTTCTTCGAGGTGGTGTCGGCCGTCGAAGAATCGTTCTGCGATGCGTTATTGCGGCGCTCTGCGCGCGCCGATCCGGAAGACTTCACGATGATTTCCTTGATGCTTGCAGGGGGTGAGTCGGTTAATCGGGGGAGACTGCCAACTGCGCGAGCCCCGGCCTGAGCCGGGTTCGGTACTGCGGGTGCAACCTGGAGCGGGCGGGGGTGTTACCCGGCGCAACTGCGGCGAACAGCGTCGATGCGGCGCGATGGATGCCAAGAGCGGATTCAGCGGAAAGAGTGGAAATAGCGGCACAAAGCGCGGCAAAAAGCAGGCGGCTTGTGCGCCGTCGTCGGAAATCCCCGTGGGGACTGCCCTGAGCGGGGCGCGTGCTAACATTGCCTGTTATCCGAATCTGTTCTTCGAACCCGTCATTCGACTCCTTGGCCATGAACTCCGAGATGTTATCCACGCCCACGCCCCGTACGCTTGTGATCGTTTCACGGGAGAGCCGCCTTGCGATGTGGCAGGCCGAGCATGTGCAAGCTACGCTGCGCAAATTATATCCATCCTGTGACGTGAAAATCGTCGGAATGACGACGCGCGGCGATCAAATTCTCGACCGCACGCTCTCGAAGGTCGGTGGCAAGGGGTTGTTCGTGAAGGAACTCGAGCAGGCGCTCGCCGAAGGACAAGCCGATCTCGCAGTCCATTCGCTCAAGGATGTGCCGATGGAGCTGCCCGAAGGCTTCACGCTCGCGGCCATCACGGAGCGCGAGGACCCGCGCGACGCGTTCGTCTCGAACGACTTCGATTCGCTCGCGGCGCTGCCCGCGGGCAGCATCGTCGGCACGTCGAGCCTGCGCCGCGAAACGATGATCCGCGCGCGCTATCCGCATCTGGAAATCCGGCCGCTGCGCGGCAACCTCGATACGCGTCTCGCCAAGCTCGACCGCGGCGACTACGCGGCGATCATTCTCGCGGCGGCGGGCCTCAAGCGCCTGGGCCTCGGCGCACGCATCCGCTCGCTGATCGAAACTGAGGACAGCCTGCCGTCGGCTGGCCAGGGCGCGCTCGGCATCGAGATCCGGGCCGACCGCGCCGACGTTGCGGCGTGGCTCGCGCCGCTGCACGACGACGCAACCGCGAAGGCCGTCGAGGCCGAACGCATGGTGTCGCGCGCACTCGGCGGCAGCTGCTCGGTGCCGCTCGCGGCCTACGCGCACTGGCGCGACGGCGCGCTGCAATTGCGCGGCACGATCGCCACGCTCGATGCAAGCCGCGTACTGGCTGCCGAGGGCGCATCGCCCGCCGCAAGCGTTGAAGAAGCCATCAAGCTTGGCCGCGAAGTGGCCGATTCGCTGATCGCGCAGGGTGCGCTCGATATCGTGCGCACGCTGTCCGAAGCGGCGCAGGCCGAAGGCGCGCCGAACACGCCGCCGGGCACTGAGCGCAATACCTCAGGCAATACGCCAGGCAATACCCCGGGCAACGAGGCGGGCGGTACCCCGTCCGGCATGTGATGACCGGCGCCGCGGATCAAAACGCGGCCCGACCGGGCCAGTCCGACGAGTGGGGCGGCCCGGCGGAGCGTGCGCCGGCTTCCACTCCTTTTACTGCTGTCATTACCCGACCGTCAGGTCAGTCCGAGGCGCTCGTTGCGCGCCTCGCCGCGTGCGGCATCCGCACGCTCGATTTCCCGCTGATTTCCATCGAACCCGTGCGCGACCCTGCACCGCTCGTCGCGGCGCTTGGCGCGCTCGACCGCTATGCGCTCGTCGTGTTCGTCTCGCCGAATGCCGTCGATCGCGCGTTCGCCGCTTACGCCCCGATTTCCTCGATCTGGCCGTACGCGCTGCCGGTGGCCGTGGTCGGCCCGGCGAGCGTCGCGGCGCTGGCGCGGTACGGCGTCGCCGCGCCCGCGTATCGCGTGGTCAGCCCGGCGGGCGGCGCCGATGAAGAGGCCGCGCGGTTCGATTCCGAAGCGCTCTACACCGCACTCGAAGCGCATTTCGGCGCCGATGGGTTCGCGGGCAAGCGCGTCCTGATCGTGCGCGGCGACGGCGGCCGCGAATGGCTTGCCGACCGTCTGCGCGAAGCGGGCGCCGAAGTCGAACACGTGGCCGCTTACCGGCGCGTCGTGCCCGAACCGCCGATGGCCGCCTGGACCCAGGTTCACGCGTTGCTCGCGGGCGCGCCGCACGCCTGGCTCGTGACGAGTTCCGAGGGCGTGCGCAACCTCGCCGAACTGGCGCGCGAGCACCTGACAGCAGGCGAAATCGCCGAACTGCACCACTCGCCGCTCGTCACGCCGCACCCGCGGATTGCCGAGACGGCGCGGGGAATGGGTTTTGATAGGATTACGCTGTCCGGCGCGGGCGACGAGCGCATCGTCGAGGCGCTGGAGCGACTCGCTTCTTCCGTTGTTCAACCGGTTCAGAACAATCCGGCCCCCGGGTCGACACAATCACGCATGACTGATTCGAACAATTCCGGCAACGTAGCGCAGCCTGGCGTCCCATCCGCGGGCGCGACATCCGGTACTTCACCTGTACGCCCGGCCTGGGCCGCCGCGCCTTCGGCGCAGACTTCCGGGAAGCGCGGCGCAGGCTCCGCCTTGCTGTGGCTCGTCGTGGCGCTGGTCGCGGGCGGAGCGGGCGCGGGCGGCTTCGTGCTCAACCGCAAGCTCGATCGAGTCGATCACCAGCTGGTGCAGCACCAGCTGGCTGCCGATCAGCAGATGGCCGCGCTGCGCGCGCGCGCCGATCAGGCTGCTGCGGGCGCGCAGCAGATCGACCGGCAGATCGCGCAGCTCGAAGGCAAGATCGCCGACGCGCAGACCGCGCAGCAGGCGCTCACGCAACAGTACGCGGACCTCGCGAAGAATCACGACGAATGGACGCTCGCCGAGGTCGGCCAGATGCTCTCGAGCGCGAGCGAACAGCTTCAGCTGACCGGCAACACGCAGCTTGCGCTGTTTGCGCTGCGCAGCGCCGATACACGCCTCGCCGCCACGGCCAGCCCGCAGGCGCTGGTCGTGCGCAAGGCCATCGCGCACGACATCGAAAAGCTCCAGGCCGCACCGTCCACCGATCTCACGGGTCTCGCGATCAAGCTCGACACGGCGCTCGGCGAGGTCGACTCGCTGCCGCTCGCGGGCGAGGAGATCGTCGCGCGGACGAAGCCGCAGGCCGGCGCGCACGCCGACATCGAGAAGATCGCCGCCGAGAACCACGAACCGCGCTGGAAAGCGTGGCTCAATACCTTCTTCGCGGGCATCGGCCACCAGATCACGAGCCTCGTGCAGGTGCGCCGCGTCGATAACGCCGACGCCATGCTCATCGCGCCCGAGGAAGGCTACTTCGTGCGCGAGAACCTGAAGATGCGCCTCGTTTCGGCGCGTCTGTCGCTGCTCTCGCGCAACCAGGACGCGCTCAAGTCCGACCTCGCCGCCGCCGACGCCGCGCTCGCGCGCTACTTCGACAGCGCGTCGAAGGACACGCGTGCCGTGCGCGATCTGGTGCAGCAGGTGAAGGATGGCTCGAAGGCGGTCGTGCTGCCGAACCTCGACGCGAGCCTGCAGGCGATCCAGCAATACAAGAGCCGGGGGTAAGACATGGGCATCCGTGGACTCCTGTGGCTGGCCGTCCTGTTCGCCGTCGCCGCTACGCTCGCGACGCTCGGCCGCTTCGACGCCGGTCAGGTGCTGTTCGTCTACCCGCCGTATCGCGTCGACGTTTCGCTCAACCTCTTCGTCGTCGGCGTCGTGGTGGCGTTCGTGCTGCTCTACGCGATCCTGCGCTTCGTGCGCAACATCGTGACGATGCCGCGCCGCGTCGCCGCCTACCGCGCGCGCATGCGTACGCAGCGGGCGCATTCGGCGCTGCGCGACGCGGTCAGCAATCTGTACGCGGGGCGCTTCTCGCGTGCGGAAAAGGCCGCGCGCGACGCGCTCGCCGACAAGCGCAACACGGGCGTCGCGGGCCTTATCGCCGCGAATGCCGCGCACCGGCTGCATGAGTACGCGCGCCGCGACGAGTGGCTCAAGCAGGTCGAGGATCCTGAACTTCAGGAAGCGCGCCTGCTGGCGACGGCCGACATGCGCGCCGATGGCCGCGACGCCGATGGCGCGCTCGCCGCGCTCACCGAGATGCGCTCGCAGGGCGGCCGCCGGATTCACGCGCAGCAGATCGCGCTGCGCGCGCAGCAACAGCTGAAGAACTGGGGCGAGGTGCTCAAGCTCGTGAAGACGCTGGAAAAGCGCGAGGCGCTGCATCCGGCTGTCGCGGTGCGCCTGCGCCAGCTTGCGGCGGAAAACCTGCTGCGCGACCGCCGTCACAACGCGGATGCGCTGCTCGAATTGTGGCAATCGCTTTCGCCCATCGAGCGTCACTCGCCGCGTCTCGCCGATTGCGCCGCCGAACTGCTGATTGCGCTCGATCGCCAGAACGACGCGCGCAAGATCGTCGAAGAAGCGCTCGCGCAGAACTGGGACGCGCGTCTGTTGCGCCGCTATCCGGATACGGCGGGCAGCGATGCGCTGCCGCTCATCCAGAAAGCCGAGGCATGGCGCAAGGAGCGGCCCGAGGACGGCGACCTGCTGTTCGCGCTTGGCCGCCTGTGCCTGAAGCAGCAGCTTTGGGGCAAGGCGCAGTCGTTCCTCGAAGCGGCGCTCAAGTCCGCCCAGGGAAGCGATAACGAGCCGCTCAAGATCCGCTCGCATCGCGCGCTCGCGCGCCTGCACGAGGAGCTTGGCGACCGCGAGAAGGCTGCGGGCCATTATCGCGAGAGCGCGCTGTCGATGAACGTCGTGTGAGCGGGCAACTGCCGGCGTCAACATGAAATGCGGCCGCTTTATGCGGCCGTATTTCATGGCGCTGCGAATGCGTGCGTACGGGTGCGCGTAAAGGCGCGCGCAGCGGTTCACGGCTTCGCAGGCGACGCGTGTCCTGCCTGTACCGTCAGATCCACGGTCCGGCGTATCCGATTGGCTATAATGTCGCCATCCCTTAACGTCCGGTTTCCGCGCCGGCGCGCTTCGTCCGCGAGGCGCGCGCGAGGCAGGTTGTGCGCGGAGTCGCCGGTTTTTCATCTGAACTGAGAGCGCACATGAGCTTCGCAAACGTCCCCGCAGGCAAAGATCTACCGCAAGACTTCAACGTGATCATCGAGATCCCCGCGCAGAGCGACCCGGTGAAGTACGAAGCCGACAAGGAACTCGGCCTGCTGGTCGTCGACCGTTTTGTCGGCACGGGCATGCGTTATCCGGTGAACTACGGCTTCATCCCGCAGACGCTCTCCGGCGACGGCGATCCGGTCGACGTGCTCGTGATCACGCCGTTCCCGCTGCTGGCCGGTGCCGTGGTGCGTTCGCGCGCGGTCGGCATGCTGCAGATGACCGACGAGTCGGGCGTCGACGCCAAGCTGATCGCAGTGCCGCACGACAAGGTCTGCCCGATGACGGCCGGCATCAAGTCGATCGACGACGTGCCGCAATACCTGAAGGACCAGATCAAGCACTTCTTCGAGCAATACAAGTCGCTCGAAAAGGGCAAGTGGGTCAAGGTGGACGGCTGGGCCGGCATCGAAGCCGCGCACAAGGAAATCACCGAAGGCGTCGCGAACTTCAAGAAGTAAGCTGCTCGTTGAAGTACTGGAAGGATTGGATGCATCGGCAGCATCGCGTCGCGCGGTGCTGCAAGTAGAGCCGCATGAGCCGCACTGGCCATGCGGCTTTTCTCATGGTGCGGGCGTGGAATCCGGCCCGGCGGCTTCGGTGGCTTCGTCCGCTTCGTCTGCTTCGGCGGGCGCTACGACCGGCAGCACCGATTCGAGCGTGCGCGCCCCGGCTGCGAGCGCGCGTTTCTCACGCGCGGTCAACTGCTTGACCCGGTACTCGGCGCGCAAAGCGTGCGCGCGGTCGGCAAGTTCGAACGACGCGAGCACCTGCACCGGCTTGTGCGAGCGCGTATAGCGCGCACCCGTGCCGTTCGCGTGCTGTGCAAAGCGCGCGGCGACATCGACGGCAATGCCGGTATAAACGCTGCCATCGGCGCATTCGAGCAGGTAGAGAAACCACGGCATGGCGCGTTCGTTATCGCAGGGACGAGTTAGGGGCGAGTTAGGGACGAAACGGATTATGCTCGTTCAGCTCGTCGACGTAAGCATGAATGTGGTGTTTTTCGCTGTCGAGAAAGTGGGCGACGGCATCGGCGAACGCCGGGTGCGCGAGCCAGTGCGTCGAGCGCGTCGCGCTCGGCATGAAGCCGCGCGCCATCTTGTGCTCGCCCTGCGCGCCGCCTTCGAACACGGCGAGCTTTTCCTCGATGCAGAATTCGAGCGGCTGGTAGTACGCCGTTTCGAAATGCAGGCACGGCACGTGCTCGAGCGCGCCCCAGTAACGGCCATAGAGCGTGCCGCCGCCGTGCTCGCCGCGCTGATACACGACGAGCGAACTCGCAATCGGCTTGCCTTCGTATTCGGCGATCACGAGCAGCAGGTTCTCCGGCATCGACGCGCCGATCATGCGGAAGAAGTCGAGGTTCAGATAGGGCGTCGAAAAATGCTCGCGGTAGGTCTGCCGGTAGCAGCGGCTGAAAAAGCGCCACTCGGCATCGCTGATGTCTTCGCCGCGCACGCGCCTGGTCGTCACGCCTGCGTCGCGCACCTTGCGCCGCTCCGCGCGGATGTTCTTGCGCTTCTTTTGTTCGAGCGTAGACAGGAAATCGTCGAAATCGCGGTAACCGTCGTTAAGCCAGTGAAACTGCACGCCGTCGCGCTGCATCATGCCGAGCGCGGTCATCGCATCCGCTTCCTCGACGGTCGGAAAAAGCACGTGCAGCGACGACACATCCGCCTGCTCGGCGAAGGCCAGCAGCGTTGCGGCGAGGTGGCGGCGCGCGGTCGTGTCCGCCGCGATCAGGCGCGTGCCCTGCACGGGCGTGAACGGCACGGCGCACAGCAGCTTCGGGTAGTAATCGAGGCCGTTGCGTTTATACGCGTCGGCCCAGGCCCAGTCGAACACGTATTCGCCGTACGAGTGGCTTTTCAGGTAGACGGGCGCGGCGGCTGCGAGCTGGCCCGTGCGCGTGTCGGTCAGCGTGACGAACTGCGGCGCCCAGCCTGCCTCGGACGTCGCGCAGCGCGTGGCGTGCAGCGCCGAGAGGAATTCGTGGCGCAAAAAGGGCGTGGGTTGCGCCTGCTGCGCGAGCAGCGCATTCCAGGCGGCGCTATCCACCTCGGCCGGTGAGCCGAGAATGCCCGTGCGATAATCGAAACGTTCCTTATTCAACTTGCGTGCCAGTCCGATAAGGCATGCGCCGGCTTTCGAGCGCCGACCGAAATTGCGGCAAACGGTCATGGTAAAGCAAACGCCCAGAACGGGTGGGGACCGCACCGCACCGCATCGCGTCGTGCACCGGTTCGCTATCGACGCAGGCCCTAGGATTATCAAAATGAAAGAGCGCTTCTTCAACCTCTATACGCATGGCTTTGCACGCGTGGCCGTGGGCGTGCCGCGCTGCCGCGTGGCGGACCCTGCGTTCAACGCCAGCGCGACGCTTGCGCTCGCGCGCGAGGCCGCGGGCCGCGGCGCCGCGCTCGTCGCGTTTCCCGAACTGGGCCTTGCGGCCTATACCTGCGACGACCTGTTTCGCCAGAAGGCGCTGCTCGATGCGTGCGAGCATGCGCTGCAGTCCATCATCGAGGCGTCGACGTCGCTGCCGCTCGCAATGATCGTCGGCCTGCCGGTGCGCGTCGGCCAGTCGCTCTTCAATTGCGCTGCCGTGGTCGCGGGCGGACGCATCGCGGGCCTCGTACCGAAGAGCTATCTGCCGAACTACGGCGAGTTCTACGAGCCGCGCCAGTTCAGCGCCGCCGATTGCGCGCGCACCGATACCGCGCGCCTGTGCGGCGAGGAAGTGCCGTTCGGCGCTTCGCTGCTGTTCGATCTGCCGCAGGTCGAAGGCTTGCGCTTTCATGTGGAAATCTGCGAGGACGTGTGGGTGCCGATTCCGCCGTCGTCGTTCGCGGCGCTCGCGGGTGCGTCGGTGCTCGTCAATCTTTCGGCGTCGAACGTCGTGGTCGGCAAGGCCGGTTACCGCCATCAGCTCGTTTCGCAGCAGTCGGCGCGCTGTCTCGCCGCGTATCTCTACACCTCGGCGGGCAAGGGCGAATCGACGACCGACATGGCATGGGATGGCCAGGCGCTCGTCTACGAAAACGGCGAGTTGCTCGCGCAGTCGGAGCGCTTTCACGACGACTCGCAGCTCATCTTCGCCGATGTCGATATCGAGCGCCTCGCGCAGGAGCGGATCCGCCAGACCACCTTCGGCGATTCGATTCGCCGCCATCGCGACGAGATCGCGAAGTTGCGCGTGATCCGCTGCGAGATGCCGCATGCGGGCGCCTGGAGTGTGCCGGTGCTGCCGCTCGAACGCCGGGTCGAACGCTTCCCGTACGTTCCCGCCGATCCGAAGCGCCGCGACGAACGCTGCAACGAGGTCTACAACATCCAGGTGCAGGCGCTCGAACAGCGCCTGTCGCAGAGCGGCATCAAGAAGGTGGTGATCGGCGTGTCCGGCGGGCTCGACTCCACGCACGCGCTGCTCGTGTGCGCGAAGGCGATGGACCGGCTCGGGCTGCCGCGCACGAATATTCTTGCGTACACGATGCCCGGCTTCGCGACGAGCGAGCGCACGCTGCGCCAGGCGCGTCAGCTGATGGAGCTGGTGGGCTGCACGGCGTCCGAAATCGACATCCGCCCGAGCTGCATGCAGATGCTCGAAGACCTCGGCCATCCGTATTCCGAAGGCAAGGCCGCCTACGACATCACCTTCGAGAACGTTCAGGCCGGCGAGCGCACGAATCATCTGTTCCGTCTTGCCAACTTCAATCGCGCCATCGTGATCGGCACGGGCGATCTCTCGGAACTCGCGCTCGGCTGGTGCACCTATGGCGTCGGCGATCACATGTCGCACTACAACGTGAACGCGAGCGTGCCGAAGACGCTCATCACGCACCTCGTGTACTGGGTGGCGCAGACGGGGCAGATCGGCGCAAGCGGTTCGGCGGTGCTCGAAGCGATTCTCGACACCGATATCAGCCCCGAACTGATTCCCGGCAAGGAGAACGGCGCGCCCGAGCAGAAGACCGAAAGCGTGATCGGGCCGTACGAGCTGCAGGATTTCAACCTTTACTACACGCTGCGCTTCGGTTTTGCGCCGTCGAAGGTCGCGTTTCTCGCGGAGCATGCGTGGGGCGAGCGCGAGCGCGGTGCATGGCCGGAGCATGCACGAGGCGAGCGCAATCAATACGATCTCGCCGCGATCAAGCGTAATCTGGGCATCTTCCTCGACCGTTTTTTCCGCCAGAGCCAGTTCAAGCGCACGTGCGTGCCGAACGCGCCGAAGGTCGGCTCGGGCGGCTCGCTTTCGCCGCGCGGCGACTGGCGCGCACCGAGCGATGCCGAATCGGCCGTGTGGCTCGCGGATCTCGCGCAGGTGCCGAATTTGGCGCCCGTGCGGGTTGCCGCGTCATGAGCGTGCGCCGCGCAGCGTAGAATTCCCGTAACGAACCCGGTTATTCCGCACCCGGTTTTCATACAGACTCCAACCCGATTCCAATCCGCGATTCCAATCCGATAAGAGACGAGGTCCGCCATGAAACGCATTACTGCCGTCATCAAACCGTTCAAGCTCGACGAAGTGCGCGAGGCGCTCGCCGAAGTGGGCCTCACGGGCCTGACCGTCACCGAGGTCAAGGGCTTCGGCCGCCAGAAGGGACACACCGAGCTGTATCGCGGCGCGGAATACGTGGTCGATTTTCTGCCGAAGGTGAAGATCGAAGTGGTGGTGGCGAACAGCCAGGCCGACCAGGTGATCGACGCGATCATCGGCGCGGCGCGCACCGGCAAGATCGGCGACGGCAAGATTTTCGTGACCGACGTCGAGCGCGTGATCCGCATCCGCACGGGCGAAGAGAACGAAGCGGCTGTCTGACGCGGCCGCTTTTGCCGTAATTTCGCCGCACAAAAAAGCACACGGGCCGCGAACGATGAGTTTCGCGGCCCGTGTCGAGAATAAAAAAACGGTGCGGATGTTCTTGCGGACACCGCACCGATACGCGCCTCTCGCAGCAGCGTGAAAACTTCGATGTAGCTGTTCTGTCTACACCCGCCGGTTAGAACGCGTGCTGGATACCTGCGTACACGCCGGTCTGGCTCGCGCCCGGCAACGGGTTGCCCGTTGCAGCCGACGTGCCGAAGTTGTTGGCGTTCAGACCGAAGTTGGCCGTCGAACTGTTGCGCACCGTTGCCGCCTGGATGTCGAGCAGCGTGCGCTTCGAAATGTTGTACGAGCCGCCGATCGTGTACATCGTGGCGTTGCCGCCGCCGTTGTTCGCGTTGACGTGATAGACCGCCGCGATCAGGGCTGCAGCCGGCGTGGCTTGCCACGTTACGCCGCCCCATTCGTGGTTGGCCGTGGTCGGCTGGCCCGGCAGCTGCCCGGTCATGCCCGACGAACGGATGGCTTCGAAGCCGCCCTGAATCTTGAACGCGCCGAGGAACACGTTGACCATCGCCATGTAGTCGCGCGAGTACGAGAAGATGCCGTTGACGGTGCCGAGATTGTTCGTGTTGATCCCGTCGTATGGGCCGCCGAGCGTACCGTTGGTCGGGTTGCGGATTTCGTCGTACAGGCCGCGGACCTGGAACAGCGAGCTCGTGTACGTCAGCTGAATACCGGCTTCGCGGCCGTTGTTGAAGCTCGTCGAGTTGGAGAACGCGTACTGGCCGTACACGTCGAAGCCGTACCAGTTCGGCGACTGATACGAAATGTTGTTGCTCGACTGCGGCCAGTTACGGCCGCGGACCAGCGAGGCCGACGACCAGTTCGACTGGCCGAACGGGTCGAAGTCCCAAATGCCGTTGGAGATGAACAGCATCCGGCCCAACAGCAGGGTACCGAACTGGTCATTGGCCATGCCGATGGTCGCCCAGCGATTAAAGAGCCCGTTGTCGCCGGGGCCGGTGCCGTTTGCCGTGCTGAAGCTGCCTTCCAGGTGGAACAGAACCTTGTTGCCGCCACCGATGTCTTCAACGCCCTTCATGCCCCAGAGGCTGGTGCCCCAGTAGCCGCTTTCGAGCAGGACCTGGCTCGTACCGCGCGTTGCCTGGCCATTCGGGCCCGAGCCGCTGCCGATGCCGTTCATATAGGCCACACCTGCATCGAGGCGGCCATAGAGCGTCACGCTGCTCTGGGCATGCGCGACTACGCCAGCCGACATCAGAGCTGCGGCAAGCAAAGCTTTCTTCATGTTCTCCTCCATACCCTGTCAAAAAGAAAGTCAACCTAAGTACTGCGAAAGACGTCCGCGCGTGTGAATTCACTGCGAACAGAAACCGTCGCGTGCGAGAGGACTACCTCGGGGATCGGCGCGAGGGCCTTAAAGCAAGACGGACAACCCGGCTGTGTTGTCTCGCAGATCCCGTTGTTGACTGGCATCCCTCATTTATTTTGAAGTGAAACTACTTTTAATCAACTTAGTTTTGCTACTTTGGTTACTAATCTATCAAAAAAAGGTCGGCGATGGCGAATGAAATCGCTTGAGGGTTGGCCTGTGTCGTCAAATTGCAATATGACGCCCGGAGGCAATAACAGCCTGCTTTTAAAAAAGTGGCTTGACGCCTTATCCGACAAGGAACACATGGCTGTGCCGAAACGGCGTCAAGAATTGTCACTATTGACGGCGCAACGCCTTGGGGGTAGGCGGGAAGGTTTATTGCGGCGCGGGGAGTGGGGTTCCAGAGGGGTTCTGGAGGCGTTCCCGAGGGTTTCCCGAGTCGCTCCGGAATTGCGCAGCAATAAAAAAGAAAAGGCGCAGAAAGCGCCTTGTAAAACTACTTTTACTACATTGCCGCACTATCGGTCATAAGCGGGGTCATAAGCCGGATCATGAGCGTTCATGTTGCGGCGATGCAGGGCATGATGTCTTCTAATCCGCCTATTTGAGGCTGCCCGAAATGAACTGCCGCAGCCGCTCGCTCTTCGGATTGGCGAAGACCTCGGAGGGCTGGCCTTCTTCCTCGACGCGGCCCTGATGCAGAAACATCACATGATTCGAAACGTTGCGCGCGAAACCCATTTCGTGCGTCACGACGATCATCGTGCGGCCTTCCTCGGCGAGCTTTTGCATTACTTTGAGCACTTCGCCGACGAGTTCGGGGTCGAGCGCCGAAGTCGGCTCGTCGAACAGCATGACGTCCGGCTGCATCGCGAGCGCGCGCGCAATCGCCACGCGCTGCTGCTGGCCACCCGAGAGGTGCGACGGATATTGCTTTTCCACACGCGGCAACAGCCCGACCTTTTCGAGGTATTCGCGCGCGCGGTCCTCAGCCTCGCGTCGCGGCAGGCCCAGCACGTGCACGGGCGCCTCGATCACGTTCTCCAGCACGTTCATGTGCGACCACAGATTGAAGTGCTGGAACACCATCGCGAGCTTCGTGCGCACGCGCTGGAGCTGCTTCGTGTCGGCCACTTGCAGCGCGCCGGTGCGCGCGTCGGCGCGCGTGAGCACTTCTTCGCCGTCGACGACGATGCGCCCGGCGTTGGGCTGTTCGAGAAAGTTGATGCAACGCAGCATCGTGCTCTTGCCGGAGCCGGACGAGCCGATCACGCTGATTACGTCGCCGGCATTCGCCGTAAGCGAAACGCCCTTGAGCACTTCATGGTCGCCGTACCGCTTGTGCAGGTCATCGATGCAAAGCTTTTGTTTCTGGGAATTCATCAGGGTCCTCGGTGCGGGCTCACTTGCCTTGCGGTCGCAGATACGCGAGCCAGCGGCGCTCGGCGCGGCGGAACAGCCACACCAGCGTGAATGAAATAGTCAGGTACAGCATGGCGGCGATGCCGAATGCCGTGAACGTCTGGTAGGTCGCCGAATTGACGTCGCGTGCGATCTTGAGAATGTCCGGCACGGTGGCCGTGAACGCGACGGTCGTCGCGTGCAGCATCAGGATCACTTCGTTGCTGTAATAGGGCAGGGCCCGGCGCAGCGCCGAAGGCAGGATCACGCGGCGATAGAGCGTGAACGACGACATGCCGTACGCGCGCGCGGCTTCGATTTCGCCGTAGGGCGTCGACTTGATCGCGCCCGCGAAGATTTCGGTCGTGTACGCGCAGGTGTTGAGCGTGAACGCAAGCAGCGTGCAGTTCATGCCGCTGCGAAAGAACGCGCTCGTGAGTTCGTGGTTGCGCACGATTTCGAGGCTGTAGAGGCCGGTGTAGCACAACAGCAGCTGCACGTAGAGCGGCGTGCCGCGGAAGATATACGTGAAGAGCCACACGAGGCCCGCGAGCCACTTCTTCTTCGAGACGCGCGCGACCGCGAACGGCACCGAAAGGCAGAAACCGATGCCGATCGACACGACGAGCAGCCAGAGCGTGATGGCGACCCCGGTGAAGTGATAGCCGTCGGAGAAAAGGTAGTTGCGCCAGTATTGCTGGATCAGCTGGGTCAAGTCTTGCATTGTCGTTGGCCTTGTCTTGCGGATCCGCTTAGAGGTCTGCCTTGCGCACGCCGGTGGAGTAGCGCTTTTCGAGGTACATCAGCACGAAGTTCGAGATCGTCGTGATGACGAGATAGATCGCGCCTGCGAGCAGCGTGAAAAAGAAGAACCGCAGCGTGCCCTTGCCGGCGTCCTGGCTCGCCTTGACGACGTCGGCGAGACCGATGATCGACACGAGCGCCGTCGACTTCACGAGCACCTGCCAGTTGTTGCCGATGCCGGGCAGAGCGAAGCGCATCATCTGCGGGAACATGACGCGGCGAAATACCTGCCAGTTCGTCATGCCGTACGCGTGGGCCGCTTCGAGCTGGCCGCGCGGCACCGCGAGGAACGCGCCGCGGAAGGTTTCCGTGAAGTACGCGCCGTAGATGAAGCCGAGCACGATCACGCCGGCGAGAAAGGGATCGATGTCGATCTGGTCCCAGCCGAGCAGGTCGGTGAGATCGTTCAGCCAGATCTGCAGGCTATAGAAGAGCAGCAGCATCAGCACGAGGTCGGGGACGCCGCGGATCAGCGTGGTGTAGACCGTGCCCGCGCCGTTGACGGCGCGGTTCTTCGAGAGTTTCGCTGCCGCGCCGAGCAGTCCGAGCACGAACGACAGCACGAGCGACAGCACGGAGAGCTGGACGGTCTGCCAGGTGCCGGCGAGGATCAGCGGGCCGTAGCCTTGAAGAAACATAGATGGGTCCTTGACGAGGCGCGTTGTGCGCACCGCGAAAGGCGCGGCTCGACGAGCCGCGGTTCAAATCCGTTCATGAACGTCCAGCCTGGTGGCCGGGTTGCGCGGGGCATCCGCTGCAACCGGGGCGTGCTTCTCGCATCGACCGGGGTCGCCGGCGTTGGCTTGCGAAGGTTTGTACAGGGCTGGGCATCCGACTGCGGGTGAAACTGCGCGTGGTCCGCGGGTCTCACTGTATATAACGAAGCGCGGGCTCGGTACATAGGGTCCGTCCCCGGGGTTCGCGGCTCGTGTGTGTCTCGTCTCGTTGCTACTTGCCTTTATAGATATCGAAATCGAAGTATTGCTTCGCGATCCGGTCGAACGTGCCGTCCTTGTGGATCGCGGCCAGTGCGGCATTGAATTTTGCCTTCAGCTCGGGGTCCTGCTTGCTCAGGCCGATTGCGGTGCCGTCGCCGATCGTCTTCGGATCCTCGACCGCCGGGCCCGCCCATGCGAAGCTCTTGCCGCGCGCCGTCTTCAGGAAGCCGAAGTCGGCCTGGACCTCGTCTTGCAGCGTCGCGTCGAGCCGACCCGACATCAGATCCTGATAGACCTGATCCTGGTTCTGGTACGACACGACATTGATGCCTTTGGGCGCCCAGTAAGCCTTCGCGTAGGCCTCCTGGGTCGAGCCCTGCTCGACGCCGACATTCTTGCCCTTGAGCGAGGCCGCCGTGGGCAGGAGCGGCGAGCCCGTCTTCGCGATCATGCGTGCGGGCGCGTCGAACATCTTGTCGGAGTAGTCGATCTGCTGGCGGCGCTGGTCCGTCACGCTGAGCGACGACACGATCGCATCGAACTTGCGTGCCTTCAGCGCGCCGATGATGCCGTCGAGGTCGCTCTGGACCCAGACGCACTTGACGTTCATGCGTGCGCACAACGCCTTCGTCAGATCGACGTCGAAGCCGACGATCTCGCCGTTGGGCGCTTTCGACTCGAATGGCGGATAGCTCGCATCGACGCCGATGCGCACGGTATGCCACTCTTTGGCGGCGGCGCTGCCCGCAAGGAGGGCGAGCGCGACGCACACTGCGAACTTCTTCATCTTTCTCCTGGTACGGCGGCGCTCACGCGCCCCGGCCTCTGTGTCGTTCAGGCGCCATCGCGGGCAAAAAATGCGGGCCTGATGCCTGCTTTGTGCCTCGCCGGGGTCTGCCTGGTGTGTGCCTGATGTGTGCCTGGCGTCTCTGCATCCGGCCAGCTACGCGGTTTGCGCTCTCGAGACCCGGCCGGTGGGCGGGGCGGGAGCAATGGCAAGACGCGCTGGCCGAAAAGCGCGATATTTTACCCGAAGGCGGAGGCTGCGCCAGACTGTCGAGGGCGATTGTGGCGGGAGGTAAACGTCGCAGCCCTTTGATGTTTCTGGTGAAACGCTGCGGTGCGCGCTTGCGCATTGTGAGATGGAGATACCGCCATTATCTTCAGGTCTTGCAACGAATCAAGGGAGAATCCGATGCTCGCCATCCGCCACGCCGACGAACGCGGCCATGCCAACCACGGCTGGCTCGACACGTTCCACAGCTTTTCTTTCGCGGACTACCACGATCCGGAGCACGTCCACTACGGCGCGCTGCGGGTGCTCAACGACGACCGCGTCGCGGCCGGGCAGGGCTTCGGCGCGCACGGCCACCGCGACATGGAGATCGTGACCTACGTGCTGGACGGCGCGCTCGCGCACCGCGACAGCATGGGCAACGGCTCGACCATCCGGCCGGGCGACGTGCAGCGCATGAGCGCAGGCACGGGCGTGATGCACAGCGAATTCAACGGCTCGAAAGAGGACGAAGTGCATCTGCTGCAGATCTGGCTGCTGCCGCTGGAACGCGGCGGAGCGCCGGGCTACGAGGAAAAGCGCTTCTCCGATGCGGACAAGCGCGGGCAGCTGCGCGTGATTGCGTCGCCGGATGGGCGCGACGGCTCGGTGACGGTGCGCTCCGATGCGTCGATCCATGCGGCGCTGCTCGACGGCGACGAGCGCGCGCAGTACGCGGTTCCGGCCGGGCGGCGTGTGTACGTGCACGTTGCGCGCGGCGCGCTGGAGGTGAACGGCGAGCGGCTTGGCGCGGGCGACGCGGCGATGATCGAGGCCGAGGACAGCGTCACGCTTGCGAACGGCGACAAGGCCGAAGTGTTGCTGTTCGATCTCGCCTGATCGCATCGCCGTGCATCGGGCTCGTGAGGCCGGTGCATGGATAGATAACTGCCTAAAAAGCAAAAGCGCCGCGGTGCGAACCGCGGCGCTTTGATTTTGGGCGGGCAGGCGGGGGAGATCGACGTCTCCCCGGGCCTTACCTGCCGCTGACTGCTTACTGCGCAGCGGCGGGCGCCGACGCCGCGCCGCGATGCTGCTGCCAGTGCTCGCGCATCTTCTCGTGGCGCTGCTCCATCTTCGCGAAGTGCTCCTTGAACGCCGTGCTGACGGTGGTCTTTTGCTGGTCGTTCAGGCCGTTATAGAACGTGAGCCAGGCCTGGGCGGTCTGTTCGTGCAGCTGCGCGCGCTCTTGCTCGATCTTCTGATGCGCCGCGTGCAGCGCGTTCATGTCGAGGATCGGCTGCTTCATCATCGAATCGAGCTGCTGCTTCATCTCTTCGTGACTCTTGCGTGCCTGCTCGCGGCCCTGCTTCATCGTGTCGAGCGCCGCCTGCCATTGCTTTTCCTGGTCGGCGTTCAGGTTCAGCTTGTCGTGCAGCTTCTTGACGCCCATCATGAAATCGCCGTGCATCTGGTGCATGCCCGGACCGCCCTGCGGCGGCATCTGGGCGTGGACGGCGCCCGTAGCGAGGGCGAACGACGCAGCGGCAATGGCGAGAATGCGCGTAGTCTTCTTGTACATGGTGAGGCTCCTGACAATTCCGTGATGGGTGTTATCCGGTGAGGCCCGACCGCTCATCAAAGTGCCTGTTGCCGCATCCGGTGTCCCTAGCCTATCGGGCGCTACCGGGTTGCGTGTTACGCCGCGGGCCGTTGTCGTTACGTCAGATTACTGGCAGCTTTCGCGGTAACACCTCGTAACCCAAACTGCCGCACGGTAAGGAAACGGCTCGCGCACGCGCGTTAAACTTCGTTTCATGGCTACTCAAATACTTGTTGTCGACGACGACGTCGAACTACGCGACCTGCTGCGCGATTATCTGGCGCGCCAGGGCATGGAAGTGTCGGTGCTGCACGACGCGGGCTCGCTCGAGCGGCGCCTCGAGCGCGAGCGGCCCGATCTGATCGTGCTCGACCTGATGATGCCCGGCGTGGACGGTCTCTCCGCGCTGCGCAAGCTGCGCGCGTCCGGCGACGATATTCCCGTCATCATGCTCACCGCGCGCGCGGACGACGTGGACCGCATCGTCGGCCTCGAACTCGGCGCCGACGATTACCTCGGCAAGCCCTTCAACCCGCGCGAGCTGCTCGCCCGCGTGCAGGCCGTGCTGCGCCGCCGCCGCACGCCGCCGTCGGCCGCCGCGCCGGAGCAGCGCGAGCCGTTCTCGTTCGGGCGCTTCACGCTCGATTTCCAGTCACGCACGCTGCACCAGGAAGACAAGCCGCTGCTGCTGTCGGGCAGCGAATTCGCGCTCCTGAAGATCTTCGTCAATCATCCGATGCGCACGCTCACGCGCGAGCGCCTGCTCGAACTGCTGCACGGCCCCGAGTACGACGGCACCGACCGCGGCATCGACGTGCAGGTGTGGCGTCTGCGCCGCATCCTCGAAAGCGACCCGTCCACGCCGCGCTTCATTCAGACCGTACGCGGGCGCGGTTACGTGTTCGTGCCGGACGGCGAGCAGGGCAACCATGCGCCGGCCGGTTGATTCCCTGTTCGGGCGGCTTGCGCTGCTCTTCATCGGCGTTCTGCTGCTGTCCCACGTTGCGTGGTTCGCGCTCGTACGTCTCGAGCGCACCCAGACTCAAACGCGCTATGCCGTCGAAGAAGTGGCCTTCCTCGTCGATGCGGTGCGCGAGCACGTCGCGCGCGCGCCCGACCAGCCGCTGCCGTCGCGCGTGCAGCTCGTCGATCCGGCGAGCGCCGACGTGCCGCCCAGCAGCGAGAGGGCGCCGGCGGCGCTGCGCCGCTTCGTCGACGACGTGCGCGACCGGATGCCGCCCGGCACTGACGTGCGCCCCGGCCCGCCCGGCTTTCCGCCCACGATCTGGGTGCGCGGCCCGCACGACGAGCGCTGGATTGTCGTGCCGGCGCACGCCTTGCGCATCATGCGGCCTATCCAGCGGTTGATTCCGTGGTTCGTCATCATCTTTTCGGCGGCGGTGTTCGCGGCGCTCGTGGCGGCCTGGATGCTGCAAAAGCCGTTGCGCTCGCTCGCCCAGGCCGTGGGGAGCTTCGGCCGAGGGGAACCGGTGCCGCCGGTACGCGAGAGCGGGCCGCGCGAACTGCGCCTGCTCACGCGCGGTTTCAATCAGATGGTGAAGGAAGTGGCGCGCACCGAGCACGACCGCGCGGTCATGCTGGCCGGTGTCGCGCACGATCTGAAGACGCCGCTTGCGCGGCTGCGTCTGCGTGCGGAAATGATGGATGAGGCGCGGGCACGCGATGGTGTGGTGCGCGATGTGGAGTCGATGGCGCATATCGTCGACCAGTTTCTCGTGTTCGCGCACGACGGCGCGGACCGCAGCGAACCCGTCGAGGTGGACGAAACGTGCGAGCGTATCGCGCGCAACTATCGCGCGATGGGCGCGATGGGCGCGACGGGCGATGCGGCGTCCGTTCAGACAAAGCTCGCAGCCGGCGGCGATTTCAGGCTGCCCGCCGCGACGCTGGAGCGCGTGATCTCGAACCTGCTCGACAATGCCCGCGCGTATGGCGCACCGCCCGTGGTGATCGAGACGGCGCGCGGTGCGGACGGTTACGTGCTGACCGTGCGCGATCACGGTCAGGGCATCGCGGCGCAGGATCTGACCCAGGCGAGCCGTCCGTTCGTGCGGCTCGATCCGGCGCGCGGCGGCAACGGCCACAGCGGTCTCGGCCTAGCGATCGTCGAGCGGCTGGTGCGCCGCGCGGGCGGCGAGTTGCAGATCGGGAACGGCGACGACGGCGGTCTCGCCGTGCGCATGACCTTTTCGTTCGATATCGTGCAGCGCACCGTTGCCGAAGCGGCCAGCGCGTGGTGACGGCTCGCGCTCGCGCCGAAAGCCGGGCTTGAAGTCGCTTTAAAGTCGCGCCTAAACGGCGAAAAGCGTGTCGAGCGCCGCGGCGGCTTCGCTGTCGACCGTGTTGTACGTAACGCTGCCGGCCTCGAAGATGTAGTGCGTCGTATACCGGCCAATGCGCGCCAGAATTTCCTCCTGAATCAGCTCGGGCGCGACGTCGAGCTTCAGGTACCAGGCGGTCGAGGACAGGCGCGTCTGAAACGCGCCGTATTCGACCATCAACTGGTCGAACGCGTGAGCATCGTGATCGCGGCAGATAATGACCAGATTCCCCTTCATGCATCCCTCCGGTGTGAGTGAAACGTTACGGTGTTGCTGATGGAGCGCGCCGCGAGATGTGGCACCAATCGTGGCGCCAATTGCCGCACCAACGGCGGCGGCAATGTCGGGTGGATGATACCGCGCATGCCCGGCATGTCCAGGGTGGCTTGCCGCGCGCGCGTGTCCGGTCCCGGCGGCTACAACGCTTCGGTTTCCGTGCGCGGCGGCAGGGCGCCGTCGGCAGGCATTACTTCGCAGCGGTCGCGCCCGGCCGCCTTCGCCACATAAAGCGCAAGATCGGCGCGGCTCAGCAGCCGCTCGGGCAGATCCTGCGACGCAGCCAGTTCCGTGATGCCGATGCTGACGCTTAGATTCGCATCCGGGGGAAGCTCGCCGCGCGCGCCGCTCTTGACCTTCTGCCGCAGGCGCTCGACCACCTCGCGCCCCGTCGAAAGCGAGGTCGCGGGCAGCAGGATGCCGAATTCCTCGCCGCCGAGGCGTCCCACTTCGTCCTCGGCGCGCAGCCCGCTGCGGCAGGTTTCGACGAAATGCCTGAGCGCGTGGTCGCCGGCCGCGTGGCCGAAGCGGTCGTTGATCTGCTTGAAGTAGTCGAGATCGGCGATCGCCATGCACAGCGTCGTGCCGCTCGCGTAGGCGCGGTCGATTTCGCGGCGCAGCAGATCGAGGAAGTAGCGGCGCGAGAGCGCGCCGGTCAGCGCGTCGTGGCGCGCCTCGGCGGCGAGCTGCGCGTTGGCCGACTGCAACTGCTCGGCGAGGTCGCGGCTTGCGCGGTGCAGACGCCGCTCGCGTACCCACGACACCGAGATCACGGCGGCCAGTGCGGCCGAGCCCGCGAGCATCAGGAAGATCAGAAGCCGGTCGCGCCGCTGGTTCGCGAGCAGTTCGGGCCACGCCTGAAGCGGATCGACGAGATGAGCCGACAGCCCGGAATTGAGCCCGCCGCGCGTTTCATACAGCGCGGGCACGTGCAGGCCGGGCAATTCGATCATCTGGGCGGCGTCCTTGGGCGGCATCCAGGGCGCGCTCGCGAGCGCGCGTTGCGCAGCGGAACGCAGCCCGATTTCCGAACGGCGTTTGTTCACCGCCGTGCCGATGCCGGTGCTGGCGTTCGCGTGCGCGACGGGCGAGCCTGGCGAACCCGGCATTGCGTGCCCTTCGAGCGCGCTGTCGTGCGCCATGATGATGACGCCGTTGCCGTCGGTGACGAAGGTGCCCGGATGCGTCACCCAGTGCCGCAGACGCGCGATGCCGACTTTCGCCACCACGGCGCCGACCAGCAGACCGTCGTTGTAAGCGGGCGCGGCGACGACGATGCCGGGCTCGCCGCCCGGGACATCCTCGCCGTAGGTTTCGGAGAACGCGCCGAGCAGCGTGTTGTTCAGATACGTGCGCCCGCGCATGTTCGTGCCGACGTAGGTTGCCTTGTCGGACGCGTTGCTCGATGCGACGCAGACGCCGTTGTCGTTGACGAGCCAGATGGCGTCGAGGCCCGAGAAACCCTGGGCGTCGTGCAGGAAGCGGTCTGCCGTCAAGAGTGCGGGCGTGCGCAGCAGTTCGTTGCGGCGCTCCGGTTGCGTCAGCTGGGGTGTTACGGCGTATTTCTCCGCATCGCTGAGCGCCCGCTGGGCGATGCCCGTTTCGGCCATGGTTGCGGGAATCGCCCGCAACATCGCGAGATCGCTCGCGATGACCTCCGCCATGTTGTCGACGACCGAGCGGGTCATCTGGCGCTGTACGTGCATCGCCGTGTCGAGTTCCCGGCGAACGATGCGGTCGGCGAGCAGGCCCGCGGCGAGCCAGCAGCCGAGTGCGACCGCGACGACCCCGACGGCTATGGCGGTCTGACGCAAGAATCTCCTGTTCATCGGCCTTCGAAATCGTGGGTGGGCGTGGGCGGCGGCGAGCGGCTAGACCGGTAAGCGGTGCGGCGGTCGCCCGTCTCGCTGGCGGACTGGATCTGACGCCGAGCAGGGATTTTACCTCTCGATAACGTCTTGCGAGCATTGGTGTTTTGCTGTGTTGGGCGCTACCGGATGGCGCACCCGCATGCCGCGCCGCGGCTGACGGGTTATGGAGGCGAGGTTGTGCCTGTCATACAGGTTGTAGTAGTGTCGTGCCGATTAGCCCCAGGCAAGCCAAAGGTAGCTGCCCGCCCGGACATGCACCCGCTCGGAGAAGTATCCGGGCGGCCTCCAGGCAGTATTCAGGTAGCACGGGCGACACTAGCG
This sequence comes from Paraburkholderia denitrificans, assembly GCF_042655705.1. NCBI lineage: Bacteria > Pseudomonadati > Pseudomonadota > Betaproteobacteria > Burkholderiales > Burkholderiaceae > Paraburkholderia > Paraburkholderia denitrificans. The sequence continues at coordinate 452 of NZ_JBHSMP010000027.1, read as the reverse complement.
CCGCCCGCGTGTGATCAACGCCAACGAGTCATTGCACCCATGCGCCTTGCCTTTATCACTGCGTCCCGCCCGGGACGCGCGCCCGGATTCGATGCCGCCCGCGCGGCGGCCTGCACGGAGGGCGCCTGAATGGAGTTCGGCTTCAACCTGAACCGCACGGCCAACGCTTCGGCGTGGCGGGTGCTGCCCAATCGCTGGGACTTCGTCGCGTTCCCGCTGATCATCTGCCTGATCGCGATGGCGGCAATCGGCTTTCACGAGACGATGGCGCCAATGTCCGCGCTCAAGACCCAGGCCATCTCGCTCGATCCGTCGATGTTGCCCGAGTACGCCATGCGCACCACGCTGCGCATGCTCGCGGCGATGGTCGCCTCGCTCGCGTTCACACTCGTGTACGGCACGCTCGCGGCCAAGAGCCGGCGCGCGGGCCAGGTGCTCGTGCCGATCCTCGA